>CAVZUP010000166.1:0-37633 GCA_963778255.1 uncultured Acidobacteriaceae bacterium
CCCTCGATTCTCAGTTCCTTAATGTGCTTTTGCTTTACTGAGAACGGAGAACTGGGAACCGGGAACTCGACGAAAGAAGGCATGGAATTCTTGCTGCTAAAGGTGCTGATCGGCTTCGTCGTGGGAACGCTGATCGGGTTGACGGGTCTGGGCGGCGGCGTATTGCTGCTGCCCATGCTCATTTTTGGCCTGCGCGTGCCCGCCATCATCGCCGTCGGCACCGACGCGCTGTTCAACTTTTTCACCAAGATTCCGGCCAGCCTCATGCACCTGCAAAAGGGCACGGTGCGGAAGAAAGTCGTACTGGCGTTGGCGGCCGGCAGTATGCCCGGGTCGTACCTGGGCGTAACTTTTTTGGTGCACCTGCGCAACATCTACGGCACTGGCGTCAACGACTTCATCAAGTCGGCGGTAGGACTACTGCTGGTGCTGATTCCCACCTTGCTTTTGTTCCAGGGACGGATTGAAGAACATCTCGCCAAGCGCCAGCCCACCATGAAGTCTTTCGCCTTCATGACGGTAATCGGACTGGTCGGTGGATTCCTGGTTGGCATCACCTCGGTTGGGTCGGGCAGCATCATCATGATGTTGCTGCTTGTGTTTTATTCGTTTGCTCCCAAGATCATGGTCGGAACCGACATTGCCCATGCCGTCATTCTGACCGGTGTCACCAGCCTGTTGCACTGGCGGGCGGGCAATGTCGACGGGCATCTCGTCGGGGCCTTGCTAATCGGCTCGATCCCCGGCGGAATGCTGGGCTCGCATCTGAGCACGCGCGTGCCGGTGCTCTGGCTAAGGCGAATCCTGTGCACGGTCTTGCTGATGACGGGAGCAAGAATGCTATGGGCGTGAAACAGTACCCAGTTGCCAGTACCCAGTACCCAGAGGACCACTGGGTCACTGAAAATCTGGGTACTGGGTACTAGGTACTGGGTACTTCTTACGGAGCACAAATTGACCTCTTATTCATCCAAAGAAACTCTCGAACGCATTCACGCCGCGCTGGAAGCCGCGCGCACCGTGCTGAAGGGCTTTACCCCCGGAGCCATTGAGGCCAAATTTAAACTCGGCGACGATCCCGTCACTGCCGCAGATCGCGCTGTCGACGACATCCTGCGCAAGACTCTTCTCCGCCCTGGCGAAGGCTGGCTCTCGGAAGAGACCGTGGACGATTTCTCTCGCCTCGACAAACAGCGTGTCTGGGTCGTCGATCCGCTCGACGGCACGCGCGAGTTTGTGCAAGGCATTCCCGAGTTCTGCGTTTCGATTGCCATGGTTGAAAACGGCGTCCCCGTCGCCGGCGGAATCTGCAATCCCGCCACCGATGAACTCATCCTCGGATCGCGCGACGCCGGCGTGACCTACAACGGCCAGCCAGCGCAACCGAGTCAGCGCAAAGACCTCCACGGAGCGCTCGTCCTCGCCAGCCGCAGCGAGGTGAAGCGCGGCGAGTGGAAGCAGTTCGAATCCGCCGAGTTCAACATTCGTCCCATGGGATCGGTCGCCTACAAGCTCGGCCTCGTCGCCGCCGGACGCGCCGATCTTACCTTCACACTGGTTCCAAAAAACGAGTGGGACGTTGCCGCAGGAGCGGCGCTGGTCGAAAGCGCTGGAGGCTGGACCCTGAAGCTCGACAATTCTCCGCTGCGCTGCAACCAGAAGGACCCGCTGATCTCCGGCTTACTGGCGGGCGGTCCGTTTCTGCGCGATCCCTTGCTCGCCCTGCTCGACCGGCACGCGCAAACAGTTGGCAGCGACAAGCAGGCCTGATCTCAGAAGCTCATGTCTTCGTCGCGCATCGTATTCCTGATGTACCACGAGCTGGAACTCGCTGGACGCCAGCTCTGCCAGTCCGAACTCGGCTACGTGCGCTACATTCTGCCGCTAGAAACCTTCCGCAGCCAGATGGCGTGGATCAAGGACTCCGGATGGCGCGGCCTGAACGTCGGCGAAGCCATTCGCTATCCCGCCGACCCAGGCGTTTGCATCACCTTTGACGATGGCTGCGAAACCGACCTGATCGCCGCCGCGCCCGTGCTCTGCGAGTTTGGCTTTAATGCAACCTTCTACCTCACCGCTGGATTCCTGGGCACGCCTGGTTACCTCAACGCCGTCCAGGTGCGCGATCTCGACGCGCAAGGCTTTCAGATCGGCTGCCATTCCATGACCCACCCTTATCTCTCCGATTTGCCGGAAGCGGAACTGAAACGCGAGATCGGGGATGCGAAGCTGCAGATCGAATCCATCGTCGGACACCCCATTGAACACTTCTCCTGTCCCGGAGGGCGTTACGACCAACGCACGCTGCAAATGGCGCGCCGCGTCGGATTCAGGACGGTTGCCAACAGCGAGTTTCACGCCAACTCGCCGGGCACCAGTTCCTACAAACTGGGACGCGTAGCCATGCTGCGCGACCTCACCATTGAGAAATTCGCCGCCACCTGCCACGGCCGCGGATTATGGAAGAAGCACCTGCAGCATGAACTTCGCCGCAGCGCGCAACGCCTGCTCGGGAACCGCGCCTACGATCGTCTGCGTGCCGCCGCACTCGGGGAGCCCCGCCAGTAACCGCTCAAGGAAGAGAATTTGGAGCGGGTGGGACGGAGTCGGCACCGCCGCTGTGACCCTGGTCGGGCCCATCGCCTGCTTCACCCGCACTGCTTGCCATGCATTGAGCCCCGTACAGCGCGTCACGCCAGCCGGACTCTTGAACCATCGACGGCGTAGTCAGTCTATATCATCGACGGCTGTGGCAATCGGAACGAAAGTTACGCTGCGGTAGTCGACCAACCCGCTTGCAACGCGCGCCAGGTCAAAGCTGCAGCAGATTGGATTGCAGCTTAGCGTACCCCTGCTTCTGGGCCCACAGGTCAAGCGGGAGCGATGCCATTTCATCGACGATAGGCTCCGCCCGCCCGCTCTTGGTCATGTCCACCGTCTTGATATAGCTCCGGCAAGTGTCGCAACCTTCCACACGGACATGCTGGAGTTCCTCCGCCGTGTACACCGGCAGCTTCGCGTGATTCTCTTCCCCGCACGCCGGACAGACGATCCGCCCGAACTCCCATTCCGCCAGACAAAAGGAACACACCAGAGACCGCTGCCCACCGTCTCCCAACGGACGCAGAACGCCCACCCCGGGTTTACGTTGGCAAAACGGACACAGACACGGCACCGGCCCGTCCCACCGCAAAGTTGATCGTGAACGAATGACCACCGCGTAGGGCTGAAGAAAAGCCCGCGCGAAAAAATCGGGAGGACCCGGCGGCAGCGCCCCGGCTGCGGCTCCATCCCAGAAGGCTGTCAGCAATTGCAACTGTGAATCTCGGCCGCCGCTCCGCAACGCGCGCGCCGCTTCCCGGAGCGCACTGGGACCATGCTGTTCTACCACTGAAAGAAACGATTCAAACCGTCCGCCCAGTCCAGACGGCAGCGACCGCGCAAAACCGTCCGCGTCGGAGGCAACGATCTCGCCGCAGAAGCTTTCCTGAAAGCGCGCAATGACTACATAGAAGCGCAGGATTTCCGCCGCAAAGCCGTACTGGGCACCCAATTCCTCCGCCCGTGCAATTCGCCGCTGCCATTCGTTCCGCGCAGTGCCGCCATTGGACATGGCCCGATTATCGGCCCCCGGCATCAAGCCGCGCAATTCCGCCTCAGGTCACTGTCGTCCCAGGTACCGTATACGACCGGTAAAAGCGCGACCCGAGCCGTCGATGAAGGTCGGGGACGGGTGCGCCGAGTCGATGATGCCATTGGCCAACGAGGCATTGCCGTGGTTGGTGATGTTGTCGAAGCCTCCGCGCAGGGCCCAATAGCGTCGGAACAAATGAATCCGCTTCTCGGCCTGCAGATTAACTGAATAGTAGGTGGGCAGGCGAAGAGTTCCAAACGGATAGGCGGGAGAAATCTGTCCCTGGTCCGTGGTCTCGTTAAAGGGCAGACCCGTACGCGCCTCAGCGGAGTAGACCACGTCGAATTTGTGGACGATGGGAAGCTTGAAGAACGGCAACACTCCCCAACTAACAAAACGGTTGGGTGTGTCCCAGGGATAAGGACCGGGCAACTGC
Source organism: uncultured Acidobacteriaceae bacterium (assembly GCA_963778255.1). Classification (GTDB taxonomy): domain Bacteria; phylum Acidobacteriota; class Terriglobia; order Terriglobales; family Acidobacteriaceae; genus Acidiflorens. Next base: position 4,071 of record CAVZUP010000166.1, read on the forward strand.
GGGCTCAACAGCGGGATATCCAAGCTGAAGTCGAACGCCTGGTTGGTATGCGCGCGGGAGCGGGTATAGCCGCCGAAAATCTCGTAGTGCTGGCGAAATCGGTGGCGCAGAGTGATCTGCAAGGCGTCGTAGCGGTCGTCTCGCCTATTCTCGAGAAAAAAATCGCCATCCACCGCGCCATTCAATGTGTTGTAGGCGAAGCCATGCACGCCGCGTTTCTCAAGGAACTCGGCTTTCAGAAACACAGCAGCCGGCAGTTTCTTCTCCAATCCAAGACTCCAGTTCAAATACCGCGGCGCAGCCAGCGTGCCACGATTCACGGAAAATGTTGTCGGCACGGGCGCAGACGGGTTTCCGCTCGAGTCAAAAAAATAATCCACCCTCTGTCCTTCGAGGGGTTGATGGATCAAGCCCAGCGTGGTTGTGTCATAGACAATACCGATCCCCGCCGACAGTTTGGTATTGCCCTCATTGTCAAGGATGTAGGTCCCCGCCAGTCGTGGCGAGAACAGCGGTGCCCGGACGATTTCATCCCAATCAAAACGTACCCCCGGCTCAATGAGCAGGCGATTGGTCACCAGCCAGCGGTCTTCGGCATAAGCGCTGGCTTCGAAATTATGAATGGTGGAGTAGCTACCGCCGGAGAACACTGAATAACGCGCACACGTCGTCGACGGCAGCGGAATCCCGCTCGCATCGGTCGGACAAGGCTCGGGTTGCTGACCTTGTGGCAATTCACCCAGAAATGAAATCGGTTGCCGCAGGAACTGCGCGTCGTAATTCAAATGATCAAGGTCGGCGCCGACTTTGATGTCGTGACGTCCATGCCACTCACGCGGCGGCAGGTAGAGATTTGCCAGACCTTGTACTCGGCGGCCCATCGTATTCTCGCGCAAATAGTAGTTGCCCGCAGCCTGTTGTGTCGTTTCGATGTACGAAGCGTCTCCCTGAGGAGTGAGCGCCACGCTGTACTGGTCCACGCCGAATCCAGTTTCGAGCAACGCCCCGCTGCGGAAATAATATTGGTCCTTGAGCGAACCAAGATACGCAGTTTCGGCGTCAGCAGGGGTCGTCGGCTGCGGCTGGAGAACCGACAATCCGGCATATTGATCGTGATAATAGTTCGACAGGAAGCTGGCCGTCACAATGTTGCGGGATGTCAAATTGGATTGCAGTTTTGCGAGGTTATCCACACGCCAGTAGTGATCGGCATCGGAGCCGGATGGCAGTTGCCGAATAATGGTGTTGTTGTACTCGCCATCGAGCGCGTCGATGAACCACATCTTCCCCTTGTGAATCGGCCCGGACAGCGTGTAAATGGGCGTCCATTCGCCGATGGAGATCCCTTTTGTGTTCTGCAAACCGGGAATGAAGTCCGTGGAGGTGAACCGGAAGCGATCGTCCCCCATGCGTGTGTTCAACCCAAGCACACCGCCGGAGCCCTTGCCAAACTCCGCCGGTTCCCGCCCTGGTGTTACTTCGATGGAGCGGAACGACTCAACGCTGGTCCGCACTGCCAGCGCGCCGTTCGTCGGCTGAGTCACGTTGAAACCATCCAGCAAAACCAGCGTTTGGTAAGTCTCCGCCCCAGCCACATGCGCCTGGCCAAAAGCGTCGGGCGTAATGCCGGGCATAAAGCTCAGCACGTTGCGGTAATCGTGGGTTCCAGGATAGGGAATATCCACAATCTCGGCACCAGTAAATTCCTCCTTGGTGGAGACCTGCGCCGGGTCGATGGCCAGCGGCGATTCCACAACGTTCACAACTTCCCGCGCCTCTTGCTGATGGAGGAGAGTCACATCCAGGTTGGCAGTGGCGCTGGCTTGCAGATCGGGACGCACCAGTGCGTAGTAACCCGTTTTCTCCACGCGCAGTTCGTAGGTTCCTTCGGACAGGCTAATAAATTCGCAATGCCCGGCGAAATCGGTTTCGCAGCGCAGTGGCACATCGGGCGGCGCCTGCAACTGCACCCGGGCGGACTCGACAAGCACTCCGTTTTCGTCTGTCACCGTGACCACAAGCTTCTGACTCGCGGCATTGCGATCCACGGAAGCGCGCGCTGGAGCGGTACGCTGCAAAGAAGAAGACGACGAAGACGTTTGGGCACGAGACGGCATTGCCCATAACATCACCAGCGCCCACCAGAGCGCCCATGACACCGCTGCGCGCCGCCCATGCATAGTTCAAGTACGTCCGAAGCTGTTCGGGTATGTCTGAGTATGGAACTACTGAGGCCGCCGAGTCCACCAGAACAGCTCGTCGATCTTCGCCGGAAATATCCCCCCGGGCCCAGAACTGCCCTGCGCAAACACCTCCAGTTTTTCCACTCCAGGTTTCTCCGATTGACGCCCCAGTCGGGCCGGGTTTATAGTTTTCGGCATTAACGCTGCACAAGGTGGACGCTGTCGTGGGCGTCTGCAACCGTTTACGTCCGTAACTTTGTGGAGAGCAACACGGGGGCACCACAATGGAGTTCTCTCGCAGGACTTTTCTCAAGGGCACCGTGCTTGGCGGAACCGCTTTCTCCGCCCTCGGCTTTGACCTGACTCCGGTCTACGCTCAAACCCAGTCCCTCAAGATCTCCCGTGCCAGCGAGACGCGCAGCACGTGTCCTTATTGTGCGGTGAGCTGTGGCATCATCATTTACACGCTCGGCGACAAGGCCAAGAATGCGATCCCTCAGGTTCTCCACGTCGAGGGCGATCCCGACCACCCCATCAATCGCGGCACGCTTTGCCCTAAGGGATCGTCGCTCCAACAGGACATTCTCAACGACCGCCGTCTGCTAAAGCCGCAAGTGCGGCGTCCGGGAGCGACCGAGTGGGAAGACATTTCCTGGGATCAGGCCTACACCGAGATCGCGCAGCGCGTGAAGAAAACGCGCGACGAAACTTTCGTCGAAACCGACGCGCAGGGCCGCACCGTCAATCGCTGCGAAGGCATCGCCTGGACCGGCGGCTGCACCGACACCAACGAGTTCAACTATCTCGCCGTAAAGAGTATGCGCAGCCTGGGGGTCTGCTACCTGGAAAACCAGGCCCGCGTTTGACACGGCCCCACGGTCTCCAGTTTGGGGCCCACCTTCGGACGCGGCGCAATGACCAACGGTTGGATCGACATCAAGAACACCGACATGATGTTGATCATGGGCGGCAATCCCGCCGAAAACCATCCGTGCGGGTTCAAGTGGGCGATTGAAGCCAAAGTTCACCGCAACGCGAAGACTATCGTTGTCGATCCGCGCCTCACCCGCACCGCCGCGAACGCGGACATGTACGTGCAAATCCGCGCCGGCGCGGACATTGCCTTCCTCGGCGGCGTCATAAAGTACGCTATCGAAAACAATCGCATCGCCAGGGATTATCTCCTCAACTACACCAACGCATCGTTCATTATCAAAGACGGATTCAGCTTGCCCGAAGACGGCCTCTTTTCCGGATTCGATCCTGAGAAAAAGATCTACGACAAGAAGACCTGGAATTACGAAGAAGGCGGAGATCTCACCGGCAAACCGGCCGCGGCCACGCCAGCGGAAAAGCCAGTTCCGCCTCTGCCGCCGGGCGCAACACCGCCCGCGCCCGCGCTTCCGCCGAAGATCGCATTTGATCTCTCGCTGCAGCATCCACGCTGCGTCTATCAGTTACTGAAAAAACAATACGAGCGCTACACGCCAGAGATGGTCGAGCGCATCACCGGTATTCCGCAGGAGCAATTCCTCAAGGCCGCTGACCTCTTCACTTCCGTCCGCAAAGACGGCGACATGAAAAAAGTCGCCACCGTGATCTATGCGGTGGGATGGACGCAGCATAGTTTTGGCACCCAGATCATCCGCACCGCCGCCATGCTGCAACTATTGATGGGTAACATCGGACGCGCCGGCGGCGGAGTCAATGCCCTCCGCGGCCACTCCAACATTCAGGGCGCAACCGACATGGCGGGAATCTTCGACATTCTCCCCGGCTATCTGAAGATGCCGAACCCCGCCGACGTCGATCTGGCCGCGTATCTCAAGCGCACGACGCCGCTTGTCTCCAAGCCCGATCCGTGGGATTCCTTCAACTACTGGTCGAACACGCCAAAATTCACCGTCTCGTTGTTGAAGGCAATGTACGGCGCAGCCGCGACCAAAGAAAACGACTGGGCCTTCCACTACCTGCCCAAGATCGACCGCAACTATTCCTGGGTGAATCTCTGGAACGACATGTACGAAGGCAAGATCAAAGGCGTCTTCGCCTTCGGCATGAACGGAGTCATGATCGGCCCCGACTCCAACAAAAACATCGACGCCCTGAAGAAGGCCGACTGGCTGGTGGTCTGCGAAATCTATCCCGACGAGACCAGCGAATTCTGGCGCGCTCCGGGCATCTCCGCGGACGACCAGAAAAAGATCAACACCACCGTCTACCGCTTGCCCGGCGCGGGCTTCGCGGAAAAGGACGGCACCTTCGTCAACTCCGCGCGCTGGCTGCAATGGAAAAACGTAGCCGTTCCGACGCCCGGACAGGCACGCCTCGATCAGGAAATCCTCGCGACCATTTTTTTGAAAGTTCGCGAGCTTTACAAGAAGGAAGGCGGCAAGTTCCCCGATCCGGTTCTGAACGCCACGTTCGCCTATACCAACCCGTACAACCCGCCGTTATCTGAAGTCGCGAAAGAACTCAACGGCAAAGCGCTCGTCGACATCACCGATCCAAAGACCAACGTCACCATCAAAGCCGGCCAGCAACTCCCTGGGTTTGCCTGGCTCAGGGACGACGGCACGACGCTTAGCGGAAACTGGCTCTATTGCGGATCATGGACCGAGGCCGGCGCCATGATGCAGCGTCGCGGTACCGACGATCCTTCCGGCCTCGGCGTCTATCCCAATTGGGGATGGTCATGGCCGGCGAATCGCCGCGTGCTCTACAACCGCGCCTCCTGCGATCTCGAGGGCAAGCCCTGGGATCCCTCGCGCCGCCAGATTTGGTGGGACGAAGCCAAGCAAACCTGGGTCGGCGTCGACGTTCCCGATTTCAAAGTGGATTCCGCGCCCAAAGACCACATGGGTCCCTTCATCATGAACCCCGATGGCATCGGACGTTTGTTCGTGCCACTGGGCGGAATGCAGGATGGTCCGTTCCCTGAGTTCTATGAGCCAATCGAGAGCCCGATCGCGAATCTGCTGCATCCGAAGCAGTCCAACAACCCGGTCGTGAAGCGATACAAGACCGACATGGACAAGTACGGCACGGTGGATCAGGGATATAACGTCATCTGCACCACCTATCGTCTGACCGAGCACTACCACTACTGGACGAAAAATAATCCGATGAACGTGCAGCTCGTGCCCGAGCCGTTCGTGGAAGTCCCTGCCGAACTGGCCGACCGCATGGGCATTCGCGGCGGCGAAAAAGTGAGAGTCACCAGCGCGCGCGCTCATTACATCGCGAAAGCCATGGTCACGCGGCGCATCCGGCCAATGAAAATCGATGGCAAGGAAACATTCCAGATCGGCATCCCCATTCACTGGGGCTTCCGCGGCATTGTGGAAGATGAAGACCGAACCGCGAAAACGCTGACGAATCAGCTGACGCCGACGGTGATCGATCCGAACGCGTTTACACCGGAATTTAAGGGCTTCTTAGTGAAGATCGAGAAAGTTTAGTGTAGCGCCGTCGTCTCGGCGGCTATGAGGAAACAGGAGATGGCAGACCGCAAGGCACTCCAAGCCGAAATGATCTCGGGCCACTCGGGTCCCTCGCCCGGCCACGGCATGCAGCGCGATCTCGAAGTCTGCAAGCTCGTCGACACCACCACCTGCATCGGCTGCAAAGCCTGCGAAGTGGCGTGCGCGGAGTGGAACGACATGCCGTTCTCTCCGACCACCTTCGACAACACCTATCAGACGATGCCCGAGACACGCTGGAATTTCTGGAACCTCATCAAGTTCAATGAGCACCAGAATCCCGATGGCACGATCCAGTGGCTGATGCGCAAGGACCAGTGCATGCACTGCGCCGATCCCGGCTGCCTGGCCGCGTGCCCCGCCGACGGCGCCATCGTGAAATATGCCAACGGCATCGTCGACTTCAATCAGGAAAACTGCATCGGCTGCGAATTCTGCGTCTCCGGATGTCCATTCAATATTCCGCGCTTCAATCCGGGGACCAAGCGTGTTTACAAGTGCACCCTCTGCTCCGATCGCGTCGGCGAAGGACTGGAGCCAGCCTGCATCAAGGCCTGCCCCACCGGCTGCCTGAAGTTTGGCAGCAAGGAAGACATGACGTTCATCGCCGACGAGCGTGCGAAACAACTGCGCGACAATTTCGGCTGGAAGAACGCCGGGGTCTACGATCCGCAATCCGTCGGCGGAACCCACGTGATCTACGTGCTGCACGACGCCACCGATCCCGAGCGCTACAGCCTGCCCAAGAACCCGACAATCCCGTGGAGCTATACGGTGTGGAAGTGGCTGTTTAAGCCCGTGCTCGGTACGTTCGCCCTGTTCGGCTTCCTGGGAGTGATCGCGCACTACATAACCTCCGGCCCGCGTCTGGCGCAACCGGAACCTCCAGAGAAGGAGGGCACCGATGTCAACGTCAATGCCTAGCGGCGCCATCGAACGCTTTGACGACACTGCCCGCAAGACGTTTGAACACGTGGGCAAGACAACCGTCTATCGCGGAGAGTTGTTGCGCCATCCCGTGTACACGCGCGTGCTGCACTGGGCCGTCGCGCTCTTTTTCTTCCTCGCGCTCTTCACCGGCTTCGGCGTTTACCTGCCCTGGCTGTTCCGCTGGTTCAGTCCAGTCTTCGGTGGCGGTCCGCTCAGCCGCATCATGCATCCATATTTCGGCGTGGGCTTCGTCTTCTGCTTCGGACTGCAAGCCCTGAACTGGCTCCAACCCATGATCTGGACCGCGGCCGACTCCAAATGGATGCGCAACATACATAAAATCGTCAGCGGCGAAGAAAAAATGGATCCGCCCGACACCGGCTTCTTCAACGCCGGGCAGAAAGTTCAATTCTGGGAGATTGTCGGCGGCTGCGTCGTTTACCTGATCACCGGCATCATCCTGTGGGCCGGCGCAAGAACCTTCGGCAGAATCCCCGTAGCATTCAGCTACGTCCTGCACGACATTTCCGCCCTTATCATGCTCGGCGGAATCTTCGTTCACATCTACCTGAGCACGATCGGCGAGCCCGGCACTTTCCAGTCGATGGTTCGCGGAGCCGTAAGCGAAGCCTGGGCCTGGACCTTCCACCCCGCCTGGTACAAACAAGTCACCGGACGCGACCCCGAACAGGCCTGCGAAGAAGCGCGCCGCCAGATGAGCAACGGCAAGTCCTAGCAGAATAAACAGCCTTGGGGCTTATCCGAGCATCTTGCTGTAGGATTCGTAAATGACTATAATGACTATGATGACTATTTAGCGAGGGAGTTCCTTATGAGTTCGCAAAGTTGGACTGTGGCGGAAGCCAAGGCGAAGTTCAGTGAAATCATCGAGCGGGCCATGTCGGTGGGGCCGCAAACCATTACTCGCAACGGCCACACAGCCGCTGTGGTGGTTGGCGCCGAAGAATGGCAACGCAAGACAAAGCGCGTCGGAAACCTGGCCGAGTTTTTTGCTCAATCTCCCTTGCGAGAATCCGGTCTCAGGGTACGCCGGCTTATAGAACGGCCGCAGAAGACGAATTTATGAGCTTTCTTCTGGATACGAACGCGGTTTCGGAATGGGTGAAGCCCCGGCCCAATCCCGGTCTGATCGGTTGGATGGAATCGGCCGATGAGGATCGAATTTTCCTCAGCGTCATTTCATTGGCGGAGCTCCGTTATGGAGTGGAGCGCATGCCAGCGGGCCGCCGCCGGGTCCGGCTTGAGCAGTGGCTGCGGCATGAATTGCCATTGCGATTTGAAAACAGAATTCTGCCCATTAACGATCGCGTGGCCGAAGCCTGGGGCAGGACGGTCTCACACAGCGAAGCAGCAGGACGTCCCATCGGCGCTATGGATGCTTTCCTGGCCGCGACGGCGGAAATCCATCAGTTGACGCTGGTAACTCGCAACGTTTCAGATTTCCCGCTGCTCGAGGCAGTTCTTAATCCCTGGTCTTAGGCCCCCCAATCCACTGCCCCACCCACAATCTCCCGCGGCGTTTTACAATGTCCGCATGGCCACCATCCCCCCCGAAATCACCGGCCAGCGCTACATCAGCCTGGCTACTTTCCGAAAGAGTGGCGTAGCCGTCTACACGCCCATCTGGTTCGCCGAAGACGGCGACAAGCTTTATTTCATGACCAACAGCAAACTGGGAAAGTGCAAGCGCATCCGCAACAACCCGCGAGCTAAGATTGCTCCCTGCACCATCCGCGGAAAAATCACAGGCCCCGAATTCCCCGCAACCGTCCGCATTCTGCCCCCGGAAGAGTTCGCCCGCGTCCGCCGCTTGATCAATGCAAAATACTGGCTCGCCCGCGTGCCCCTGTTGTGGCGCAACACCGACACCTGCTTCGAGATCACGCTCGCATCGGCATGAATGCAATTCCACCCATCGGCTTTTCGCCCGCTCCAACGACTAGTTCCTGATTCGGTACTTTCGTACAGCACAATGAGGTTCATGACGTTTACGCTGGCTCCTCCATCCTGTTACCATCGTCTGTCGTTCGAAACCCCGCTCATTTTGGGGAGCACGTAAGAATCTTTTGGAGGAACCATGGCCGTAAAAGTTGGCATTAATGGATTTGGACGCATCGGACGCAACGTTCTTCGCACTGCGCTCGCCGACAAGAACATCGACATCGTCGCGGTGAACGATCTCACCGATCCCAAAACGCTGGCCCATCTGCTTAAGTACGACTCCATCCTCGGCAATCTTCCCAACAAGATTACGGCGGGACCCGACAGCATTTCAGTCGACGGCAAAGTCATCAAGGTCTTCAAGGAAAAAGATCCCGCTGCCCTGCCCTGGGAGTCCGTTGGCGCTCAGATCGTCATCGAATCCACGGGAAAGTTCACCGATGCCAACGAGGCGAAGAAGCATTTGCGCGGCACGGTGAAAAAAGTCATCATCTCCGCGCCGGCCAAGAACGAAGACCTCACCGTCGTGCTCGGCGTCAATGAAGAAAAGTACGATCCCGCTAAGCACCACATCGTTTCGAACGCTTCCTGCACCACGAATTGTCTCGCTCCGGTCGCCAAGGTTGTCAACGACCTGTTCAAGATCGTCAGTGGCACCATGACCACCATCCACTCCTATACGAACGATCAGGTCATCCTCGACTTCCCGCACAAGGACCTACGCCGTGCCCGCGCCGCCGCGATCAACATGATTCCGACGACGACCGGCGCCGCCAAAGCCGTGAAGTTAGTCATCCCTGATCTCGCCGGCAAACTCGACGGCTTCGCCATGCGCGTGCCCACGCCCAACGTTTCGGTCGTCGACCTCGTCGTCTGGGTGGAAAAAAAGACCAGCAAGGAAGAGGTCAACGCCGCCCTGAAAGCCGCGTCCGAATCCGGCCCGCTGAAGGGCTACCTGGGCTTCGAGGAGAACGAACTGGTCTCGTCCGATTTCAAAGGCGATTCCCGTTCCTCGATCGTCGATGCGCCCATGACGCTGGTGGTCGGCGGCAACTGCGTCAAGGTGATCTCCTGGTATGACAACGAGTGGGGATATTCCTGCCGCGTGCGCGACCTGATCAACCTGATGGCAGCCAAGGGACTGTAAATGCTCGCGTGGGGGCGGACGCATTCGTCCGCCCCGCGGAGCGCAGCTCCGCAATTCAAGGACGGCGAACCAACACTTACGGAGTGCTTTCCATGTCTAAACTTTCGATTCGCGATCTCCCTCTCAACGATCATCGTGTCTTCATGCGCGTCGATTTCAACGTCCCGCTCGACGACGGGCGTGTGATGGACGATACGCGCATCCGCGAGACTCTGCCCAGCATCGAGTACGCGCTGCGCCACGGCGCCCGCCTCATCCTTGCCTCTCACCTCGGCCGTCCCAAGGGCAAGCCCAATCCCAAGATGAGCCTCAAGCCCGTGGCCGAGCGCCTGCGCATGTTGTTGGACAAGGAATTGTCGCGCGGCGAAAACGTCGGCTTCTGTCCCGAGTGCGTCGGACCCGAAGCCGAGGAAATGGCGACCCAACTCGAGAAAGGACAGGCTCTGCTGCTCGAGAACCTGCGCTTCCACGCCGAAGAAGAAAAAAACGACGAGAATTTTTCCAGGCAGCTCGCCAAGCTCGCCGATTTCTACATCAACGATGCCTTCGGCACCGCCCATCGGGCTCATGCTTCCACCGTCGGTATCACCAAGTTCGTGCAGAAATCCGCCGCCGGCCTGCTCATGGAAAAGGAACTGCAATATCTAGGCCGCGTCCTGCAAGCCCCCGAGCAGCCTTTCGTCGCCATTCTCGGCGGCGCAAAAGTCAGCGACAAAATTGGAGTCATCCAGAACCTGCTCACCAAAGTCGACGCCCTGATCATCGGCGGAGGCATGGCCTACACCTTCCTCAAAGCGCAAGGCATATCCGTCGGTAAGAGCCTGGTTGAAGAAGACAAGATCGAATTCGCTCGCGACCTCCTGCAGCAGGCCAAAGACCGCAAGGTAAAGTTCCTGCTGCCGGTCGATCACGTGATCGCCGACCGCGTCGAGGCCAGCGCTATGACGAAGATCATCGGCCAGGGTGAGCCCATCCCCGCCAACATGATGGCGCTCGATATCGGCCCCGCGACCATAGAGATTTTTTCCGAAGAGGTCGCCCGCGCCCGCACTATCGTCTGGAATGGCCCCATGGGCGTCTTCGAATTGCCGCCCTTCGCCAAAGGCACCTTCAAGGTTGCCCACGCCGTGGCGGAAAATCCCGGAGCCGTATCCATCGTAGGCGGAGGAGACTCCGTAGCCGCCATCAAGGCCGCTGGCGTGGCCGACAAAATCACCCATATCTCCACCGGTGGAGGCGCCTCGCTGGAATTTCTCGAAGGCAAGAAGTTGCCGGGAGTCGAAGCGCTGACGGATAAGAAATAAGTCTCAGGTATTGGGTGTCAGGTGTAAGAAAAACCGCGATGATGAAATTGATCTTGCCTTTCCTGAGACCTGACACCTGAGACCTGCCCCCTTCCCTATGTCCGACTTCGCAGCCCGACTCACTTTCTCGAACGGCAAGACGCTCGAACTCCACGGCCCCGCCGACATCACCAAAGAGACCACCGAGGCCATCGTCAACGCCGCCAACTCCTCCCTCCTCGGTGGCGGAGGCGTCGACGGCGCGATTCACCACGCTGGCGGTCCCTCGATCCTCGCGGAATGCAAGCGCATCCTGGCCAAAATCGGAACCCTCCCCGCCGGCAAAGCCGTCCTCACCACCGGCGGGCGATTGCCCGCCACGTATGTGATTCACACCGTTGGCCCCGTGTGTCGAGGAGGCCAGCAGCATGAAGCGGAGACTCTGGCCAGTTGCTATCGCGAGTCCATACGGATCGCCGACGACCATGGGATAAAATCCCTGGCCTTCCCGTCGATCTCAACCGGAGCGTTCGGCTATCCTGTGCACGAGGCCTCCGCCATCGCGGTTCGCACCATCGCCGGAGCTCTGCCACCCTGCGTTCATGTAGAGCATGTCCGCTTTGTCCTCTTCGATGTAGCCACCTGTAAGGCCTATGTTACGGCTGCGGAAAAAATATCCCGCGAATCGCTGCCAATTTCCGTTATCTTCACTAAAGGTTCCTCATGAGAAAAAAACTGATCGCCGCCAACTGGAAGATGTTCAAAACCCCCGACCAGACCCGTGCCTTTTTTCAGGATTTCCTACCCTTGGTTCACGGCCACGACCGTGACGAAATCGTCGTCTGCCCCACCAATCTCTGCCTCGATGCCGCCATCGCCGCGACCAAGGGCTCGAACGTCGCCATCGGCGCCCAGAATCTTCATTGGGAAAAGGAAGGCGCGTTCACCGGAGAAGTCAACGCCGCCATGCTCGTTGCCGTCGGCGTGACCCACGTCATCATCGGACACTCCGAACGCCGCCAATACTTCGGCGAGACCGACGATACCGTCAATCTCAAACTAAAATCCGCCCTCGAAGCCGGACTGATCCCTATCGTCTGCGTCGGAGAAGTCCTCGAAGAGCGCGAAGCCGGACTCACCGACGACGTTCTGCGCCGCCAGTGCCTGCGCGCCTTCAACAAAGTTTCGGCCAAGAAAGCCGCCAGCCTGGTCGTAGCCTACGAACCGGTCTGGGCGATCGGCACCGGCAAGACCGCCACCCCGCAAATGGCCGCCGATGCCCACGCCAGCATCCGCTCCGAGGCCGCCGAATCCTTCGGCCAGGAATTTGCCGACAAACTCCGCATCCTCTACGGCGGCTCGGTCAAACCGGAGAACGCCCATGCCCTGATGTCGGAAGAAGAAATCGACGGCGCTCTTGTGGGCGGGGCATCGCTCGATCCCAAGTCGTTCTCAGCCATCGTAAAGTATTAGAAGCTGCTCCATCAATCGGTTAGGAGGGGTACGGTGTCAGCCGTGCCCCCAGAACAGCCGCCAATTGACCGTCATTGAATGTAAAAGCGCGCAACCCCGAGCCGGGTGCCAGAATCTGATTAGGTAGAAGCGCGCTACCCTTTTACCAGGCTCCGCGCTCAAGATTGCGCTCCCACGTTGCCAAGGGGGTATAGATTATGAGTTCGTCCAGTCTTCGCAGTTCCCTCATCGCATTTGTTGCCTTCGCCGGTCTTGCTCTAGCGCCAGTCCAAGCATTCGCTCAGCACGGCGGCGGCGGCCATGGCGGTGGCGGCGGTGGTGGTTCCCATGCCAGTGGAGGCGGAGGCTTCCATGGTAGTGGGGGCAGCGCTGGAGGATCGTATCACGGCGGTGGAGAATGGCGTGGCGGCGGCTCCTATCAAGGCGGACGATCCTATGGCGGCGGAAGTTACACCCGTGGCGGCGGATCTCAGGCTGGCCGCAGTCTGGGCTCGTCGAGAACTGAGTCGTCGAATCTGCGTCCGGCAATCAACGATGGCCAGTGGCATTCGTTCGGCAACGGTAGTTCCGCGCATAGTTCCGAGCATATATCTGCTAATAGTTCTGCTAATGGTTCGGCGCGATCAAGCGAAGTACGCAATTCCGGGAGCGTAGCCCACTCCAGCCTCTCCGCTCATAACGGCGGCGTTGCCGATGGCTCGTGGCACTCTTTCGGCGCGACCAGAGGCGCGCCTGGTTTCGTTGGCAGAACCTACGGTTGGGGTCACGAAGGTTGGCGCGGCGGATGGGGCTGGGGAGGCTGGGGTTTCGGCATCGGATGGCCCTATTGGGGCTTCTACTGGGGACCCGCCTGGGCCTTCGCCTGGGATCCCTGGTGGTATGGCCCGTATTGGTATGCTCCGCTGGCGTACCCCTATTACTACCCGGATTATGGCTACGACTCGTACGACAATCCGCCCTACCGGCCCGATTATTGGTCTGGCGACAATTCACCGGCAAACTACGGGAACGACGGCTCGAAGTCGGGCGACAATCGCGTCAACATCACCACCGGTTCGCACCTTGGCGATAGCGCACCGGTTGAGGAAAGCCCAGCACCGCAGCTCGAATCAGATCCGGACAACGCGACTCCAGCCGCCCAACCGCAGCCGAGTTTGGTCTCTCAGCAGCAAATCTGAGTTGAGCAGCCCTTCGCCCACGCCTCGAAAAACGGGCGTGGGCTTTTTTTGATCTGGACACCACCCACCGTTCATCCCATATAGTTGTTTCGAGGGTTTTCCATGAAATTTGGCGTCATCATTTTCCCCGGTTCGAACTGCGATCACGATGCTTTCTGGACCGTCCAACAGGTTGCGAAGCAACCCGTAACTTTCCTTTGGCACGATTCGCACGACCTCGAGAACTGCGACGCCATCATCGTCCCCGGAGGTTTCGCCTTCGGCGATTATCTCCGCACCGGCGCCATCGCCAAGTTCTCGCCCGTGATGGAATCGGTCCGCAAGTTCGCCGCCGGCGGCGGACTCGTCCTCGGCATCTGCAATGGCTTCCAGATTTTGTGCGAGGCGGGATTGCTCCCCGGAGCGCTCATGCGCAACGTCGGCTTGAAATATGTCTGCAAGCCGGTGCAGGTAAGAGTTGAAAACAACGAGACGCCGTTCACCAACACCTGCCGCAAGGGCGAGGTGCTCACCATCCCCATCGGCCACATGGAAGGCAATTATTTCTGCGATGACGCGACGCTGGCGGAACTGAAGCGCGACAACCGCATCGTCTTCCGCTACGCGAATGCGCAAGGAGAAATCACGCCGGAAGCGAATCCCAACGGATCGCTGGAAAACATTGCCGGCATCTGCAGCCCCGGACGGAACGTCCTCGGTATGATGCCCCATCCCGAGCGAGCCGCCGAACCCGAATTAGGCGGCACCGATGGATGCAGGATTTTCGAGTCGCTGGTGGGAGCGGAACTGGGTCTCAGGTCCTAGGTGCCAAGTCCCAGGAAAGACAGAATCGACCAATTTCCAGGTGACAGGCATCACCGCGACAATCACCCCGGGGAGTTACCTTGGCCTCGGCAGCTCTTATGTCCGAGAACTATCGGGATCTCATCGCATGGCAAAAGGCAAAGAGTCTAGCCTTGAACATATATCGCTCCACGCGGCAATTTCCAAAACACGAAATTTACGGTCTAAGCTCGCAAATGCGTCGTGCAGCCGTATCGGTTCCTAGCAATATCGCCGAAGGGAAGGGACGCTATTCCCAAAAGGAGTTCCTGCAATTTCTATATCACGCCCGCGGATCGCTACTAGAATTGGAAACACTAGTTTTAATTGCACGGGATCTCGATTACATAGACCTGCAAGCATTCGAAAGCCTCGAATCCGAAACACAAGAACTAGGCCGGATTCTCAACGGCCTAATCAATCGATTCCAAGTCCCAGCACGAAAGGTTTCCTGAGACCTGAGACCTAACACCTGAGACCTGGCTCTAATACGCCCAGCGCAGCAGAGTCGCGCCCGTCGTGAATCCCGCGCCCACGGCGGCGAGCAGCACCAGGCTTCCCTTCTTCAATCTGCCTTCCTGGCGAGCCGTATCCATCGCCAGCGGAATCGTCGCCCCCGTCGTATTCCCGTAGCGATCGATGTTGATCACGATGCTTTCCGGCCGCATTTTCAGCCGATCGGCGGTGGCATTAATAATGCGCAGGTTCGCCTGGTGCGGGATGAACAGATCGATGTCCTCGCCAGTAAGGCCGTTGCGCTTCAGGATTTCGTCGCAAGCCTCCGCCATCTTTCGCACCGCAAACTTGAACACTGCCTGCCCATCCTGATGGACAACATGCATCTTCTTATCCACGGTTTCGTGCGACGAGGGATTCAGGCTGCCGCCTCCGGGCATGTAGAGCGACACCCCGCCGGAGCCATCCACTTCGTGCAAAAAGTCGATCAGGCCCAAGGGAGCCTCGCCAGCCGCTTCGTCAGCCGGTTCCAGAATCACCGCGCCGGCGCCGTCTCCGAAAATGACGCAGGTGGCGCGGTCGGTGTAGTCGATGATCGACGACATGACATCGGCGCCAATGACCATGACTTTCTTGTGCGCTCCGGTTTGCACGAACTGCGCGCCCACCTGCAACGCGTACACGAACTGCGAGCAACCAGCGCTAAGATCGAATCCCCATACTTTTTGCGCGCCCAGTTTGTGCTGCACCAGACATGCTGTCGCCGGAAACAACATGTCGGGAGTGACCGTGGCGACGATGATCGCGTCCAGATCGCTGGCGGAGATGCCGCGTTCGCTCAAAGCCTTCTTCGCGGCTTCCACCGCGAGATCGCTGGTCGCAACCCCTTTATCCACAATATGACGCTCGCGGATGCCGACGCGGCTCATGATCCATTCGTCGCTGGTCTCCACCATTTTCGAAAGGTCGGCGTTGGTGAGAAGTCGAGGCGGAACGTAGGTGCCAAGAGCGCTGATCTTAACGCGCTGAAGCTGACTCAATGAGTTCTCCTGGGATCTTGCTTGAGATATGAAGTGCTCTGCATGGTGAATCCATTATTTTGAACGATGAAGACAAGAACAGCAAGAGAACAGGTGTCAGGATAGTGGGCTACTTTGAAGTAGCCCACTACCGGTGTCAGGTCTCGGGAAGAACGTTGACAGCGAAGTGGTTTGACCTTGCCTTTCCTGAGACCTGACACCTGCTACTTCAGTCGCTCTGCCAGATCCCCAAACAGCGGCACTTCGAAGCGTTCGCCTTCCCATGCTTTTAGCGAGAGAACAATCCACAGAAACAACATCGCCAAGGAGGCCAGAATTCCAAACAAGAGAAAAACCATGGCGGCAGCGACATTCGAGAGCAGCAGCGCGACGATGGTGAAAGTAAAAAATGTCCCCCAAAGCAAAACACTTTGCCAGGCATGAAAGCGGACAAAACGGTTCTTGCGAAATGCCGGCAGAAACAAGACCACGGCTCCAGCGACAAAAGTGAGATACGCGATTGCCGCGGCCGCGCGTTCCGCGGCAGGTAGCGGAGTCATCGACCACCCGCATCCCGGACAGAAGGCCGCGTCCGCAGGCATCACGGTGCCACAGTGCGGACACTTCACCGAAGCGTGCGACGGATTCGCGGGATGATTCGCGGAGCTAGACAATTCGGCGTCCATTCATTTTCTTCGGATTGCGGCATTCTTCGCAGACGCCATAAACCTGGAAAGTGTGGCGCGTGGTGACGTAATGGTGCTTGCGTCCGATCTCCTGCTCGATTTCTCCTACTTTTTCCGAGAAAAATTCCACCGAAGCACCGCACTCGGTGCAAACCATGTGGTGATGGCTGCGCCGGTTGTACTGGTGTTCGTAGCGCGCGATGCCGTCGTGAAAAGCGACTTCGCTGGCCAGGCCGCAACCCGCCAAGAGCTTCAGCGTCCGGTAGACGGTAGTGAATCCGATGCGCGGATCGGTCTTCTTGACCAGTCGATGCAATTCATCGGTCGAGAGGTGTTCGCGAGTTTCGAGGAAGGTCCGCAGTATCGCGCTGCGCTGTTCAGTCTGTTTCAAGCCGACGCGCTTCAGATGCTGAAGGAAAATCCCCTCGGCTTCGCGGATGTTCTCGCGCGAGATGGTCGGCTGATCGTCGATTCGTTTCTGCAGCATTTTGGGCGGCGCGGACACTCACGATGATAATGCGCGCCAAGGGTTCCAGTCATGATACTTGGCGAGCAAGGGTTACGCCAACTGCCCGCAATCAAACCCTCCTTGAAGCATGCTTTCTCGGTGAAACTCGGCTCGACGTGGCTCTTCCGGCTTAGGCTGTTGTCAGGTGCGGAATCCGCCCCTACAATCTTTCAGTAATGTCTTCGACAACTTCCCTGCCCGAAATTCCGGACTCCGGTTCCAATGCTCGTCGCCGCCTTCCTGCGCTGCGCATTCTGTACTACGCCGTTTGCCTTCTGCTGGTGGCACTTATCGCTGGCGTCTGGTGGCTCTACTGGATCGCGCGCTCTCCTCTGCCGCAGCTCGATGGCAGCGTTTCCGTGCCTGGAATCTCCTCCAAGGTGCGCGTAGTGCGTAATGAGCACGGAGTACCGACTATCGAGGCGGCCACGCTGGAAGACTTATTTTTTGCCCAGGGATACGTGACCGCGCAGGACCGGCTCTGGCAGATGGACATGATGCGCCGTGCCGCTGGCGGAGAGCTTTCGGAAGTGATCGGCGAAGCCACGGTGAAGATGGACCGCGAGCAGAGGATCCTCGGGCTGCGGCCGGCGGCCGAGGCGGCGGAGAAGAGCATCTCCGCGCGCGACCGGGCTTATTTTGACGCGTACGCTCGCGGCGTGAATGCGTTCCTCGATTCGCATCGCGACCGGCTTTCACTGGAATTCCGCCTCATGAAGTACACCCCTCGTCCGTGGACTGTGACTGATTCCCTGCTGGTGGGCGCACGCATGGTGCAGGATTTGAATCACTACAGCTACAAGCGCGCGCTTGAGCGCGAAAAGATTCTGGCAAAGCTGGGGCCGGAACTAACCGCTGACCTGTACGTGAATTCCTCCTGGCGAGACCGTCCTCCGACCGAGGCGCGGCGCATGGATGACCAGCCCGCTGCCAACAGCGGCAACGAAGACGACGATGACAATGACGAGGAGGAAGTTGATCCCGATGGCGGAAACGGCCGGATCACTTCCGCATCACCGTCGACGGTTGCACTGCCCCCTTCCACATGGTCTTCCACGTTCACGCTGGAGGAAGCCGATGCCTTCCGGCCCGGATCGAACAACTGGGTCGTTTCCGGCCAGCATACGGTTACAGGAAAGCCGCTGCTGTCGAACGATATGCATCTCGACCACCAGATGCCGAACCTCTGGTTTGAGGCGCACTTGAAAAGCGGAAACTTCGACGTGGCGGGAGTCACGTTGCCGGGCGTTCCGTTCGTAATCGTCGGTCACAACCAGCGCATCGGCTGGGGATTCACCAACGTCGGCCCCACGGTGGAAGACAATTTCATCGAAGAGTTCAATGCGCAGGGACAGTACAAGACTCCAACCGGATGGGCCGACCCGCAGCACCGGCAGGAGACGATCCACGTCAAAGGCAAGCCCGACGTGACGCTCGATGTCGTGACCACGCGCCATGGACCTATCATCACGGAACTGATTCCGGGCGAGACGCGCAAAATTGCCCTGCGCTGGACGTTGCAGGATGGCATGGGGTTGATGTTTTTCGACGTGAACTCCGCGCAGAACTGGGATGAGTTTCGCAAGGCGTTCTCGACCTTTGGCGCGCCCGGACAAAACGTGATGTACGGCGATGTCGATGGCCACATCGGTTACCAGGCAACAGGACGGGTACCGATCCGCGCTGCGGGCGATGGCAGCCTGCCGGTCGACGGCAGCGACGATGCGCATGCATGGACCGGCTGGATTCCGTTCGACGAAATGCCACGCGTTTACGATCCGCCGGAGGGAATTCTCGCGACCGCCAACGGGCGCATCACTCCCGAAGGCTACAAGCATTCGATCAGCACGGAATGGGAAACGCCGTGGCGCACCGATCGCATTTATCGCGTACTCGAATCGGGCAAAAAGTTTGCGCCCGCCGACATGCTGGCGCTGCAAATGGATGTGTCATCCACCTATGACCGCTTCTGCGCCGACAAGTTCGTGTACGCCGTCGATCATGCCGCGAAGGCCTCCGAGCGAGCCAAGCGGGCAGCGGATATCCTGCGGGACTGGGATGGCCGCATGTCGGCCGATTCCGCGGCTCCGACGATTGAAACAAAAGCGCGCAGGGAACTGGTGCGACTGCTGTTGGAGCCCAGGCTGGGCGCGGCGTCGGATAGTTCGGCTGCAGGCGCGCTGACTTGGCAGACCTATAAGTGGGGCATGTCGTCCGTCTGGCTGGAAAACGTGCTCACCAAGCAACCGGCGCGCTGGCTGCCGCCGGGATACTCCGACTACGAAACCCTGCTGACGGCTGCGGTGGAGAACGCTGTGAAGCAGACCACGCCCGCCGCAGGTGACCCGTCAAAAGCAGACGCGCCCGCTCCTTCCGACCTCGGTCAATGGACGTGGGGCAAGTATTATCCGGTGGAAATCGATCATCTGGTGCTCAGCCAGCTTCCGCTGATCGGGCGCCTCACCGGTCCGGGATTGCATCCCTTGAGCGGGAGCAATTACACGGTGAAGGCGGTGGGCCGTGGGTTTGGGCCCTCCGAACGGCTGACGTGGAACTTCGCAAACTTCGACGAAAGCACGCTGAACGTGGTTACGGGAGAGAGCGGAATCTTTCTCAGTCCGTATTACATGGACCAGTGGAAGGCGTGGTACGGAGGCTCAACGTTCGCATTCCCATTTTCGCAGGCTGCGGTCGAGCAACACCGGGCACATGAGATGACGCTGGCGCCGCGATAGGCTGACTTTGTCTGAGACTTAATAGTCGACTGTTTTGACGTCGTAGAAATTTCCGACCAGGCCGAAGATCCGGCCGGGGTTGTTCGCATCATTCGGGTTGTCGTACAAGGCATCGGTCGTGGCATCGTAGATATAAAGCGTGCCGCCCTGGACGTTCTGTCCCTGGACCACATATACAACGCTGCGCGTGGCAACGGGCTGGATGCCGGTCACGTCTCCGGTCTCGGGAGGAATCAGGACACCGC
The DNA here is from genome assembly GCA_963778255.1 of uncultured Acidobacteriaceae bacterium. Lineage (GTDB taxonomy): Bacteria > Acidobacteriota > Terriglobia > Terriglobales > Acidobacteriaceae > Acidiflorens. The sequence continues at coordinate 24,180 of CAVZUP010000166.1, forward strand.
CAGCCGGGTTCGTCCCAACCGTGGTGGCCGGCAGCGTGTTGTAGATCGAAAGGCAGCCGCGGGTCTCGGCCCCCGTTGTCGCGGGAATGATCTCGGTGCAGGTGTGCGCCCCGATAAACAGCTGTCCGTTGGCTCCGAGCGCAATGCGATTGTGATAGCCGTCGGTGATGACGATGGGCGCGGTATTGACGACAGACATGCTGCTGAGGTCAATGATGGTAAGCAATCCGCACGTGGTTGCCGCCGGTGTCTGGCCAGTGCAGGGTTGCGAGGGCCCGCTCGCGGTATACGGCGTCCCCGCCAGATACATGGTCGAGCCATTGACCAGAGCCACGCTGCCCGCGCACTGGGTTGTGCCGGGAGTGCAAGCTGGAACCGAAGCCACCAGGGTATTCGTGACCAGATTGTATTGCTGCACGCTGGCCTGGATCCCTCCGCACTCGGCGCCACAGCTCACCACGTAGGCAGTACTATCGTCGCTGCTGAAAAATGCTGCCACCGGACGGTCGAAAACGCCGGTGCCGCCGATGAAAGTCACTGCATTGCCAATTCCGATTTGCGAAGGCGTGATCACCGCAACTGTGTTGGAATCATCACTGAAGCCAAGAATCCGGTTGCCGCCGTTGTCGATCGAAAGATAGCGAACAGCGGGCACGGCAGTCACTCCGATCACGGTGCCATTATTCAGCGAAATGGCCTCCACCACCCCGGTAGACGGCCCTTGTCCCGACGCACTGGGCACGGCCACATAAGCGGCAGAGCTGTCTGGAGAAACCACGAAGCTCTCGGTCATGCCCGGTAAATTCACGTGGCCCGAGGCGGTTTCACTGGCGTTGCTGATGATGGTGAACTGGTTATCCGAGGATATCAACCCGTTCCCGCTGAAGACCAGGGTCTGGGATCGATTGGGCGTAAGCACCATCATTCCCGGGGTGTTGCCGGCCGAAATCGGCGCCACCAACGGCCGCACGTCGGTTGCCGCGTTGACAATAAACACCCCGGCGCTCGCCGTACCGGCGCTCACATTGTTCGTGACAAAGGCGCGGTAGGGGACACCACTGGTTTTTGTCGTGGATGAGGAACCGCCGCCGCCGCAGCTCAGCAACGTCAGACTGGCGGGCAGCAGAGATAACAGAAGGATCAGGGCTTTTTTCAAACCTGGGACTCCAACTTCATACCGGATAATCGCTTGGATGCGAGAACAAGGATTATAGCAAAGGGGAAAGTCCCGGGTTTCAGAGTTTCAAGGTTGCAAGGTCCGCGGCCTCAGCCCTTCTTTGATGCTTTGAAACGCGGAAACCCCGAAACCTTGCCCTCGCGGGATGCGTAGACCTCGTCCCTTCTTGTATTCTCAAGGAGATGCCGCAGAACTTCCTCGACCGTCTGAAGCAATCGCCCGTGCTCTGCGACGGAGCCATGGGAACCCTGCTCTATGCCAAGGGCATCTTCATCAACCGCTGCTATGACGAGTTGAACCTCTCGCAGCCGGAGCTGATCCGCGGCCTCCACCACGATTATCTACAGGCGGGCGCCGAGATTATCGAAACCAATACGTTCGGCGGGAACAGCTTTCGCCTGGCGCGGCACAGCCTGGCCGACCGCGTCCATGACATCAACGTGGCGGGGGCTCACGTCGCCCGCGAAGCCGCCAAGAGCTTCGACGTTTGGGTCGCCGGATCGGTTGGCCCTCTCGGCGTCCGCATCGAACCGCTGGGCAAGACTTCGCTGGAGGAAGCGAGCACCGCATTTCGCGAGCAGGTCGCTGCCCTGGTCGAAGGCGGCGTGGATCTGCTGATGCTCGAAACCTTCGGCTACGTCGAGGAGTTGCACCAGGCCGTGCTGGCCTGCCGCGACGTGAATGCGAAGATCCCCATTGTCGCGCACGTCACCATCGACGAAGACGGCAACTGCCTTGATGGCTCCGACCCTGAGGCCTTCGCCGCCCGCCTGACGGAGTGGAACGTCGACGTCCTCGGCATCAATTGCAGCGTGGGACCGGTCGCCATGCTGGACGCCATCGAGCGCGTCCGGGCCGTGACTTCCCTGCCTCTGGCCGCGCAGCCCAACGCCGGCATGCCGCGCTCGGTGGAAGGACGGAACATCTATCTCTGCTCGCCAGAGTACATGGCAAGCTACACGCGGAAATTCGTGGCCGCTGGAGTCCAGCTGATCGGCGGATGCTGCGGCACAACGCCCGATCACATCCGCGCCATGAAGTCGGCGCTGCGCGTAAGCGAAGCCCGCGGCAAAACCGCAGTCACGGAGGCGATTCATTCCGGCACGGCGGCGTCCCCGGCCAGCATCCCGATAACCGAGCGCTCGCGCCTTGGCGCCAAGATCGCCGCCGGGGACTTCATCACCATGGTCGAGATCGTGCCGCCCAAGGGCATCGACATCCGCAAAGAGATCGAGGGTGCGAAATTCGTCAAATCGGTCGGTGTGGATGCGGTCAACATCCCCGACAGCCCCCGGGCCTCGGCGCGCATGAGCAACCAGGCCTTGTCGCTGCTCATGCAGCGGGATGTGGGCATCGAAGCCATCCTGCACTACACCTGCCGCGATCGAAATGTGCTCGGCATTCAGTCCGATTTGCTGGGAGCGGCGGCCATGGGAATCCGCAACCTGATTTGCATCACCGGCGATCCGCCCAAGATGGGGAATTATCCCGACGCTACGGCGGTGTTTGATGTGGATTCCATCGGACTGGTGAACATCGTCCGCAACCTGAACTGCGGATTAGACTTGGGCGGCAACCCGATCGGCGTAGGCACTAGCTTCGTCATCGGAGTGGGCGCAAACCCGGGGTTACCCACGTTGGACGAAGAGATCAAGCGCTTCGAATACAAGGTGCAAGCGGGAGCGGAATACGTCGTGACCCAACCTGTGTTCGACATCAGTCTGCTCGAAGCTTTCCTGAAACGGATCGAACACTGCCGCATTCCCGTGGTTGCCGGAATCTGGCCGCTGGTGAGCGTCCGCAACGCCGAGTTTATGAAGAACGAACTGCGGGTTTCCGTGCCGGACGAAATTCTCCACCGGATGGCCAAGGCGGCAACTCCGGAGGCAGCGCGCGAAGAGGGCGTGGCCATCGCCCGCGAGATGCTGCGGGCAGTCCGCGACCGCGTGCAAGGGGCGCAAATCAGCGCTCCCCAGGGGCGATATACCTCCGCCGTCGATGTTTTGGAAGCGCTCGGCTAGAAACGGCCGATCCGTGTGCGGTTTTGAAACACGTCGCTGTAAAAATCGGCAACATTAATTAATTTTCACTGGACATTTCACGCTAGAACCGGCATTACAATAGAGACAGGAGCCAGTGAATTGGTGAAGTTTGAAGATTGCCTCGAGCGTCTCGAGAAGATTGTTCAGGAACTGGAAAAGGGAGAGGTTCCGCTGGAGAAGTCTCTGACGCTTTTCGAAGAAGGCATGCAACTTTCCGCGACCTGCCGGAAGCAGTTGGAGGAAGCGGAAGGGAAAGTAGAGATTCTGTTAAAACAGAACGGAAAGCTGCAAACCGAACCGTTCGAGCCCCCGGCCGAGAAGGCGTTGCGCAAGTAACGCTGTCGTACTCGGATCGGATTTGACAACGCCTGTGCTAGCAGTTTGCTGTCGCAGCCAAGGCCGCCGCAAATCGCGGTGTCAGTCAGGGGGATGTATGGAACCGCTCTGCGTAGTCCTCTATCAGAACGACCCCAGAACCGCTCAAGCTCTGGCGTCCGGTCTTTCCCAACATTTTGATCCTGTTTACGTTGCGCGTTCGTACGAAGAGGTCCATCTCACGGTCACTCAGCATCGCGCCGAGGCGCTGGTGCTGGATCTGGAAGCCTCGGGACCGGACGAGATCGAGCATCTGCATCGCGAGTTTCCTCGCCTTTGCATCGTCGGCACCCACCGGCTGGCGGACGACAAACTGTGGGCCGAAGCCATGAGTCTGGGTGCGTCCGACATCTGTGAACCGCGCAACGACCAGGTGGTGCGTTCGCTGCTGAACAAACACACGCAGCATGCCGCGGCCTGAGTCACTAGGTCTCAGGTGTCAGGTCTCAGGGAAAAACAAGAGCAGCAAAGAATTTCCTGACACCTGACACCTAGGACCTGCACCTGCCTCACAGGTCCTGCTTTCCCTCCCTTGTTATACTGCGATGTCATGCTGAAACAGATTCTCGAGCAGGGACGCCTTGCGGCCGACGCGGCGCTCGAACAACTCTTACCCCTCGCCACCCAGCATCCAACCTCCATTCACCAGGCCATGCGGCACAGCGTGTTTGCGGGAGGAAAGCGCCTGCGTCCGATCCTCTGCATGGAAGCCGGGCGCTTGATATCGGCCCGATCTCACGCTGGCTCGCCGCCCGCCGGCATCGAGCAGGTGGGCGCGGCGCTCGAAATGCTCCACACCTATTCGCTAATTCACGACGATCTGCCCGCACTCGATAACGACGATCTGCGCCGCGGACGTCCCACCTGCCACAAGGCCTTCGGAGAAGCCATCGCCATCCTCGCCGGAGATGCCCTGCAAACCCAGGCCTATGAAGTGCTGGCACAGATCCCATGCCCAGCCGAGGCTCGTGTCGCCATCATCCGCGAAATCGCACACGCCACCGGCACCATCGACGGCATGATCGGAGGCCAGGTCATCGACCTCGAAGCCGAGCACAAGAAGCCCGACCTCCCTACTCTCGAATACATCCACCGCTCCAAGACCGCCGCGCTCATCACCGCCAGCTTGGTCAGTGGAGGAATGTACGCCGGAGCAACGACTGCAGATCTTGCCCGCCTGCGCACCTACGGCCAGTCCATCGGACTAGCCTTCCAGATCGTGGACGATGTCCTCGACCTGACACAGACTTCCGAGCAATTGGGGAAGACCGCAGGCAAGGACGCCGCTGCCGAAAAGACAACCTATCCCGCGTTATTCGGAATCGAGGAATCGATCCGCAAGGCCGACGCTCTGGTCGAACAGGCCTGCCAGCAACTGGACGAATATGGCGAGGCGGCATCGACGCTGCAAGAACTCGCCCACTATTTGGTCGATCGCAAGAAATAGCTGCCCGCGCCGGGCGCGAAAGCTTAGGTTTCCTCAGATCTACGATAGCAAGAGGCGAAGCCGCAGGCCGTCGCCATTGGCGGATGCGGCGACGTCGGCGCAGTTTCGTACAATCCAATCGGCGCCCGCGTCTTCAAGATCGCGGCGAACCATGGTGGTGGGAAATCCGATCACTCGAGCGCCAGCGGATTTGCCCGCGCGAACTCCAGCCGGCGCATCTTCCACCACGACGCATTCGGAGGCCGCAAACCCAAGCTTCGCCGCCGCCTTCAGGTAGGGCTCGGGATCGGGTTTGCCAATCTTCACGTCGGTCGAGGTGACCATGTTCCTGGGAATGGGCAAACCGGCAGCCTGCAAACGCACCTCGGCCAGCCGGCGCGTGCATGAGGTCGCGATGGTCCAGCGTTCCGGAGGCAGGCTGCTCAGAAGCTCCCGTGCACCCGGCAGCAAGACCACGCCCTCAAGGTCTTCAATCTCACGGCGTTCGACTTCGCGATCCTCAAGATCAATATCCGCGTTGGGCAGCAGCTCGCGGATGGTGGTCCGGCTCGGGCGCCCGTGCGCCCGGTGAACCACGCTCTCCGGATCGAGACCATGCTCCAGGGCCCACCGGTGCCATACGCGCGCGACTGCGGGCGTGGAATCGATGAGCACACCGTCCATGTCAAACAACAGGGCACTACAGCGGACTGCCGTCATTTCATCTAATTCGCTTTGCTTGATTTACATTGCGGCGGATCTTGAGCGCTTGTGTGGGGACGGGGCTTCGCCCCGCCCAAGCGAGGTGCAGCCCTGCTTCCACAATCGGCCGGTAGAAATGGTGAGCGCGGCAGGAATCGAACCTGCGACCCACGCCTTAAAAGGGCGTTGCTCTACCAACTGAGCTACGCGCCCCACCAATTTCAATCTAACATATTTTCCGCGCCGATTCTCCCGGCGGGCCGTGACGTTGCCGCCGCAAAAGCTATACACTTTGCACTGATGCCGTGTTTGCGCGTGTTCCAGGGAAAACTCGCATTCCGTATTTTGCCGATTCTGGCCTGCGCGTTTCTGTGGGGCGCGATTCTAGCCCCTCAGCTGAGTTACGCGGATAAAAAGCAGGAGTTGCCCTCCGTGCGCTGGACTGCCGGCGCTCCCGGCTGCACCTTCGAGCGCACTGACGACGGACACTATCGCTGGACCATGATCGGAAACGACCTGCGCGTAGCCCTGATGGTGGATTCACAGGAGCTTTCAAAAAGCCGCCACCGCTTCTACCAACTCCTCGGTATGTTCGTCAGCGTGACGTACACCGGTCAGGATAAATTCGATTTCCCGGCGGACGTACGGCTGGACTTCGTTCGTCATCACGACGTTCTTGAGGGCTACGAGGATCCCTCGGAGCTTTCCAATAAACTGCAGAACGATGTGGACACCAAGATTTTCGAAACCGAACGCCAGATCAAGAAGAACCCCAATACTAGCGTAGAAAAGACCGCCCGCTTGCGCGTCTACCAAAAGGAAGCGGCCGAGTTCATCGAGTTCCTGAGCACGCAAACCCTCGATCCCAACACGGTGACGCTGACCCCGGGCAACCCCGAGGCCCATGGCTGGGTTTTGTATAAGACCAGCAACAAGTGGATCGGCCCGTGGAAAGAGCGGGAGGATTTTATTGTCAGCGTGTGGATGAAAGACAAAATCTGGCAATTCCCCATCTCGCTGCCGCCGGTGGAAGGCGACCTGATCCTGCGCAAGCCGTCCGAATAAGTGGGCGCGACGCAGCGGAGAATTGTGTTACAGTTTCGTGCTCACTGTTATGAGCATAGTTGATGAAGATGGAAATTGCTCCAAAAGCACCGCCAGAAGCCGAGAAGCCTGCAGCGCCGTTTTACTGCCCGGTCTGCGCCGCCGAAGTCAACGATCCGCTAACCTGCGGCGATTGCTCCGCGGTCATCTGCCGCCGCTGCGGTACACCGCTGGAATCTCCCGATGAATTGGGCATGGGATAAAGAAAGTCGTTGGTCGTCCGTCGCTGGTCGCTGGCAACAACCGGAGGCTTTGTCGAACGGCCATTAACAACGAATGGCAATCCACCAATGGTGACCAACAATTACCGGACGACCAACGACTTGATGCACCAATAAAAGAAACGACCGACCCCTTAATGGACACCACTCCCACTTCTCTGGCTCCCGAAACCGAATCACCCAGTCAAAAGCCAAGTCTTGTTCGCGGACTCGGGTTGCTCGACTCTGTGCTGCTGCTGGTAAGCGGCATCATCGGCTCTTCTATTTTCCTTACCGCCAAAGATATTGCCGGCCCTTTGCCGAACCCGACGTTGTTTTTTCTGGTCTGGGTGCTCGGCGGAGTGATTTCCCTGTGCGCCTGCGTCGCCTTCGCTGAACTGGGCTCCATGTATCCCGACTCCGGCGGACAATACATTTACCTCCGTGAAGCGTACGGCGACCTGGTTGCCTTTCTTTACGGCTGGATGCTGTTCGCGGTCGCCAATGGCGGCACCATCGCAGCGCTGTCGGTCGCATCCGCGGCCTACATGGGCAACATCATTCCGTCCATCTCGCAGGATCATGTGATTTTTTCATTGGCCGGCATGCCGTTCACGCGCGCCCATGCCGTCGGATTGCTGCTGATCGTGTTGCTCACATACGTCAACGTTTTCGGATTGCGATGGGGCACGCTTCTGCAGAACGTTTCCACCTGGACGAAATTCATAGCGATGGCAGCCTTCGTAATTCTCGGATTCGCCATCGGCAAGGGACATTGGTCGAACTTCAGCACACAGGCGCCGGGTGGATTGACGATGGGACTAAGTCCCGGCCAGCTGATCTCCGCCCTAGGCGTCGGCTTGATCGCCGTGTTCTGGGCTTACGATGGCTGGGTCTACATCACCTGGGTCGCCGGCGAGGTCAAGAATCCCCGGCGCAATGTCCCACTTGCCATGGTGCTGGGAGTTCTTTTGGTGGGCGCGATTTACCTCGCCATGAACATGACCTACGTGTACGCCATGCCGCTGCTGGAGATTGCAAAATACGAAACCATTGCCCACGTGGCTGCAACTAGACTCTTTTCGCCCGCGGCAGCCGCCTGGCTTTCGGCAATGATCGCGATCTCCTGTTTCAGCGCGGCTGCGGCCTGCACGCTCTCCGGTGCGCGTGTCTATCTCGCCATGGCGCAGGATGGCGTCTTCTTCCGCCGCATGGCCGCCATTCATCCCAAGTGGCGCACACCCGCCTTCAGCCTGATCGGCCAAGGCATTTGGGCTGCCGTGCTCACCATGAGCGGACGCTACGATCAGCTTTACACCTACGTCATCTTCGGCATGGTGCTCTCCTACACGCTGACCGTCATCGGACTTTTTGTTTTACGCTGGAAGCGACCGGACGTTCCGCGCCCTTATCGCTGCACCGGATACCCCTGGCTCCCTGCGATCTACGTGATCGTAGGAGTTGCCTGGACGCTCAACACCATCATCGAGCGGCCAACCGAAGCTTTCTGGGGCGCTACGATTGTGCTGATCGGCGTTCCCGGATATTTGTATTGGAAACGCAAGAGTCGCGCCAAAGCTGCGGGCTGAAATTCACCTTGCTCATCCCGCGTGTCTCTGTAATCCTAGCCGCTCACGTTTTGCTCAGTGAGCCGACACTTTTGTGTGAGTGATCCAGAGCTCGAAATTCGACCGGACCGCGGACTACTTCCTTTAGCCGGATCCGGCCTCTCCATCGCCGAGGCCGCCGATCCCAACCGCCCCAAGCGGGTCATGGGATTTCGTGATCTGCTGCTGTTCTACGTGGTCACCGGCATCAGCCTGCGCTGGATCGCCACCGCGGCTGCCGCCGGACCCAGTTCGATCGTCATCTGGATCGGCGCGTGGCTCGCCTTCTACACTCCGCTTGCACTTTCGGTGATCGAACTTTCCTCACGCTATCCGAATGAAGGCGGACTCTACGTCTGGTCAAAACGAGCTTTCGGAGATTTCTCCGGCTTCATGGCCGCCTGGACCTACTGGACCTCAAATCTCCCCTACTTCCCTGCCGTGCTCTACTTCGCGGCCAGCAACATACTTTTCATGCGGCAAGCGCAGTGGTCGCATCTTTCCGCAAACCCGACCTTCTACATCGTCTTTGCGCTGGTGACGCTTGCCGCGGCCACGTTACTCAATGTGGTCGGACTCGACGTTGGCAAATGGCTGCATAACGTCGGCGCACTCGCCATGTGGATTCCTGTTCTCATCGTCATCGGCATGGGCCTGCTCGCCTGGCATCGCTTCGGCTCGGCGACGACGTTCTCTCTCCATGCGATGAAGCCCAGCGTGCGCCTCGACGACATCATCTTCTGGTCGGTGCTGACCTTTGCCTTTGGCGGATGTGAAACGGCGTCTTTCATGGCAGAAGAAATCAAGAACGCGCGTCGCACCATTCCCCTGGCCTTGTTCTTTGGCGGACTCACCGTCGCCTTCTGCTACATCATCGGAACCGTCTGCGTGCTGCTGGCGCTGCCGTCTTCGGAAGTCAGCCCCATGCAAGGGCTGGTGCAGGCCATCGCCAAGACTTCCGATCGCGTCGGACTTCCCTTTTTTCTTCCGGTCGCGGCGTTCCTGATCGCGCTCAGTAACATCGGCGCGTCCGGCGCATACCTGGCTGCGGTAGCGCGTTTACCCTTTGTGGCCGGTATCGACCGCTATCTGCCGCCATCCTTCGGAGCGCTCCATCGCAGATGGGGCACGCCGTGGGTCGCACTGCTGACCCAAGCCGTCATCGGTGCGATCTTCATTTTTCTTGGACAGGTCGGCACCTCGGTCAAAGGTGCGTATGACGTGCTGGTGAGCATGGGCGTGATCACCTATTTCGTCCCGTACTTATATTTATTTGCGTCGATGTTTAAGCTTCAAAGCGAGCCCGCCGGAGAAGAAGTGATCTGCGTGCCCGGCGGAAAACCAGCGGCTTATGTACTCGCCATCGTCGGATTCCTAACCACGGCGTTCACCATCGCCCTCTCCGTTCTGCCGCCACCCGATGAACCCAACAAGCCGTTGGCCGTCTTCAAAATCGTCGGCGGCTGCGGAGCACTGCTTTTGATTGGAGTTGGGCTGTACTGGACGGGAAAACGGCGGGCACAGCGGAGAAGTTAATCTTCCGCTGCTGCCGCACTTCTTCATCGAGCGAGAACTGTAGCGCCTACACCGGCACCGCCGTCTTCCGCTTAGGATTGAAAAATGGTAACGACACCACCGTCGCCGTAGTCTTCATCCGCTGCGCCTCGATCGTCAGTTCCATTTGCAGCTTTGTGCCGGGCTTGGAGTACTCGGTGCCCACGCTAGCCAGCGCGATCAACTTTTTCAGCAGTGGAGAGAATGCCGTGGTCGTAGCCTTGCCCACGTGCTTGTCGCCAGAGTAGATGGGCACCGCAACCCGCGATGCCTGGCTGGGCGCTGCCGGAGAAAGTCCGAACTTGTCGAACTGCTCCTCCACCTCGACCCAATCTACCTCGAGTCCAACTAACTGCCGCGCCACTTCCTGCTCGTGATCTCGCGCCAGCGCGCGCTTGCCGATAAAGTTTTCTTTCTCCAGGTGCACCATCTTGCCGAATCCCAACTCGTACGGCGAGTACTTCTGCGACGGAATCAGCGCCTTCTTCGAGCTGATGTAATCGACCTCGATCAGCAATAGTCCCGCTTCCACGCGCGACACATCGAGCGCCAGCATTCCGGCCGCGTGGATATCGAACTGCTTGCCCGTATCCATGAGCGCGTCCCAAACGATAACGGCCTGATCCCAAGGAATCCATATTTCGTAGCCGAGATCGCCCGTGTATCCCGTGCGTGAAATATCCACGGGCACACCCGCGATCTTGCCGCTCGTCTTGCGGAAATACTTCAGGTTGGCGATATCTGCCTCTGCCACCGACTTCAAGAGCTTCGCCGAGGCCGGCCCCTGCAGCGCGAGAGCCGCGGTTTGCTCGGAAATGTCTTCGATCTGAACGTCCATGTTCAGCCCGTTCTGCCGGAACCAGCGCAGGCTGGGATCGGCCGCCGTCCAGCGGTACTTGTGTTCTTCGAGGCGCGTAATCGTCCCGTCGTCGATCACCTTGCCGTCTTCATCGCACCAGCAGGCGTAAATGACCTGCCCCACAGCGACCTTGTTGATATCGCGCGTGATCACCCGGTTCACCAGTTTGGTCGCGTCCTTGCCCGTGATCAGATATTTGTACAGCGGCGAAATGTCAATCAGCGCGCACGCATTGCGGATCGCGTTGTACTCGTGCTCGTGGTGCACTTCATACACGCTGACCGTGTAGTATCCCGACCACTCGCGATAATTCAGGCTGTGGCAGAGCGCGAACGTTCTCTCGTGAAAAGCGGTTCCAATGGGCAAGATGGCCTCGCGTAATGTTCGGGTTCCCTTGTGACTTTGAAGAAACCCTGACGCCGGATTATATGCACCCGCACACACCGGCGGCAAGCGCCGAAATGCATTGACCGCGAGTCAGCAACCACGCGTAAATAGAGACAAAACGAAGCTTTCTCGATAGAATGGCGAGTCATTTTCTGGAAAAGTTCCCGATCCATCTAGCACCTTCATTGGTCCAACTATGGAAGCAGTCTCGAGCGGTACGAAGTACGACGTAATCGTGATTGGCGGAGGCCACAACGGCCTCACCAACGCCGCCTATCTGGCGAAGGCGGGCAAGAAGGTGCTGGTGCTCGAACGTCGGCACGTCCTCGGCGGCGCGGCTTGCACGGAAGAAGTTTTTCCCGGCTTCAAATTTTCCGTCTGCTCGTATGTCGTCTCGTTGCTACGGCCAGAAATTATTCGCGACCTCGATCTTCCCCGCCACGGACTTGAAATCTTGCCGCTCGACGGCACGTTCACTCCTATGCCGAGCGGAGATTACCTGTGGCGCGTGAACGATCACGGCAAAACGCACCGTGAAATCGCCCGCCACTCGCGCGTGGACGCCGAAGCCTACGACGAATTCGGCAAGGCCATGCAGGCGATGTGCCGTTTCGTGAAGCCGATCCTCAGCATGATCCCGCCCGACCCGGCAACGCTGAATCCGAAAGAACTGATGAAGCTACTCTTCATCGGACGCCGCTTTCAGGGCATGTCGAGTGAGGACAAGTACAACCAGGTCCAGCTGATGACCATGAGCGCCATCGACTTTCTCGATCAGTGGTTTGAGACCGATGTGCTCAAGGCGACCATGTCGGCCTCGGGCATTATCGGAACTTTTCTCGGCGTGCGCTCGCCCGGCACCGCCTACGTTCTGCTGCATCACTACATGGGCGAGATCGATGGCGCGTTCCGTGCCTGGGGATTTGCGCGCGGCGGCACCGGCGCCATCTCGAACGCGATTGCCGGCGCGGCTCGCGAGGCTGGAGTCGAAATCCGCACCGAGGCTCCGATTGCGCAGATCATCGTCAAGAATGGCCGCGCCTCGGGCGTTGTATTGACGAACGGCGACGAAATTCACGCCAACGTTGTTTCGTCGAGCGTCGATCCCCGCCTCACGTTCACCAAAATGATCGAGCCTGGCCATCTGCCCGATGAATTCATGGAAGGCGTGCGCCGCTACAAGTTCCGTGGATCGTCCGGCAAGGTGAACATGGCGCTCGACGGCCTGCCGAATTTCAAGTGCATGCCCGGAGTCGGCGCGCATCTGCGCGGCGCCATGTCAATTTCGCCCAGCGTCGAATACATGGAGAAGGCCTACGACGAAGCGAAGTACGGCCGCTGGTCTTCGCATCCGTATATCGACATGGTGATTCCAACGCTAACCGATACGTCGCTCGCGCCGCCGGGCAAGCACATTCTTTCCTGCTTCGTGCAGTACGCGCCCTATAAGCTCGCGCCCGGCCTCGACTGGGATACGGAAAAAGAAAAATTCGGCGATAACGTGGTCAACACCATCGCTGAATACGCGCCAAATATCAAAGACATCATCCTGCACCGCCAGGTCGTCACCCCGCTCGATCTGGAACGCGAATGGGGACTGAGCGAAGGCAACATCTTCCAGGGTGAACTTTCGCTTGAACAATTATTTTTCCTGCGACCGGTTGCCGGATGGGCGCAATTCCGCTCACCGATCAAGAATTTATACATGTGCGGATCGGCAACGCATCCCGGCGGCGGCATCATGGGTGCGCCCGGACGCCTGGCGGCGCTCGAAATCCTGAAGGACGGGGGAGCATAGACCCAATGGCCGAGACTCGCGATGTAATCATCGTCGGTGGCGGACACAACGGGCTGGTCGCCGCCTTCTATCTCGCCAAAGCCGGATTCAAGCCGCTGGTGCTCGAACGCCGCGCCCAGGTGGGCGGAGCGGCCATCACCGAAGAATTGCATCCCGGCTTTCGCTGCTCCACGCTCGCCCATAACACCGGCCCGTTGCGCGCAGATATCGTGCGCGACATGGA
>CAVZUP010000167.1:0-10818 GCA_963778255.1 uncultured Acidobacteriaceae bacterium
GACTCATTCGCCGGTCACACGGTTCTTGACCAGGCTGAAGTTGATCGCCTGTCCGTTTTGTTTCGCCGCCTCATCCTCTTCGAAGTATTGGTTGCTGGTGGTGGTCTGGGTTTCGGAGCCGTCCGACGCCACCAGCACGGTGATGTTCAGCAGCAGCGGCCAGTCATGATTGACGGTGTAGACGGTGCTGCCGCTCGCATCCTTGGTCGTCACCACAGAATGGAGCGTGCTGGTCTGTTTGATGTTCTGCTCGTATTCCACGTTTGTCAGCTTGAAATTCTGCAGGCTGTCGAATCTGATGTCTTGAGCCACCGTTGTAGTAACCGGACCGTGAGAAGTGTACGCGGTTCCGGAGATCTGGAAGTCGTGGCTCGAAGCGACGTTGACGCTACCGTGGATGTTGCCATTCTTCCCGGTGCCAATGTTTTCGGTGACGGTGGGCACAGGAACGGCCAGCGTGTTAGTGGTGACCCCTCCACTCACCTGTGTGGCATTTTTATCGAGATAGAGCCGAAGCGAGGCGGTAGCGGAGAAATAATTATCGGCGTTGAAGACGCTGAGGGCGATGGTGTGCGGCTGCCCGTCGCTCAACACAGCCGCGAAAGGCGTGAGGTTGACTTGGTAAGGCAAGAAATTCAAAGTCTGGACGCCGGGGATCGGAATCCACAGAAATGGATCGATGCCTCCCGTGAAGATCCACGGATAAACAGGCGCAACGCCCGCCGGAGTCCCGTCAATGGTGACTTCAGATTCGCGGAAAGCGGTGCCAGGACAACTTTCCAGCTCGTTCGCGACGTCGTTGGGAACGCACGTATACCAGAATTCGTCATCGTACTGGCTCTGGGCAAAAACATCGAAAAAGACGCTCTCGATGTTGGTGGGCAGAGTTAGAGTCTGCTCCAGCAAGCTGGTCGTGTTGGAGAGACCAACAGTGCCGCCGTTCGGTCCGCCCGAGAACCCGATCACTTCGTCCGCGGTGCGCGGCGCCTGTTGATTCGACGCCAGCGGATAGAAGAGAACGTTGGCTGTTCCATAGAGCACGCCGGTGTAGGTTTTGTTTACCAGGTTGCCCAGATCAACGGTGCCGTCTTGCGCGGTGGTGAAGATTGAGCTGTAGTCGGTGAGATCGCGTTCGACGTGCCAATGCCGGCCGTTGCTTGGATCATCCTCGGCCGTGGTGCCGAAGTAAATGTTGGTGGGACCTATCCAGATATTGGCGGTACGGTCATACTGAATTCCCTGCGTAATGGAGAAATCGGCCGCAAGAACTACCTTGGCCCAAGGCCCGGGGCAATCGGCGGGCGGCGTGTAGGTGAAGCTCTGCGCATTGAAGTTCGCGAATCTGTAATTCTGATAGAGAGTGACTTTGCACGGCGTAGTATTCGGGTGCGGCACGGGCGGATCGGCGATGGCCGTGTTGCCGGAGCCAACCTTAAGCTGCGCGGCGGCTAGGGTCGAGAGCAACAAGACGAACATAGTGAGCGTGGCGGCAGATTTCGGAAACTGGGGAGTGTGCATTGAGCCTCCTGGTGGTAGTGCAAAAAGTTGCAGGATCAGGACTGGTCTGCGCGGCCAAAAGCCGCAGTGGTAGAGGAGTTTAGTCAGGGACGGGACTAAGTGTCAAGGCCGGGCTTTGGATGTGCCGGGCATTGGATGGTGGTGTCTCAGTTTGGTTTCGTCACAAGAGTTGTCATCCTGAGCGAAGCGAAGGACCTGCTGTTTGTCAGCAGCAATTCCAACCTGCCTCGCTCACAGAGGGCACAGGGAACACGAGGAAAGGCGAGGAACTCTCAAGCTATGTTCAGGACACGATTTCAACGCGACATTGTTACGGAATTCTTGCCTCCAGCTCGAGCCAGCAAAATTCAACGAGCCATCATCCTCTGCGATGGAATGCCCTCCATCCCACGCAAGCAGCCCTTGGCGGAGTTTCTTTCCCAGAAGGGATACTGGGTGTTCTATCCACGCTATCGCGGAGCCTGGGAGAGTGGCGGCGAATTCTTGGCGCAATCGCCGCACCTCGACATTCTGGACGTGATCGGCGGCCTGTCGAAAGAATTCCGCGAACTGGCGTTTGGCCGCCGGTTTCGCGCACGCGTGGATGAAGTGTTTGTGATCGGAGGAAGTTTCGGCGGCGCGGCTTCCATCCTCTCGTCGCTCGATCCCAGGGTGAAGAGAGTGGTGGCAAATTGTCCGGTGGTCGATTGGACCATTCTCCCGCGCGAGCAGAAGAAAGAAACCTCCAATCCCAGCTACGCCGCCTATATTCGCGCCGCCTTCGGCCACGGCTATCGTCTGTCCGACCGGAATTGGAAGAAGTTATTCGGCGGAAAATTCTATAACCCGATGTATCACGCTGCGGAAGTCAGCCCGTCCAAGGTCATCCTGTTTCACGCGCAGGATGACCCCTACATCCCTTATCAGTCCGTGCAGAAATTTGCGCGGCTCACGGGAGTGCAGTTGAAGTTGTTACGCCGTGGCGGACATTTGAGTACCGACTTGATCGTGCGGAAATATTGGCGGCAGATTCGACAGTTCTTTGCGAGCTGATAGATAAAGAGCAGGGGCGGACGCATGCGCCCGCCCTCTGCTTTCTTTTAGGGCACAACCGAGACAATGCTGCCGTTGCCGTAGCCGCCTCCGCTCAGCGGCGAATAGAGATCGCCTCCCAGTCCGACGACAACGCCCGCGGGATTCTGATAACCCAACGGGTTGAAGTTGACGAGCGTGGTATAGGTCCAGGCTCCGCCCTGCTGCGCGGGAGGAGTCATCTGGAAGATATAGCCCCAATTCAGGTCCTGATCGCCGTAGATATCGCCGTAGAGCGTGCCGTTCGGTCCCAGCGTCAGATTGGTGGCCGAATAGGTACTGCCATAGCGGTGAAGATAACTTAGAGTCCACGGCCCGTTTCCGGCCGCCGGCGGTGAGAGTTCAAAAATGTCGCCGCCGCCTCCGTAGAATTCGCCGGCAAGGCCGTAGAGATTGCCGCTCGCATCCTCAAGCAAGTTGATGGGGCTTCGGTGAGGCGTACCGTGGAAGGTATAGAGCACTTTGTAAGCCCAGGTGCCATTGACCGGAAAAAGCTCGAAAATAACCCCGCAACCCAGCGGACAATTCTTATTGAATGCGCCGCCGTATTCCGTCGTGCCATAAATGGCGCCGGTACTATCCATGATCATGGAGATCGGGTCTCCACCGTCGCTCGCTCCCTGGAATTCGTAGAGGACGTTCACCGTCCAGGGGTTATCCTTGTGCGCGGGAGCCACAAGTTGAAAGACCGCTCCGCAACCAAACTGCTGGCTGCACCCTTTTCCGTTCAGCCCGCCTAGTTGGCTGGCGCCGTAAATCGCTCCTGAATTGTCTACGAAAAGCGGGCTCAGCGGATAACCGCCGTCCCTCTTACCCTTGAATTCGTAAAGCAAGTGAAAGTGCCAGTGTTTACCCGGCGCGCCCGGCGTCAATTGGAAAACGGCGTTCCAGGGCGTGCCTCCGTCTGTTACGCCATAAAGATTCCCCACCTGGTCCAGGGTGAGAGTGCTGTAGTTACAGCACCCATCCTTGCCGCCGCGGAATTGATAGAGCGTGGACTCAGTCCACTGCCCGCCCGAGGGAGACAACCGGTAAACAGAGCCACAACCCTCTCCGGATCCGTCAGGGCAGTTCAAGTATCCGCCATAAAAAGTCGTGCCGTAGAGGGATCCATCGGGCCCGGCGATCATGGGAGTATCGGGATCCCATCCGTCGGCGCCACCGGTGAAGTCGTAAAGATCCGTGACCGTCTGCGCCAGGGATTGGGCCCCCAGCATGACGACGAGAAAACAGAGAGCAAATACGAAACGAGAAGCGATCGGCAGGTTCCAGTTCCGCGGGCTGGAGAAAACGAGGTTCTTGCTTTTCTTGTCAGGCATGGGCCGCTCCTTTGTTCCTGGGGAATCGGGAGCAGGCTTTCCACTGCGCGGTCCACGCTTGCGAAGGCGCAAGCGGAGGCTTGCGGCCGGAATATGCAGGGATTGTGGCACGGGCATGACGCCGGGTCAATCGCCGCTCGTTAAAGATTGGTAAAAAGTTACGAACCGGCTATTTCCTGCCACGGCGGCAATCATTCGGCAAAAGTTGAAGATCGTCGCGAGCCAGTGAGTGGGATGCAGGGCGGACGATCGCGTCCGCCCCACACGAGTTTGTTACTTCTTAATCGACGCTTGGTAGCGCTTATTGATTTCATCCCAGTTCACAACATTCCACCACGCTTGCAGATACTCGGGCCGGCGGTTGTTGTACTTGAGATAGTAGGCGTGCTCCCAGACATCGTTGCCGAAAACAGGATAGAGCCCTTGCGAGAGCGGGCTGTCCTGATTCGGAGTGCTGATAATCTTCACTTCGCCTTTCGAATCCCCTGCCAGCCAGACCCATCCACTGCCGAACTGGCCTACGCCGGCGGCGTTAAATTTTTCCTGGAAAGTCTTGAAGTCTCCGAACGTCTTCTTGATCGCGTCGCCGATGGGGCCCGTAGGATCGCCTCCGCCGTGCGGCTTCATGATGTTCCAGAACATGGTGTGGTTAACGTGGCCTCCGCCATTGTTGCGGACGGCGCCGCGAATGTCTTCGGGGATGGCGTTCAGGTCGCGGATCAGGTCTTCTGCGGTCTTCTTGTGCAGCTCGGGATGCTTATCGAGCGCCGCGTTCAGGTTCTTGACGTAAGCAGCGTGATGCATGTCGTGATGCAGGTGCATCGTCTTTTCGTCGATGGTGGGTTCAAGCGCCGTGTAATCGTACGGCAGCGGGGGCAGTTCATGCGGCATTGTTCATTTCCTCCAAAGTCTTATGGATGACAGGGTGCGGCTCCAGGATTCATGCGGGGCGGGTTCGCGTGTCCCCGGCGACCCCATATATTTGTAACATCTCGGAGAAGAATAGCGCAGCAGGGTGTGCCGTCCAAGCTCTGCTTGGGCGGAGGGTTTACGCCGCTTGCCCTTTATAATTCTTATTCATCGCTAGGAACGGAATTTAGGGGAGGTTCTTTGAAGGTTTTATTGCTGGAAAACATCAGTGGGGTAGCGGCTTCTCAATTTGAAGAGGCTGGATTCGTAGTCGAGTCGCTGAAGGGCGCGCTGGAGGAACGCGAGCTGATCGAGAAGGTGCGCGGAACTTCGATTTTAGGCGCGCGTTCCAAAACCCGCATCACGGCCGCGGTCTTGGATGCCGCGCCGGAGCTCGTCTCCGTAGGCGCGTTCTGCATTGGCGTGGACAAGATCGACCGCTCCGCCGCCAGCGAGCGCGGCATTGCCGTGTTCAACGATCCCCACTCCAACAGCCGCTCCGTCGCCGAGTTGGCCATGGGAGAAATCATCCTCCTGATGCGGCGAACCTTCGAGGCCAGTACTCGACTTCACAGCGGCGTCTGGAATAAGTCGGCCGCCGGCTCGCACGAAGTCCGCGGACTCACTCTCGGCATCGTCGGCTACGGCAAGATCGGCTCGCAGGTTTCGGATCTGGCCGAAGCTCTGGGCATGAGAGTCGTGTTCCACGACGTGGCGCATGTGCTGGCTCGCGGAAACGCGCGCCCGGTAAGCTTCCGCGAGTTGCTCGAAACCGCCGACGTGATCACATTGCACGTCGATGGCAAAACGCAGAACCAGGATTTATTCGGCGAAGAAGAAATCCGCGCGATGAAGGATGGCGCATGCCTCATCAATTTGAGCCGCGGGTTTGTGGTCGATCATGAAGCTCTCGCCCGGCACTTAAAGAGCGGCAAGCTGGCCGGCGCGGCGGTGGACGTATTTCCGCAGGAGCCCGAAACCGGCGGCGCCTTCACCAGTCCTCTCCGCGGACTGCCCAATGTAATTCTGACTCCGCACATCGGCGGCAGCACCGAGGAGGCGCAGCAGAATATCGGGCAGTTTGTTTCAGCGCGCATGATCGACTACTTCAAGAGCGGCAACTCCCTGCTCAGCGTAAATCTGCCGCATTGTCATCTGGATTACGAGCCGGGCTCGCACCGCCTGATGCACATGCATCACAATGTTCCGGGCATCCTGCGCGCCATCAACGACATTCTGGCCGACCGCGGAATCAATATCGAGCGGCAAGTGCTCGATACGCGCGGAACGTTGGGCTATGCGATCTACGACATCAATCGCGATTGCGATGAACAGATGCTGGCCAAGCTGCGCGCCGTTCCGCACACCATCCGCGTGCGCGTGCCGGGCGTAGTTCGCGGCTAAAAGCTATCTCGTAATTCGTTTTGGGAAGGGCACGGCTTCAGAAGCTGCGGAAAAACTCGGCCGAAGCCGGTTTTGGGGAAAATTACATCCCGTTTCTTTCGCAGAACCCAAGTGACAGAAGCGACGGCTCATATCCAGACCTGCCTCCGCGAAAGCGAGCAGTTTTGACCAGACTACCGATTTTGAGGTTGGTAGCATCGCCGTCGTGGGCAAGAAGTTACAGATGTATTGCAGCAATTTGCATTGTCGAAGAAAAGCCGTAATGAGTTTGACCAACCCGTGGATTCGCCACTATCCTTGGCGTTATTGATTGTAAGTGCCGTTATCGCCACTCGTCTCGCGCCCGCACCCTGAGGGCGGGCGTTTCGAAGAATCGATTCCAATTCACTCTTCTGGTGACCGTTATGACGAATTCGATGGCTGGAATCTTGCGCGCTCGCATGATCATTGTTTCCACTCTGCTTCTTGTTTTTGCCGGAGTGGCCATCGGCAAGGCGCAGGTGGCAGTGACCACGTGGCATTACGACAATGCGCGTACCGGCGCGAATCCCAACGAGACCATTCTGACTCCGCAAAACGTGAACTACGAAAAATTTGGAAAGCTCTTCACGCAGCCAGTGGACGGTCTGGTGGTGGGGCAAGCGCTCTACCTGCCCGGAATCGCGATTCCAGGCAAGGGCACGCATAACGTTGTCTACGTAGCCACGATGCACGACAGCGTTTATGCGTTTGACGCCGACAGCGCAACCGGCAGCGACGCGAGTCCGTTGTGGCACATCAGTTTTCTGAACAATGACGCGACCACGGTTCCCATCGCATTGCAGGGATGCGGGGCCGTCACGGGATGGACCGAAGTGGGCATCCTATCGACGCCGGTGATCGACCCGGTGGCGGGAACGATTTACGTAGTGGCGAAGACCTACGAAGATTCGAAATTTGTGCATCGCCTGCATGCGCTCGATGTCACGACCGGGTTGGAGAAAACGGGCAGCCCCATCGTCATCGCCGGAAGTTACGAGTTTGACGGCAAGAACAATGTTTTCGCGGATAGGATGCAGGTCAACCGTCCCGCGCTCTTGCTCGAGAACGGCAACGTCTACATTGCCTTTGGATCGAACGGATGCCGCGGCGACTACGAAGAAGGCTGGGTTATGTCCTACAACGCAACCACGCTCGAACCGCAGGGCGTGTTTGACGACGAGCCCGGCGAATCGGCCGCGGCCGTGTGGATGAGGGGTGGAGGACTTTCCTCCGATAGCACCGGCAACATCTACGGAGCCACCGCCGATGGCCCCTTCGCCGCCGGCACGAACTTCGGACAATCCGTATTCAAGCTGTCGCAGTCGGGCAGCGCGCTGAAGTTGGCCGACTGGTTCACGCCTTTCAACGAGGCCTATCTCGACAAGAACGACATGGATATGAGCGAACCCGTACTGGTGCTGCCGACCCAGTCCGGCAAGTATCCCAGTCTATTGGCCGCCGTGGGTAAGGAAGGCTCGATCTACATTCTGAACCGCAACAAGCTGGGCCACTTCTGCAGCACGTGCACCAAGACGGACACGCAGATCGTCGAAGAGGTACCGGGATTCGCCCCCGAGACCGGAGCGCTGGTTTATTGGAACAATGCCATCTATGCCTCCGGCGCCGGATTGCCGCTCCGTGCCCTGAAGCTGGCGCATGGAGTGCTGGCGCAAACGCCCTTCGCGCAAACCAAGGGCACGACGCAAGGGCATTCTCCCGTGCTCTCCGCCAATGGAACCACCGATGGCGTGGTGTGGACCGTCGGCGCAACTTTGTTTGCCTACGACGCCACCACTTTGGCCAAGCTGTATAGCAGCACTCAGGCGGCCAAGAATCGCGATGCGCTTCCACCGCTGCCCCACTTTGCGAACTTTCTCGTGGCCAATGGCAAACTGTACGTGGGCACAAACAATAGCCTTCTGGTGTACGGACTACTGTAGGCGGCGCGGATTATTTGGTCGCAGCTCGCTTTAGCCGATCCTGCACGGCTTCCCACTCCGGC
This sequence comes from uncultured Acidobacteriaceae bacterium, assembly GCA_963778255.1. Taxonomy (GTDB): domain Bacteria; phylum Acidobacteriota; class Terriglobia; order Terriglobales; family Acidobacteriaceae; genus Acidiflorens. The sequence goes on from CAVZUP010000167.1 coordinate 8,245, forward strand.
GTGCTGGGAGGAACGTCCACCGCTATCCAGTTGTAATCCCCGCCGTCCGCCCGATGCAGAACTTCATAGAGCGCGGCGGCATACTCCGCTGCCGATTGCGGCATCTGGTGAGTCACAACGTCAGCGCGCGGCGGATGCCGATACACTAGATAGATTCCCCGCCCCTGGCCGGGCAGATTCCCGTCAGTCACCAAATACAAAGTCGTGCGCGGGCTGTAGTGGCGCGGGTGCATTCCCGGCGCGGGATGAGCTCCGGCCTGAATCTCCTCCGCCAGAGCCACGGGCCCGATAATCGTTTCCAGTTCAGCCCGCGAAATTCCTCCCGGGCGGAGCAACTTCGGTTGCGATCCAGCTGATGACCCCGCTAAAGACAAGACAGTCGATTCAATGCCGACCGTGCAAGGCCCGCCGTCCAGAATGTAGCCGATGTCGCTGCCCAGGCTGCTCCGAACATGCTCGGCCGTGGTCGGAGAAAGTTCCGTGAAGCGGTTGGCGCTGGGCGCAGCCAGCGGGACGCCGGCGGCCCGAATCAGAGCAACTGCCAGCGGATGCGCCGGCATGCGCAACCCGACAGTTGTAAGATTCGCGGTGACAATGCCGGGAATCACCGGTTGCCCCTCAAGCTTCTTTTCCACCACCAGCGTGAGCGGGCCCGGCCAGAATTTCCGCGCCAATCGTTCGGCGGCTTCCGGCCATTCCGCAACCAGTTCCCGTGCCATTCCAATCGATGCCACGTGAACAATCAGCGGACTGGTAGCGGGTCTGCGTTTGACCGCATAAATGCGAGCCACAGCTTCCGCGTCGAGGGCGTTGGCTCCCAGACCGTAAACGGTTTCGGTAGGAAAAGCGACTAGACCGCCCGAGCGCAGCAGGCGCGCCGCATGTTCGATTTCGCGCGGAGTGCTGGCTTGGGGCCCGGTCGGCGGCATAAGCAATTGTAGATTGCAGAGCCCCAGATCGCGCAGGCCTAAGCCCACTCCCGAGAAGTTACTTCTTCTTCTCGTCCTTCTTTTCCTGTTCTTCCACCACCAGGTTATTGGTCACCGAGAATACGCCGTGGACGCCGTTGGCTTGCATGCCGGCAATCTGCTTATCCATCTGCCGCGCCACCACGCCTTCCAGCGTGATATTTCCGTTCTTGACGATGATGTGAATCGGCGGAACGGCTCGCAACTGGTACTGGCTCAAAACGCTGTTGCCGTAAATCGCGCGGTAGGCAGCGCGGCGGATGCGATCGTCGACAATCGAGGTCGGCAGAGCTTCGATGTTGTTGACGACCTTCTCGACACCCTCAATGTGCTTGACGACGTTCTCCGCATCGGACTTAAGCACCGGATTCGCAACCTGGCCAAGCAGCGTCACCGTGCCATCAGGGTCGACCTTGTAGGCGAGATTATCGAACACGCCGTAGTAAGGGAGCATCACCAGTTCGTGACGGACTTCCTTGGTAATACGATCCAGACTCTTCTGACTGATCGCGCCAGCCGATTGGTTATCCTGGATGGCCGGGCTGGCAAACGCTGCCATCGAGAAAATCGTCATCGCCAAAATCAGCGGCAGAACAAGAACTGCAAGCAGTGATTTTTTCATTTGATTTGACCTCCGAAGACACATCTCTCACGATGAGAGGCTCTAAACTTCTTCGCACTTTTCAGACGCGTCAGGAGGTCAAAAAGTTGCTTTTTCTCGCACGTGCGACCTGCGGCAGCCCCATGCACCCTGCCAGGCGCTTGCGGAACAACTCTTCGCTCCGCGAAATGGGAAGGGCACGAGTTCACTCGTGCCGTTAAGCCTGGAAACGTGCTGCCGCTTTAGCGCCTGAGGGGAGCTTCTCGCTGCCTTCGCCGAATTTTCAGCAACAGCTCAGGCCGTCTTCGGTTTGCGGCGCCGCTCGCGGAAGCCTTCGATCAACAGATAGAGCACCGGTATAAAGAACAGATTGAGGACCGTGCTCATGATCATGCCGCCGAAAACGGTGGTACCCACCGAGTGCCGTCCATTCTCTCCCGCGCCGCTGGCCACAACCAATGGAACCACGCCGAGGATGAAGGCAAACGACGTCATGAGAATCGGCCGCAGCCGTATGCGTGCGGCTTCGACCGCCGCATCCAGAATGGTCATGCCCCGTTGGCGCAACTGCTCGGCGAATTCCACAATCAGAATGGCGTTCTTGGAGGCCAAGCCCACCAGCATGACCAGCCCCACCTGGCAGTAGACGTCGTTCTGCTGGCTGCGAAGCCATTGTGCGCCGAGAGCGCCAAGCAGCGCCATCGGCACCGCCAGAAGAATAATGAAAGGCAGCACGAAACTTTCATACTGCGCCGAAAGCGTCAGATAAACCACCAGCGTTCCCAGCCCGAACAGAATCAGCGTCGTCGATCCCGACGCCAGTTCTTCCAGCGAAATTCCCGACCATTCGTAGGTGTAGCCCTGTGGCAAAATTTTCGCCGAGAGTTGCTGCATGGCGTTGATGGCCTGCCCCGAACTGAAGCCGGGCGCAGCCGAGCCGTCGATCTCCGTCGAGCGGAAAAGATTGTAGTGACTGATCACCTGCGGCGCGGTGCTCTCGTCGAT
>CAVZUP010000168.1:0-75212 GCA_963778255.1 uncultured Acidobacteriaceae bacterium
CATCCTGAGCGCGGGCCAGACTTACCCAACGCGTGACGGCAAAGACTGCCATCAGGGCCACGACAGCTCCGTAGAAAACGGGCCGGAAGCGCGAAGAGATTGGCGTTCGTTGTCCCGCGCCTTTCGCCTTAGGGAGAGCGGCGGCGATCACCGGGATCGCTATCAATACCGCGAGTGGCACGTGGCGGGCGGCGTCCAAAGCGGCGAAGCACGTAAGCAGCAGGGGGACGATCACGCGTCCCTTGGGCCGCGAGCGGGAACTGGCCAGCGCGGTCAGAAGCAGCAGCCAGAGCAGCAAAAATGGGCCGTAGAGCGATTGGTGAAAATCCGGTGAGCGCCACTCGCCAATGAATGACCGCATTCCGGGCGAACGCAGCGTGTCGAACGGATAACGGTAAAGTTGCGCGCCGCTGGGGTTGAGCGGCACGAGCGCCAGACAAGCCGCGAGCAGCACCAGAACTCGCAGCAGGATATGCCGAGCCTCATGCCACGGAGTAGTGCCAAGCGCTGTCTCCATGAGCACGCCGATGCCATACGCCAACAGCAACGCCGGGCCGAAGGCGAATCCGGCATGGAGATTCAGCCAGAGGAGAAACAGCGGCGGTATCCAAAGCAGCAGTTTGGGGCGGTCCTCGCCCGCTTCCATCAGCCAGAGCAGCAGGCTGGCCAGCGTGAAGGTGAACATCTGTGGACGCACGCCCCACGCGGGAGCCGCCGCCAAAGCGCCGAGGGCCGTCGCCGCGGCTGCCCAGTAGGGCTTTCCTCCGCGGGCAAGACAGCGCAGATAGAGAAGCATGAATCCTGCGGTGGTCACGATTGCGGAGAAGACGATCAGCGCCGCGGCTCCGCCGTGTTGCCAGAGTTCGTAGAACGCAACCTCCGACAGCCATTCATGCGACACCCAGGCATGCCCCGCGCGGGTGAACGAAAAAGAATCGGTATGGGGCACGTGGCCGGATTCCACGATGGTCTGCCCGGTGCGCAGATGCCACCACAGGTCGGGGTCGACCGCGTTGCGCGCCGTCATGGCGAGCAGGCCGAATAGAAGGATGGCGGCAAACGCTCGATCCCGGCTGAGCTCAAGAATCTTCATGTGGACTTCGCGACGATTATAGAATCAATGGTCGATCTTTCTGGGCCTTGCTTTCGATGAACTGCGTTCGATGAGCTGCTTTCGATGATCGGTATTCTATGACTTGGGCGAAGTTCGGCAAGCGTAAGGAATGGTTTACGGCTGTTTTCCTTCTCGCGATGACCATCGGCAATGTTGTCTCAGCCGTGGGGCTGGCAAGCCAACTGCGCAACGGATACCAGAATTTCACCATCTTCTACGCCGCCGCCCGCATGGTCCGGGGCGGACAATCTCGCATCCTCTATGACCTGCCTGCCCAGTACCGGGTGCAGCAAGAATTTGCTCCGAATGTACAGGTTCGTCAGGCGGCGTTGCCGTACAACCATCCTCCGTTCGAAGCGTTTCTGTTTGTGCCTTTCACCCTCCTGTCGTATGTGCCGGCGTATCTGCTGTGGAGTTTTTTGAACGCGGTGCTGGTTTTCGCCAGCCTGTGGCTATTGCGAAGACAGTTCGTCGAGATCGGCAGATTGCCGCTCGTTTTTCTGGCGTTGGCGGCCATTGGATTCCCGCCGGTTGCCAACGGAATCATTCAGGGGCAGGACTCCAGTCTGCTGCTGTTTCTTGTTGTCGTGGCGCTGACCGCCGTCGCCAGTGGGAACGACGCCGCGGCCGGGGCCGCGCTGGGTGCGGGCCTGTTCAAATTTAACTTTATTCTTCCGTTAGCCTTCCTGCTCGCGGTGAAGCGTCCGCGATTGTTGCTTGGATTTGCGCCGGTCGCGGCGCTGCTGGGCGGCCTTTCGCTGGCCATGCTCGGATGGCGCGGCTGCGTTGGTTACGTGCAATTTCTATTTCATCTGGAAAAAACCGGCGCGGGCGGCGCGATTATCGGCGCCGATATGCCCAATCTGCGTGGCATCCTCACCAGTCTCGCGGGTCCGCATGGAGCCTTCCTGATGCCGATCACCATCGCGTGCTCGGCGCTCGTGATCGCGATTGCCCTTTGGCAAATGTGGCCCAGCGATTCCGTTCGCTTCGTTTTCGCTCTGGCAACGGCCACCGCGATTCTGGTCAGCTATCACACCTTGTCCTACGATCTCGGCTTGCTACTGCCGGTGCTGCTTTTGTTGTTCGCGGCTCCCGAGTCCGAATCCCGGCGTGCGTCACAAGCCGACATGTTGCTGCTGGTGGCGCTCTACCTCGCGCCGTTGTTCGAGTCCTTCTGGCCGCACCTGAATCAGATCGGCTGGCCGATGCTGATCCTGTTCTGGTTTTGGTGGAAGCTGCCGCGACGGGAAATGCTGCCGGGAACGAGGTAGTATCCAGACTTCTCCATTTTATTTTCTGCGATGAGAACGCGCATTCTTCAAAAGCCGCTAGTGCTGATTCTGGCCGCAGTGCTCTGCGCCGCGGGCATGTGGCTGTTTGCCCAACGCGTTCTTATCAGCTATCAGATTGACGACGCCGCTGCTCACGGCCGCCCCCGCGGGAATCTTTCCGATCTGTATCCACGCTGGCTGGGCGCGCGCGAACTGCTGTTGCATGGCCGCGATCCTTATAGCGGGGAAGTCACCCGCGAAATTCAGGCGGGCTACTACGGGCGTCCACTCGACCCGTCGCGTCCCGGCGATCCGACCGACGAGCAGGGGTTTGCCTATCCTCTCTATGTGGTTTTCTGCCTCGCCCCTACGATTGGATTGCCTTTTGCGGTGGTGCAGAGATGCTTCTTCTGGATACTGCTGCTTCTCACCGCGGCCAGCACGTTACTCTGGCTCCGTGTCTTGCGGTGGTCGGTGCCGCCGTGGGCGCGATTCAGTTTGGTCGCGCTGACTTTGGGTAGCGTGGCTGCCATGCAGGGGCTGAAACTTCAGCAAATGAGCCTTCTGGTCGCGGGCCTCATCGCCATCGCGATCGCGCTGCTGGTCAGCGATCACGCAATCTCTGCCGGAGTTCTGCTGGCTTTCGCGACCATCAAGCCGCAACTCGTCGTGATCCTTTTGCTCTGGCTGACGATCTGGACTATGGGCAACTGGCGTCGGCGCTGGCGCTGGATGGCGTCCTTCTTTCTTACCATGGCCATCCTGTTCGCCGCCTCGGAGTGGTATCTGCCGCACTGGATTCCTCGTTTCTTGCATGCGGTGCGCGAATATCAACGTTACACCGGCGCGATGTCGGTACTGGGCCGGTCGATTGGCCCTCCCTGGAGCCGCGCCTGCGAGCTCGTGGCATTCCTTGCCATGGCCGGAACCTGCTGGAAGGAGCGTAGGCAGCCGGCGAATTCCGCTGCCTTTGCCCTCACGCTGAGCCTTGTGCTGGCCTGCACCATTCTCCTCGTACCTACCTATGCTCCCTACAATCAGGTGATGCTGACGCCAGCGCTGCTCATCCTGATCAAAGAGCGCCGGCAGATTTGGGAGCGCAGCATCGCGAACCGCATCCTCTATGCCGCCGTGGCTGGACTGATCGCCTGGCCCTGGATTACGAGCACCGTGCTCGCCGCATTGTCGTATGTTTTGCCGCGGCAGACGGTCGAGCGCGCCTGGGCAATTCCGGCGTGGACGGTCATCCAAATCCCCGTGGGAGTGGCCGCCCTGATGCTCATACAGTATTATCAGAGGACTTTTACTGTCCCAGCCGAGCCGGGCTCGTCGTAGAATGCTTGGGGGCTCGTGTCAACCGTTGGCGTCTTGAAACTGGCGTCTTCTACTGGCACGACGGCCGCGGGAGAATCCAGGGTACATGTCGGCTTCGTCACATTCGGGCATATCGAGCATCTTTCCCATCGCCATCTTCGTGCAGGGGAACGACCAGCAGACGCTTTCGCTGAATCACACTCCTTACACCGTGGGCCGCAAGGTGGATCGCGACTTGGTGATCGCCGACCCGCGGGTGTCGCGCGAGCACGCCACCATCGTTTCGGAAAACGGCGAATTTTTTGTCGTCGACCTGGGCAGCAAGCACGGCACCTTCGTGAATGGCGAGAAGGTCGACCGTCACAAGTTGCAGCGCAACGACCGGCTGGAATTTGGCGCGCGCGATATCGCCTACCTGATCTTCCATCCGCTGCACACCACCTCGAACACGGCGCGGGAATTCCTGAGTCAGATTTCGGGCATTCAGATTGCTCCGGAAGCGAGCGATCTCGAAAAGCTCACGCTCTTCATGGAAGCGGCGCGCAAGCTCAACACCATCGGCGTGCTCGATGAAATCCTGGTTACGTTGCTCGATGCCACGCTGAAACTCACCCGCGCCGAGCGCGGATACATCTTCCTGCGCGATAGCGATGGCACCTTGACGCTTGCTGCCGGGCGCAACTCAAAAGGCGAGCCGCTGCTCGACGACAAAACCATTTCCCGCTCGGTGCTTGACGGTGCGCTGACCTCGAACTCCGAATACTTGGTCACCGATACCAGCCAGATGCTCGACGTGCACCAGCGGCAAAGCATTGTCGCCTTCGATCTGCGGACCGTGATCTGCATGCCCTTGCGCAAGCCCTTGGTGCAGACCACGCGCGCTGAGCAGCCGGCCGGCGGCGAAGTAATGGGCGCGCTCTATGTGGATTCGCGCTTTGCCTCGCGCGATATCACCAGCGTGAGTCACGATATTCTGCGCGCGATCGCGACAGAAGCCGCGCAGCTGGTCGAAAACGCGCGCCTGGTGCAGGCCGAAGAAGCCGGACGCCGCTATCAGCAGGAACTTTCGATCGCCGCCTCGATTCAGCAGCGCCTGCTGGCCGTGACTCTGCCTGAAGTTCCGTTTGCCCGCGTCAACGGACGCAACATGTCTTGTAAGGAAATTGGAGGCGATTTCTTCGAAGCCGTAAACACGCCTCAGGGATTGGCCGTCGTGCTGGCCGACGTCAGCGGCAAAGGAGTCTCGGCCGCGCTGCTCGCGTCCATTCTCCAGGGCATGGTCTACTCGCAGCTCATTTCCGGCATGCCGCTGGTCGAGATCGTCGACGCCGTCAATCGATTTTTCACCTACAAGCACATCGGCGAAAAGTACGCGACCATGATCATTACGCGCCTGCGCAACGACGGCGATCTTGAATACGTCAACTGTGGACACGTTCCGCCAGTCTGGATCTGTGGCAACGAAGTGCTGCGACCCGCCCACGGCAACCTTCCCGTAGGCCTGCTGGCGGATGCAACCTACGCGAGCGACCGCTGCCAAATGCGGCCGGGAGATCGGCTGATTCTGGTGACCGATGGTGTCACCGAAGCCGAGAACGCCCGCGGCGACATGTTCGACAGCGAGCGGCTCGAACAGGTAGCCGGGAAAAGCAAATCCATGGAAGATGTCTTCACCGCCGTAGCTGATTTTTGCGGAGGCACTCCGCTCAACGACGATTGCACGGTGGTCGAGTTGTCATATACCGGCAGCTAGGATTGTGTTCAAACCGAGCGCAAGTCGGCTTAAAGTTTAGCGTCTGGGTGAATCTCCACCGTAGACCAAGTCTTATCCGCCGCGTGACAAAGCTTCTCCAGCCCGCAATCGGCGCACTTCGGACCGCGCGCCACGCATAGCTTCCGCCCGTGCCAGATCACCTCGTGAGAAAAATCCGTCCAGCGCTCGCGGGGAATGATTCGCATCAGGTCTTCTTCGATTTTTCGCGCGTCTTCCTGCTGCGTCAGCTCCAGACGGCGTGAAATTCGCGTCACGTGCGTATCCACGACGACACCTTCATTTTTCTTGAACCAGGTTCCGAGCACGACGTTCGCCGTTTTGCGCGCGACGCCCGGAAGGGTCAGCAACTCCTCCATGGTTTGCGGCACGTTGCCGCCAAAATCGGCGACCACCTTGCGCGCCGCACCCACAACGGACTTCGCCTTGTTGCGAAAAAATCCGGTCGAGCGGATATCCGGCTCCAACTGCTCGGGCTCAAGCGCCGCAAAATCCTGGACGGTCGGATATTTTTCAAACAGCACGGGTGTGACCATGTTCACGCGCACGTCGGTGCACTGGGCGGAAAGAATGGTCGCCACCACCAGCTCCCATGCGCTGCGATGCGTCAGAGCGCAGGTCACGTTGGGATAAAGCTTGTCGAGACCGGCGATGATCTGATGCACGCGCTCCGGGGCGAGAGGATCATAGGCAGAAGCGCTCGTTCTTTTTTGTGAAGCATTTTTCGGAGCGGAAGCCTTTGGCGCCGGAGGTTTCGCGCTCTTGGACGAAACGCGAGCCGCGGACCCGTGACTGCTTGTTGTTTTCAGACCGGGACCCTTCGCCCGTCGCGCACCTTCTTGTCGTCCGCTGCGGCTCGGTTGGCGGGGCATGTTTCCGCGGGTCATAGTTCTCCTCCTGGGATGTGCTTCATGGTAACAAAGCTGCCGAAGGGCAGCCGTCGCGACCCAAGGTAACTCCGCTGCAATTGACGCGCTGGCACGCGGGTGAGTAGTCTGAGAACCAAGGGAAACCATCGTGGCCGTGAAAACCATCAAACTCGGACAAGTCTGGCGTCAGGACGCAACCGGCCAGGATCACCTCGTCACCAAGGTGTACAGCGAAGTATTCACCCAATATGCAGTGCTGCGGCCCGCCGAGGTCACCGCTCCGGATGCGCCGGTCGTGAAGGTAAAGGTCTCCAAGTCGGCGGAAGGCGTAACTTTGCCCGGCTTCAGCTTTACCCAGGAAGGGGCGTTCTGACTGGTGTAGATGGAGGCTTCCTCCTTTGCTTGTCATCCTGAGCGGAGCGAAGGACCCGCTTTTCTTCAGCCTGCAATCGTGATCGCATGACCGAGAAAATCCTAATCGTACTTTTCGTCTTCATCAATTCCCTCGTCGCGGCGACCGGATACTTTGGCATTGCGCTGCTCATGGCGATCGAGTCGGCGTGCATTCCGCTGCCTTCCGAACTGATCATGCCGTTCGCCGGCTACCTGGTGTATACCGGCGCAATGAAATTAGTGTGGGCCGCGACCGCCGGAGCGATCGGCTGCAATCTGGGCTCGCTCGTCGCCTACGAAATCGGCTGCTATGGCGGACGTCCGCTGGTCGTGCGCTACGGACGCTGGATTCTGATGGGCCATCGCGAGCTCGACTGGGCCGACCGCTTCTTTCAGCGCTGGGGAGACATGGCCGTGTTCATAGCGCGCCTGTTGCCCGTGATCCGCACCTTCATCGCGCTCCCCGCCGGAATCTCCCGCATGCCGCGCGGCAAATTCCATCTCTACACTTTTCTCGGATCGTGGCCCTGGTGTTTCATGCTCGCGTACTTCGGCATGAAACTCGGCGAGAACTGGCGCTCGCTCGGTAAGTACTTCCACAAGTTCGACGCCGTGATCGGTGCGTTCCTGCTGGCTGGGATCGTCTGGTTCCTCTGGTCGCACTGGCAGAACCGGTTGCGGGCCGACGAAAGTTAAAACGGCATTTCTGGCGTCATTCCTCCACCGGCCGCGCCAGTTGCGACGCCACCAGTTTCCACTCGCCATCGCGCTTGCGGAGCACGTCAAGATACACGTAGCGCACGCTGAATCTCTTCCCATCCGCTTCGACCTCGTCGGACTCCGAGCCGTGCACGACCGCCGTGTCGCCGAAGATGCGAATTTTCCGTCCGGTCGAAACAATCGACGGATAACGAATCGCCCCCGTCCGAAAATGATTCAGCACGTCCTGCTTGCTGAAGGCCTTGCCCGCCTCGTTGTACTGCACGTAGTCGTCGGCAAAGATTTGCGCGAGCACGGCGAGATCGTCGCTCATCAGCGCGCGGTCTCCGGCTTCGTGCAGGGCCAGGATTTGTTGCTCGTCGTTCATTGGATCGTTCATAAGATCGTCTGGCTTCGGATCGTTATCGGCTGACATCGCCACTCCATATCGCTACTCCGGCACTTTCTCCATCTTGCACAAATGTGTAATCTCACGCTAGGGCTAATATCGGCATGGGACTTCTGATCTATCTTCTATTCCGTTGGGGCTTCTTCGGTCTCATTCTTGAGGGGCTGGCCATCGTCCACTTCATAAGGCGGCGGCCGGATACCTATTGGATTTTCATCATCCTGTTCCTAGGTCCGCTAGGCGCGATCATTTATCTTGCCGTTGAGGCCTTGCCCGACATCGGATTGGTCGGCCAATCCTTCAAAGTGTTTCCGCGTCGCAAGCGCATTCACGAGCTCGAAGCGGCCATTCACGACAACCCATCGGCAGGAAACTACGAAGAGCTCGGCGACCTCTACATGGACGATGGCAATTTTGCGCAGGCGCGAGCCGCGTTCGATAAAGCCATCGCCGCTCGCGCCGATACGCCCGATCCCTTTTACCGCCGCGGAGTCTGCGCCATCCAGTTAGGAGACGCCGCCGCCGCGTTACCCGACCTGGAACGCGTGGTCGCAAAAGAGCCCGACTACGATTTCCAGCGCGCCGCCGGATTGCTAGCACACGCCTACGCGCAGACCGGACAAAAAGAAAAAGCCGAAGCGCTCTTCCGCCAAATAACGGTCACATCGACGTTGTCGGAGACTTATTTGAATTTCGCGGACTTACTCGCGTCCGAAGGACGGAACGCCGAAGCCCGCGAATGGGCGCAGAAGGTGCTCGATAAGAAGCCGACCATGCCCGGCTACCTGCGGCGGCGCGAGCGGCCTTGGTTTCGGCGGGCGAAGGAAGTGCTGAAAAGAGTGCCGGTATGAAGGAGAGCTGGCGCTGTGAGACGGCGACGTTTGTTAGCCCAGATATTGCCTTACAATCAGGACGGATATGAGCCGCCTTCGCGGAACGTCAGTGTTGTTGATCGTGACCTGCGCAGCTTTCACCCAAACAGTCAATCATTCAATCTCGTCCGACAACGCGCTTGTGGCGTGGCGGCCGCCGGCGTGGAACTTCTTGACTGAACTTCCGAAAGCAACCGTTTCCAAGGAGATGGTGGCGACATTGCGAGTCTCAAACGTCCCTATTTATTTTGAAAAGACCAAAATGGATGAGGTAAGAGCGCGCCTTGGGGGCACGACTGGGCACGCTGGTGACGCTGGTGATTATGTCGAATGGCTCTGCTTCCGGGGGACGGACCCCAAAGGGCTCTGGGTGTTGTGGTTAGAGAGCGGCGAGATTGACGGGGGCATGGTCGGCAGCTTTCAGTGGCAACGTCTCGCCAACAGTGCAATGCTTGATCGACGCTGTCGGACGCTTCAAGACACGAGGGGTGGGATAGAGCTACCCCTCGCGCTGCGGCTCGGCATGGCGGAAACGGAGGTAAGGAAGACTTTGGGTCCACCTACGGCTAAGCGCGGCGACAGGCTCATCTACGTACACGAGCATCAGGAATCGATTCGCGGCGAGCCATATACCTCGGAGAACATAGTAGCGATTCTTCTTCGTGACGGTATGGTGTGGGCAATCGAGGTGTCAAAATCCACTACATCGTAAGCCACAAACAAGCGTCTCACGCCTGAAGTGCTATCCTTCCCTCGATGCGAATTTCCCACCTTGAATGCACCCGCTGCGGAGAGCATCTCTCCGCCGACCGTACTCAGAATGTTTGCCCCAAAGATGGCGGAGTACTTTACGTCCGCTACGATCTGGCCAGCCTGAAAGGGAAGTTGCGCCGCGAAGATTTATCAGGCCGCGTGGCCAGCATGTGGCGTTACGCGGAAGTTCTTCCAGAACTCAAGGCAGGCGAAAAGCCGGTCACGCTCGGCGAGGGATTCACGCCCATGCTCGCCAGCCGCGAGTATGCGAATGTCTTCATCAAAGATGAAGGCCTGAATCCAACGGGATCGTTCAAGGCGCGCGGCATGTCGGCTGCCGTGACCATGGCCAAACATTATGGATTGAAAAAGTTGGCCGCTCCTTCCGCCGGAAACGCCGGAGGCGCGCTGGCGGCATACGCGGCCGCGGCGGGCATCGAAGCGCACATCTTTATGCCGAAGGATGTGCCTCTCGCGAACCGCATGGAATGCGATTACTTCGGCGCGCACGTCACACTGGTCGATGGCTTGATCAGCGACTGCGGCCGCATGGTGGCCGAGCGCATAAACAAAGATAAGTCGTCGGGAAATAACGAAGCTTGGTTCGATGTCTCGACCCTCAAAGAGCCGTTCCGCGTCGAAGGCAAGAAGACCATGGGCTACGAGGTCGCCGAACAGCTCGGCTGGAAGCTTCCGCAGGGCATCATCTATCCGACGGGCGGTGGCGTGGGCATGATCGGCATGTGGAAGGCGTTCGATGAGATGGAAGAGCTAGGCTGGATCAATTCCGAGAGGCCGAAAATGGTCACCGTGCAGGCAGCAGGCTGCGCGCCGATTGTCCGGGCCTGGGAAGCAGGGAAGAGCGCGTCTGAAATGTGGGAGGGCGCTGCGACCTTTGCTGCCGGCTTGCGCGTGCCGAAAGCCTATGGCGACTATCTGATTCTCGACATCCTCAAAAAAAGTCACGGCACTGCTGTCGCGGCGAGCGACGAAGAAATTCTCGCGGCTACGCGACACTGGGCGAGCGTGGAGGGCGTGTTCGCCGCTCCCGAAGGAGCGGCATCGTTGGTCGCGTATCAGAAGCTGCGTGCCAGCGGATTCTTCACCGCCGATGACAAGGTTGTGCTCTTCAATACCGGTTCGGCCTACAAGTATCTCGACCTGATCGACGCGCAAGAGAGGAAGGCTCGACTCGCGCCTCCCGCTGCGCGCAGCATCGGCGGGATCATCGGGCCGTACTGAAGTCAATCAGAGAAACCGTGGATTTCTCCTTCCAACGCGATTCTCTGCAGCGGCAGCGCGAAGCCATGGTGCGCACGCAACTGGCCGAGCGCGGCATCCGCGATTCGCGTGTGCTTGACGCCATGCGGCGAGTGCCGCGGCATGAGTTTGTGCCAGTGTCTCTCCAGCGCGGCGCCTATGAAGATCATCCGCTGCCGATTGGCGCGGGGCAAACCATTTCGCAGCCTTACATCGTGGCGGCGATGCTGGAGCACCTCGCGCTTCAGTCCGCGGATCGCGTGCTCGAAATCGGCACTGGCTCCGGTTATGTAACGGCGCTGCTTTCGTTGCTTTGCGCGCAGGTGTATTCGGTGGAGCGCCACGCGCAACTGGCGGCTTCGGCCGAGAATACGCTGCATCGGTTGGCCTATGGCAACGTGACGATTAGAGTCGGCGATGGCATCCAAGGTTGGCCGGAGCACGCGCCGTTCGACGCCATTCTGGTTTCCGCCGCAACTCCTGAAATGCCGCCAATGCTGTTCGCACAATTGCGTGAAGGCGGACGAATGATGGTGCCGGTTGGTCCGCCTTCCAGCCAAGATTTGCAGCTGATCACCAAAGTCGCAGGCCAGCCCAAACTAAAGACCCTAGAAGGTTGCCGCTTTGTGCCGCTGGTCGAAGGAGCAGTGGACAGTGGTTAGTGGTCGGTGGTCAGTGGAACCTGCGTCCGCTAGCGCACTTGCTTTTTCTGGCCACTGATCACCAACCACTGACCACTGCTTCCCGCTGTTTTACAATCAAACCGTGGCTTTCTTTCGAAATCTGAAGATTACGCTGGAGATGATCAAGTGGGAGCACTCGATTTTTGCGCTTCCATTTGCGCTCTGCGGCGCCATGTTGGCCGCCGGAGGCTTGCCGGCTTGGCGGTCACTGGCCTGGATTGTGGTAGCGATGGTCTCGGCGCGCTCGGCGGCCATGGCCTTCAACCGCCTGGCGGACGCTTCGATTGACGCGGCCAATCCCCGCACCGCGACGCGGGCTCTGCCGGTGGGGCAGTTGACGCCGGCGTTTGTCAGCACATTCGTTCTCGCGGCCTGCGGAATTTTCGTTCTCGCCGCCTCGCAGTTAAACCGCCTGACGCTGGTGCTTTCGCCCGTGGCGTTGGCGGTGATTCTCCTTTACTCCTACGCCAAGCGCTTCACGCGCTGGTCGCATCTTTTTCTAGGATTCGCGCTCGGCATCGCTCCCGCTGCGGCCTGGATCGCGGTGCGCGGCTCGCTCGATCCGCGGATTCTCCTGCTTACGGCCGCGGTCACGTTTTGGGTCGGCGGATTCGACGTGATCTACGCCTGTCAGGATCATGACTACGACCGCGGTCATAATCTGCATTCCGTGCCGCGTTATCTCGGAATCAGGAATGCGCTCGTCGTCGCCCGTTTATTTCACATCGTGATGCTGGGCCTGCTGGTCGCTTTGATCGTGACTTTTGGACTGGGCAAGCTGGCGATTCTGGGAGTGGTCGCTGTGGCTGCGCTTTTACTTTACGAACACTCGCTGGTGCGGCACGACGATTTGAGCAAGCTGAATGCGGCGTTCTTCACGATGAACGGGGTGATCTCGGTGGTGTTCTTTTGCTTTGTCGCGGGAGACTTGCTGCTGCGGCGTTAAATGAGCGGCGATTCTCGTTTTCGCATCACTTCAGGAATATCGCGCGATCCGTGCAGAACGGCGACGATTTGGAGTGCGTCTGCTAGCTCGCGGTAGACAATCAGATAGGAACCGGCAGGCCAGAACCGCACGTCGCGCTCGGTTAGATCCAGACGAGTGTGTCCCATCCGAGGTTGCCGCGCCAACTTCTCAAACGCGCTGAAGAACTCGTCTTCGAGTTGGTCAGCGGCACTTGCATTGTCAATCGCGACGAAATCCCAAATGTCCTGCAAATCTTGCAGCGCATTGGGAGAGAGCACATAGGCGGACATTGCCGCTACTTTACGCTTCTCCGCTGCCGCAGTCGCGCCCTGGCCTCCGGGCCTGGAATCCCGAGGCCGCGATCTAATTGGTCGATGCCCCGGTCGATCTTTCGGCGCACTTCCAAGAGCCGCTGCTGTTTGAGCTGCTCCTGCTCTTCCAGAAGCCGCAGGCCTTCACGGATTACTTCCGAGGCAGAGGCGTAGCGTCCGCTCTTTACCTTGTCGTCGACCATCTGCTCCAGTTCTGGGGTTAGAGAAATGTTCACGGGAGATCCTCATCTACACGCTATAACAATAAATGCTAATAAACAGCATATCATGCTGTTGAGTTGGAATATTGCCAAGCAGTTGGCGCTGAGCCGTAGGGTAGAGACGAACCGGTGCGGCTGTGCGCCAGCGAGGATGCTCAAGAGCGAGTTGCTCTTCACCCAGTTCTTCGAGACGTCCTGAGGTACTCTTCGGGCGACACTAGGAGATAAGGAGCCTTCTCGCCGCGCCCGCGCGGCCTCGCGTAGAAGTCAGCAAATATGCACGCCATTATAGCGCCCGCTCCGCGACGGCGGAGCCATCCGAGTTCCTCGGCGGGCGCATAAGCTTCTCCCTCTGGATAGCTGATCACGCGGGGCATGGAGATGCCCCCGTCGGGCCCAATTCTCACGTCTGCGAAACCCTCCATTCTGATGCGGGTAGTGCCGTCAGAGTCGGGTCGAACTGCGTTTGGTGGAATCGGGAACCCGCGATACGTGCAAACAACTGTCTGTATTCTTCTAGAGTCGTCATCGGGCCTTCCTCATACGAACTGATGCCGTGGACCTCGGCGGCGGTAGTATACTATTCGGCCTGCTAGGAGGGTCAATGTACGCCGACGTGACCGGGCCGGGTAGAGAGCTTTGCGAGCGGTTCAAGGCCCTTAGCGATATGACAGGGAAGACGGTCGATGAGATCGTCGCCAGTGTCGGCTCACCGACGTCCAGAAGTGCAATGGCGCACGGCCAAGTGCTACTTCAATGGCAGGCAACGGGCTACCACGTCGCACTACTCTTCAATGCTGAAGGGCGAATGGTGGGCATCACCCACGAGTCTGCACATTTCTACGACGCTCCGCGGGGTTGTTTGGGTGTTGTCGCCCTCGTTGCGGTTGTCATCCTAGCGGTCCTCGCCGTTATCACGGCTCTCCAGCTCTAAAGGGTGACCATCGTCTGCTTCCGATCGTGCCCCAAAAAGAGAAAATCTTAGGACGCAGCAACAAGGGTTACCCCTCCACGTCGGTCGTGGTGATGACGTCGCGGGAGGCGTGCCAGATGCGCAAGACGCGCACCTGCTGCTCGTCCTCTTGGATATGGAAAATGATTCGGTAAACGCCATTCCCTTTGCCGAATAGCAAATGACGGGCGGAATAGCCAAGCTGTTTTGCCTCGGGAATGACGGGACACCGGACGGGAAGCTTGTCCAAGCTGAAAATAGCCTCGAATAACCGCGTGAGCCACTTCTCGGCGTGCGGGGGAGCCGCCGCGCGTATGCGTTCAAACGCTGCATAGGCATCCGCCTCGGCGGGCGCGGCGAGACTAACGCGATAGGCCATACTTGGTTCGCATCTCGTCAAACACCTGAGCGGCTGGCTTCAGTTCGCCGCGTTCCGCGCTCGCCATTCCCTCCTGGATTGCCGCAAGGGTCTCCATGTAGCGCAAGCGATCTTGCATTTGCTGGTAGCTGGTCGCATCTTGCACCACGACCTCTGCCTTGCCGTTTACCGTCAGGACTTCCGGGGCTTGCGTCTTTTTGAGCCGCTTGACATGCGCCTTATGATTGCGCAGGAAATCGGTCAAAGAGTGGATTTCGCGGGTATCGAGCATGGGGTCCTCGCTGATTATTATATGACAATTGTATGTTGCCATAGCGGTGGCGAAAGTCAATAGGGAGTAGGGGTCCTTCGACTCCGCGCTGCGCTCAGGATGACAACTCTTTAGCGATCCTTTTAGTTCGTTCGTACGCTGGGTTATCATTGAACAGATGCCGAACGCGCACCCATTGCAGACCCACGCATTTCAAACCGACGATCCCCGTCTCGTCCCGATCAAAGAGAAAGTTCTAGCCGGAGAACGTCTCGACGAGGCTGATGCGCTTGTGCTTTATGGGACGGGCGACATCCTGGCCGTGGGGTGGCTCGCCAACTGGGTCCGCGAGCGGATGCATGGCGACAAGGCTTACTTCAACGTCAATCGCCATATCAATCCGACGAATGTCTGCGTGGCGGCTTGCCGGCTGTGCGCTTTTGGGCGCAAGAAGGATACTCCGGGCGCCTATACCATGGCGCTGGAGGAGGCCTTCCAGACGGCCGCTTCCGGGTATAGCGAGGCGGTTACCGAGTTTCACATTGTCGGCGGGCTGCATCCCGATTTGCCGTTCCAATATTTTCTCGACCTGGTTGCCGGATTGAAAGAGCGCTTCCCGCAGGTTCACATGAAGGCCTTCACCATGGTCGAGGTCGCCTACCTGGCGAAGCGGTCGAAGCTGACGATCCGCGAGACGCTCGTAAAAATGAAAGAAGCGGGCGTGGATTCGCTGCCCGGCGGCGGGGCGGAGATTTTCGCCGACCGGATACGGCACATTATCTGCGACCACAAGATTGACGGCAGCGAATGGCTCGATACCGCTCGCCTCGCCCACCAGATCGGTCTGAAGTCGAACGCCACCATGCTCTACGGCCACATCGAAGACGACGAAGACCGCGTCGATCATCTGCTCAAGCTGCGCGCCTTGCAGGATGAGACCGGCGGATTCCAGACGTTTATTCCCCTGGCGTTTCATCCGGCGAATACGCCGTTGCAGCATCTTTTCACAACTACGGGGATGACCGACATCAAGCAGATTGCAGTCAGCCGGCTGGTGCTGGATAACTTTCCGCATATCAAGTCGTATTGGCAGATGATGACGCCCAAGATCGCGCAGATTTCGCTGCGCTTTGGCGCCGACGATATTGACGGAACCGTGGTCGAAGAGAAGATCTATCACGATGCCGGGGCGACCACTCCGCAAGGCTTGCGGCGGAATGATCTGGTGCGGTTAATCACCGAAGCCGGACGCGAACCGATCGAGCGCGACACGCTTTACCGTCCGGTTACTCGCACGGAGACTTCGTTTACTGTGTCGGTGTAAGTAAAAGAACATCCACCACGGAGACACAGAGGCACAGAGAAAAGCAAAACCTGACGATTCTGTTCTTCTCCGTGCCTCCGTGGTGAAAACGCTGTGGAACTTACCGCCGCCTCCCGCATCCAATCAGCATGGCCAAAGAACAGACAGCAATTTTCGGCGGAGGATGTTTCTGGTGCATTGAGGCGGTTTTTCAGCGGCTGACGGGCGTCACGCACGTCGAGTCCGGCTACATGGGTGGACGCGCCGACCAGGCTACTTACAAAGAAGTTTGCAACGGCGACACCGGGCACGTGGAAGTGGTGCGGGTCACGTTCGATCCCGATCAGATCAACTATCGCGAACTACTAGACGTGTTCTTCACGGTGCACGATCCGACCACGCTGAACCGGCAGGGCAATGACGCAGGCGAGCAGTATCGGTCGGTGATTTTCTACTCCGATGAAGAGCAGCAGCGGATTGCCGAGGATGTGATCGCCGAGATGACGGCGGCGAAAGTGTTTCCGGAGCCGATTGTGACGGCGGTCGAGCCGGCCGAGGAATTCCACGCGGCCGAAGGCTACCATCAGAATTATTACAACGAAAATTCGCGCCAGCCGTATTGCATGTTCGTGATTTCTCCCAAGCTGGCGAAGCTGGAAAAGAAGTTTGCCGAGAAATTGAGGGCGTGAGTCGAATCACAACCTAGGCGGCGGAATCCTGGCCAGGCAGGCGTTCGTCCAGCAAGAGGCGGCGCAAGGTTCGAAGATCGTTGAGCAGGCGGCTGCTGGTCTTCAAGTGCTGCTCCAGCTTATCCAACTTAAATTGCACGACTTGCAAGGCCTGCATCCGGCGTTTCGACTTGGCCTGGGTAGCGGTTGCCAGGTCGGCCGCAATCTCGCCGTGGGCTTCGGCGATGGCCTCGGCCAACAGGCGAATGTACTGGTGGGCGTTCTCGACGCTGTCAAACGGAGTCTGAAGGGAATCGCTCAAGGGTTCCTTAACACGCTAAATTATGGCGGAGAGGGTGGGATTTGAACCCACGATACCCGTTAAGGTATGTCCGCTTTCGAGGCGGATCGTTTCAACCGCTCACGCACCTCTCCGAAGAATAGTTACCGGTTGCCAGTCCCCAGTTGCCAGAAATGACGACAAGAGGCCGGCGAACCAATGCTTATCTACGTTTCCTGAAAAAGTCCTGCAACATCTCAGCCGAACGTCCGGCTAGAACTCCGCCCCTGACTTCCATTTGATGATTCAGGCTGGGGTGGTTCACCACCTGCAGAATCGAATGGACGGCGCCTGCCTTGGGGTCGTCGGCGCCGTACACCAGGCGACGGAGGCGGGCATGGACCGCCGCTCCCGCGCACATGGCGCACGGTTCAATTGTAGCAAACAGTTCGCATTCGCCTAGCCGGTGATTTCCGACGGCCTGTCCGGCCTCGCGCAGCGCCACGATTTCGGCATGGGCGGTGGGATCGTGGTCGGCCAGGTTGCGATTCCAGCCTCGCCCCACGACTTGTCCCTGACACACGACCACCGCGCCCACGGGGACTTCGTCGCCTTCGAGAGCGCGCTGGGCGCAGCGAAGGGCTTCTTCCATCCAAGGTTCGTCCATCCAGAGCTCGTCCATCCGGAGTTCGTCGGGGGGTGCCATCCTAATGTTCTCGGTTCTCAGGGACTAACCGTGTCCATTCTAGGGAAACTCTGACTGAGTGTGGGCAAAAAGCTTTAAGCAGGCTTTTTCGCGTAGGTTCCTGGTTACCTTTGGTGTGGGAAGTTTCGTTCCCACGAAATACCCTCCGATTCAACGCGCCCGTCTGCACGACGGTGAACCTGGGCGTCCATCTCTACATCGCTATCGTTGTAACCGACGTGAATACTTAACGTTAGCTTCGTTTCTTGAATTGATACCAGAGGTTCCAAAATGGCACGCGGCTTGCACCTTGGCAGGTGTGGTAGTCAACGTCTCCCCCGGAAACCTTTGCTCTCAGGCTCCTCAAAGTCAGGCTCCTCAAAGGAGGAAGCATCACTGTGAAAAACATGAAGAAGGTTGGGGTGGTAGCGATATTGGCTCTTTCGCTCTCGGGTTTGGCGTTCGCGCAGAAGGTTTTCAATGTGGTGGCGGTGCCGGGATCCAGTCCAAACTCCGTGATTGCGATCAACAACAGCGGCCAGGTGCTGGTGAACACCGCCGACAGCGATTTGTATCAGGTTTCGACCTGGCAGCGCGCCGGCGGGCCCCAGGGTGTTGAACTGGCTGGGACCAACAGTATTGGATCGGCCATCGACAGTTTTGGCGATGTCGTGGGCGGAGCCGATCCGGCGCATACCGGCAATCTGCAAGCTTTTCTCTGGCAGCCCGTGGGAGACCTGCAGTGGCTGGGATCGCTCGGGGGTGGAGTGAGCGCCGCGAGCGGGATCAACGACGCGGGCGCGGTAGTCGGGATATCCTCCACGGCGGCGGATACGCAGCATGCGTTTCTGTGGACCGCAACCGGTGGCATACAGGATCTGACGCCTGGCCTCAGCAGCGTCGGTGGCGCCACGGCGACGGCGATCAATTTCTCGAATCAGGTGGTGGGCTATTACTTCCCGAATGGCAGCCCGAACACGCTGGGCTTCTTTTGGACGCAAGCTGGAGGACTCCAGAATCTGGGTGCGGCGGGCACGCTCGCATTTGCCATCAACAACGCGGGCACGGTGGTGGGGCAGACGCCGGTGGCGAGCGGAGATCTGCACGCTTTCTCCTGGACGCAGGCGGGCGGCATCGTGGACCTGGGCACTTTGGGTGGGGTTGAGAGCTCAGCCCTTGGCGTCAACAACAAGGGATGGATCGTGGGAAACTCGCTTACGAAATCCAAGAACGGACTGCTGCACGGCTTCTTGTGGACGGCGGCGAAAGGCATGCAGGACTTTACGGTCTTGGCGGGTCTGGGCGCGAGCGTGCAAACATACTCGGTGCAGGCGAACGACTTTGGTGTGATCGCGGTGTCGACGACGAAAGGCGGATATCTGTTGATTCCTAAGATGACCGCGAAGTTCAGTGCGTCGCCGAACCCTTCCGTGGTGGGACAGGCGGTGACGTTTACGGTTACCATGACGTCGGTGGCGGGCGCGCCTCCGGACGGCGAGACCGTGCAGTTTGTGGCGGGCGGCAAGGTGCTGGGATCGGCGCCCCTGAAGGGTGGAGTCGCCAAGTTCACAACCTCGTCCCTCGCGGTGGGGCCGAACCCGGTAGTGGTCAACTACGGCGGCGACGCCAATTATCTTTCCGCGCAGTACAACGCGCTCACGGCAACGGTCAAACAGTAGCGCCGATCTGAATCTGCTCTGGGTGGAGAGACGCGGGTTGCCCGGTCTCTCCACCTGGAATTTCGCGGCGGTCTTTGTCCCGTCAATGTCCCGTCGATGTTATGCTAGGCGGGTTATGGGAATCGCCGCCATCTTGCGAAAAGTGTTCCTGGTCGACTTGATCCAGGGACTAGGCGTGACCTTCCGCTACCAGGATCCCAAGGAAATCTACACCGAGCAGTATCCCATTCAGCGGCCGCAGATTGCCGAGCGCTACCGCGGCGCGCCGCGGCTGAACGTCAATCCCGATACCGATGAGACGCTCTGCATTTCCTGCGATCTGTGCGCGCTGGCCTGTCCGGAACACCTGATCGTGGTGACCAGCGAGCGCAATGAAAAGACGCGGCGTAAAGAGCTCACGACGTTTACTTACGACCTGAGCCGCTGCATGTTCTGTGGTCTCTGCGAAGACGCTTGTCCGACCGATGCGCTGGAACTCACGCAGGATTTCGAACTTGCCAGCTACACCCGCGAAGGCATGATCTGGGATCGCCAGACGCTGGAAAAAGGGCCTCAGCCCACGGTGTATAAGAAGTAACCTTCCCATCTTGGGCGTGCCGGGGCCCGCCGCGCCACCCAAAAATCAAGAGCAACATCGTCCTTCCAGCCGCTTTCCAAGTACGTCCTTACGGACATGGCCGGATACAGCTCTCCAATCTGTTCTGCGGCTTGCGTCGGGCTGTCTTTAGGGTCTCAAGACCCTCCGGATGACGCCGATAGCTATGTCCATGTAGCGATCCTATTCAGATTTGCGTGCAACGGGATCGAAGCGGACGATCTGCCAGCCTTCACCGGATCATGCCTTGAAAGAGTTGCCGGTGAGGTTTGGGGATGGCTGCGGTACGGCGCTAAGGTCTTATTTTGCCTGCCGGTCGTCAATCCGGGAAGGGGGGAGCCAGGCAATGAAACCACTGCCTCAGGTCCTTCTCGTGGATGACAACCCGGCCGACGTCGGACTGGCACAGGAGGCGCTGGCCGGGGGCAGGCATCACAGTCGCATCAACAGTGTCGCGGATGGCGAGGAGGCCATGGCCTATCTGCATCGCACCGGCGAGCATACCAGTGCCGATCGTCCCGACCTGATCATCCTGGATCTGAATCTGCCCAGGAAAGACGGGCGCGCGGTGCTGGCCGAGGTCAAAGGCGACGCCGGTCTGCATACCATTCCGGTGGTCGTGTTCAGCAGCTCGCAATCCAGAAAGGACATTACGCGCAGCTACGAACTGGGCGCCAACTGCTACGTCACCAAGCCCGGAAACCTGAACGATTATTTGTTGGCGGTGCAGGCGATCGAGGATTTCTGGTTCGGGTGCGCCCACCTGCCAGGAGAGGAAGATTGACGAATGACGGAACACGAACCCGCCCATGTGTTGCTGATTGAAGATAATCCCGGAGACGCGGACCTGGTACGAATGCGGCTGGTGGAAAGTAAATCCGACGTTCAGGTGAATTGTGTCCCACGGCTTTCCGATGCGCTGGCCTGTCTGGACGCCGAAACCCCGTCCCTGGTGCTGCTCGATTTGAATCTTCCCGATAGCCACGGGGCGGAGACCTTTCGCCGCATCATGCAGAAGGCGCCGAGCGTTCCGGTGGTGATTCTTTCTGGGCGGGACGACGAGGCGCTGGCCATGAAGGCTATGCACCAGGGCGTGCAGGACTATCTGGTGAAAGGCGACATTACCAGCAAACATCTGGAACGCGCCCTACGCTATGCCGTGGAGCGGCAGGCGCTGCTGCGATCGCTCGAGCTCAGCCGCAAACAGCAACTGGAATTCAAAAATCAATTTCTGTCCCATGTTTCGCACGAATTACGCACGCCGCTGACTTGCATCCACCAGTACGTCACGTTGTTCCTGGATGGCTTGGCCGGCCCCCTGGCGCCCGATCAGAACGACCACATGAAGACCATCCTCAAGAGCGTGAATCAGCTGCACGCCATGATTCGCGATCTGCTGGAAGCCACGCGGGCCGATGCCGGCAAACTGCGCGTGGAACCGCGCTGCATCGATATCGGGGAGTTGATGCGGCAGGCGGTGGCGATGATGCGGCCCACTGCCGCGGATAAACGCGTGTCGCTGGAATCCACGATGACGCAGACCGTTCCGCTGGTCCATGCCGATCCCGACCGCACGCTCGAAGTTTTTATCAACCTGATCGATAACGCCATCAAGTTCACTCCGTCCGAGGGGTCGGTGGAGGTGAAAGCCTCGATGGTGGAGACCGACCCGAGCGCCGTCTATCTCTCGGTGAGCGACACTGGACGCGGTATTCCTCCCGAGTCGCTGCCGCAGGTTTTTGAGCGTCTCTACCAGGATCCCAACGCGGTCGACGGCAACCGCAGCGGCCTCGGATTGGGTCTCTACATCGCCAAGGAAATCGTCACGCTCCACAACGGCAGGATATGGGTCTCAAGCCAGCTGGGAAGCGGCAGCACGTTCTCGTTCACTTTGCCGCTGTATTCGCTCGCCAAACTCCTGGCCCCGGTGATTACGCACAAAGGAAATTTGCGGAAGTCCATTGTGCTGGTGCGCGTCGATCTGACGCCCCATTCCAAGTCGCTGCACGGTAGCTGGAAGGAAACCTGTCAGCAATGTCTGGAGCGTCTGCGCTGCTGTATTTACGTGGATAAGGATCTGGTGCTTCCTCCCATGGGGACCAGCGGCACGGTCGAAACTTTCTTCGTGGTTGCCAGCACCGACATGAAGAGGTCAGCAATCATGATGGACCGGATCCGCGATCAAGTTGGTTCCTTGCCTAAGTTGAAAGCCGGCGGCACCCTGCGCGTGACCGCCGAGCCAGTTCCCGGTCCGCCCTCCGCCGACCCGAGAACGGTGGAACAACAAGTGTGGGGAGTCGCCGATGCTGTCACCGAGATGATTCAGCTAGGTCTCGGGAGCCATTAACTTCAACCAACAGGAGACTACGAAAATGCGCAACGATATGAAACCCGACCTCCAGCCCATGAATCGGCCAAAGATCATGATTGTGGATGACGATCCCGATCTCAGACAAGCCCTGAGCCTGCGTTTGCGGGCGAATCACTTTGACACCTTGAATGTGTGCGACGGTTATTCGGCAATCGCGATGGCGCAGAAGGAGCATCCGCACCTGATCATTCTCGACCTCGGCTTGCCCGCGGGCGATGGCTTTGCCGTGCTGAAAAACCTGCAGCGCTATCCCGCGCTGTCGGTGATCCCGGTGATCGTTCTCACCGCGCGCGATCCCGACGGCAATGAGAAACGTACGATTGAATCAGGCGCGGTCGCGTTTTTCCAGAAGCCGGCCGACAACGAGGAGTTGCTGGGAGTGATCCGCGCCAGCCTGCAAGCCGGGTGGGGCTGGGGCGGACCCTTGCCGTCGTAGACGTTCCGATCCTGCTGGTGATTGCACTGCCAACCACGCAAGGAGAGCGCCATGTATTTGGACATCCTCGGGATGCGGGCGCGGACCCATCGGTACCGCGTCCGCCGGAAGGAACCGCGCTACATCGCCAGCGTCCCAGTGACGCTGCAGCGTTTTTTGCGCTTTGGACCAGTCGTCACCCGGGGCGTATGCCTGGATGTCAGCGGACGAGGCATGTCGGCTCTGGTTTGCGGCGCGCCGCGGGTGGGCGAAACGGTTGTGGTCGGCCTCCCGTCGCCGGACGCACCGATCGAGATGCTGGCTACGGTCCGCCACAGCAGCGACGCCAGGTCTGGATTCGAATTTTACCCGCTGTCGCCGGTAGCCCAGCAGGGAATCCAGGACTGGTTGCGGGAACTGAAGAAGCATGAACGAACGCTGTTTCCCTATTCGTATTTGTTTGCCGACAAGGAGACTGGAAACTAGAGCGTGTTTTTATAGATCGCTTAGGGAAGGGCACGAGTTTTACTCGTGCCATAAGGGCCGCTAAATCAATGGCGGCTTTTAGCCGCTGAGGGCGACTGCCGCGCGCGACGACTTTTTCCGCAACCTCTTCGCAATGCCTCATTCGCCCAGCAAAGGCAGTCCCTGAATATCCCAGGAGATGCGGTGCACGGCGCTGTTGGTGGCGAGGATGGCCGATTTGCCCGGGGCGAACGCTAGTCCGACCAATCCCTCCCCAGCGACTTCGAGGCTGGCCTTGCCTTGGGGAGTGATCTTCACGATGCCGCGCTTTCCGGCGAGGGATGCGGCGATATAAATATTGCCCTCGACATCCAGCGCCAAACCCTGCGGCCGCCCCAGACCGCGGTAGAAAACAGAGACGGTTCCGTGGGGATCGACTTTGTAGACGCTGTCGAAGCTCGAAGTGCTGGGCCCGGTGACAAACATATCGCCATGCGGACCGAAGGCGATGTGATAGGCGGAAACGCTTGGCTCCAGCGTGGCGAACACGAAAATCTGCCGGTCGCGGGCGATCTTGAAGATGGTACCGCTGCGGTCGCCGACATAAAGATTTTCCGCCGCATCGAAGGCGATGCCGGTGGCGATTCCCATGCCCTCGGCGTAAGTCGACATGGTGCCGTTCGGCGCAACCTTGTAGACGGCCTCGTCGTTACGCGAGGAAACGTACATCTGTCCTTCGCGGTCGAAAGCAATCGCGGTGGCGTTCATCAGGTCGCTGAGAAAAGGCGTCTTCACATAGTTCGTGTCGATCTTGAAAATGGATACCGGCACTTTCTGCCCGCGCGATCCGGAGAAAGTCACAAAGATGTTGCCTTCGCGATCGAGCGCGGGGTTGGTGACGGGGTAAAGATCGGCGGCAATGGGAACGGCGACTTTAATGGAATGAGGGTTGCTGATCTGTCCGTTCGCGCCCACCACCACTGGTCCCGACGCGGCGGTCTCGGGCACGCGAGCGACCACGAACTCGTCGGAACTGATGACCACCGCGCCTTCGATCTCGCCGAAACGCACGCTGGGACGGCGCAACTCGTGCGGACGCAGGCCTTTTCCGATGATGCGAACCTCGCCGCCAGGCAGCGCGAAACTCGGCGCAACCGCTTCGATCTGCGGCTTGCCGTTGACGTTCTTTTTTCCCAGCAGGCGTTCGGAGATGCTCATGAATTTTTTTCCGGCGGGACCAATCGACTTCAACCCAGCGCTACTTCATTAGAAGTCCAAAGTGCAGCAGAAGATGCATGACGGCGAGCGCATAAATGCCCGCTCCCAGGTCATCCACCACAATGCCAGTGCCTTCGGGCAGCCGCTCCAATTGCCGTATGGGAAACGGCTTCCACATATCGAATACACGGAAAAGTATAAGGCCCGCGAGGAAGGTTTTCCAACCGAGGGGAACGGCAATGAGCGCGACCAGTTGTCCGGCGACTTCATCGATGACAACGAATTGCGGATCTTTCGATCCGGATGCGCGCGCGACCAGCGTGGCGGCCGGGATTCCGATGAGAGTCACAACCGCGGCGGCGACGATTGTAGCCCATGTGCGGCTCGTAACCGGTGTGTGCGAACTTGCCAGCGACCATACGATCACGGTGGCGACGGATCCCCACGTACCGGGGCCGGGTTTGAGGCGTCCGGCTCCGAAGAAGGTTGCGACGAGAGTTGCCCACAGTGGAGCGCGGGATTGAGACACCCCCGCGACAGCCGGCGGGACGCCGGCGCTACCGTCGGCCGCGTCGGAACGAGGATCAGGCTTGGAGGAATTCATAGGTGTTCAGGGGAGAGTAGCGCCGCCGTCCTCGGCGGCTGTCGGGCGGGCGTCTCGCCCGCGCACCCAAACCCACCTCCAATCTTTCAGTTGCGCCTTTACAGGATTTTCGCTCACATAGCGAATTGAGTGTTCGAGCTCTTCTTCGCTTCGAATGAGGTGGTCATAATACTCCCTATGCCAGAAAACGCCGTGCATTCCCAAAATCCGATTCGCGTGTTTCGAGCTGAAGGATTTCCAGGAATGCACCACTGCCGCCAGAGTTTGTCCGGGGAAGAACCGGGCCACAACATGCACATGGTTTGGCATGACGCACCACGCAAAAAGCCGGTAGCGTTTCTCGTCAAAGTAACGCAAAGCATTCGCCACTTCCTCTGCGATGGCGGAATTCCGCAAGTGACAGGCGCCCGCGCCACTGTCGAGGAAGCGCTCAATAGTTGCAGTCGAGAGGCGCTCGATTTTCGTGCGTTCATCAGGGCTGAGGTCGCGATGAAGGCCGAAGGCAGTCTTGACGATTGCCTGTCGCTCGCTTTCGATGCGATCAAGGACCGGGCTGGGAAGCGAATCAGCCAACCGGAAAGTGAAGAAGTAGGTGGCGGCGTCTTTTTCCCAGTGCGGAAGCCTGCCGCGATCGCGGATTTCTACCTCGCCAAAGCGGGGGCGAGACGCCCCCGCGACAGCCGGCGAGACGCCGGCGCTACCGTCGTTGGGCGTGGGTTTCACGGCTCGTCTTCTCTATCCAGATCACGGAGGCTGTCCACTTCCTCGGTGTCGTCAATCGGCGATGGAATTACATACGCGCCAGTCGCCCACTTACCGAGATCGATCTGGCGGCAGCGGTCGCTGCAAAAAGGGAAGTCGGCGTCGCCGGACTTTACTTGCTTCTTGCAGATAGGGCACCGGAGTTTGAGGGCACGCTTGCTCGGCATAGTGGATTGCAGAGGTCAGATGACAGAGGTGAGAACATTTTCTCTCTGAGTCGTTTTCACCTCTGCAATCTGACCTCTAACCTCTGACCTTAAATGATTTCCGCCACTAAATCATAATCGTGCGCGGCAGTGATGCGGCAGCGGTAAAATTCTCCCTCTTTCGGCTCGTCGCCCTCGGGATAATCGTTCACGAAAACTGTGCCGTCGATTTCCGGAGCGTGCATCGCGGTGCGGCCTTCGAGCAGCAGGTCGGACTCAGCCGACGCTCCCTCCATCAGGAGATCGAATTCGCGGCCGATCAGCGCTTTCTTCTTCTGCCTGCTGATTTTCTTTTGCATCGACATCAGCGACTTGCGGCGGCTTTCGATCTCTCGCACGGAGAGCTTCTTCTCATGATCGAAAGCGCCCGCGCCTTCCTGATCGGAGTAGCCAAAAGCGCCCATCCAATCGAAGGCCGCCTCTTTGACAAAGTCGCAAAGTTCTTCGAACTCCTTTTCGGTTTCGCCGGGGAAGCCGACGATGAATGAAGTTCGCAAAGTTACGCCCGGAATCACGCGCCGCATTTTCTCGATGAAGCGCAGGAACAGATCGGCGCCGCCTCCGCGCTTCATGCGCTTCAGAACCGTTGCCGAGGCATGCTGCAAGGGGACGTCAATATAAGAACAAATCTTGTCGTGGGCGGCGATGGTCTCAAGCAAACGGCCGGTGATTTTGTTGGGATACGCGTAAAGGAATCGGACCCACTTCAGCCCTTCAATGCCGGCCAGTTTTTCCAGCAGTACGGGCAAGCCGTCTTTCAGACCAAGATCTTCGCCGTAGCAGGTGGTGTCCTGTCCGATGAGCGTGATTTCGCGGACGCCCGATTGCGCCAGGCGCTCAGCCTCGGCGATCACGGATTCGAAACGGCGCGAGCGAAATTGTCCTCGAAGCTGCGGAATAATGCAGAAGCTGCACGGATGATCGCAGCCTTCGGCGATCTTGATATAAGCCGAAGAGCGCGGCGTGGTCAGGATGCGCGGCGTGTACTCGTCGTAAAGGTAGTTGGGCAGATCGGCGACTGCGCCGTCCCAGGATTCGCGCGCGAAGCGGCCCTGTCCGCGGCGATGATCGCCCTCGGGGCGCGAAGTCGGCGCGTTCGGACTTAGCGCATTCGGACTCAAAATGTTGAACGGACTTGGCGTTCGCCGTGCTTCCGCCACGCCCGCAGCCGCCAGAATTTTTTCCAGTTCACCGGTGCCGACGACCGCGTCCACTTCCGGAATATTCTTGCGGATTTCGTCGTGAAAGCGCTCCACCAGGCAACCGGCAACCACGAGTTTTTTCGCTTTGCCGCCGGTCTTGTGGCGGGCCATTTCGAGGATGGTGTCGATAGATTCCTGTTGCGCGCTGCCGATGAAGGAGCAGGTATTCACCACGATGACGTCGGCGTCGCCTGCATTGGGAGTGAGTTCGGCGCCGGCCTGCGCCAGCATGCCCATCATCACCTCGCTATCGACGAGGTTCTTGGGGCAGCCCAGGCTGACAAAACCAACCTTGGTCCGGGCAGTCGGCGGCGGCATCTTGGATTGGGTTTTCTTTATGGGCATTGGGACTTGACGATCAGCGGGAAACGGATCTATCTGATTCTAGCATCGGCCTTGCCAGGCTTCGCTGCGCGATGCTCTTGCCCGCCCCGCCGAAAAGCACAATCGCACTATGCTCGCACCAAAGACGGTACCTGTGGTTTTCCGCCAAACCGGGCGCTCCGTGCTACTCTTGAGGAAATAAAACCACATCCTCAAGACTCCGGAGGAGAGATGTTTTCTTCACGCCTCGCAGTTCTAGTTGTGCCGGTTTTAGTGCTCGTTTCCAGCGTTTGGGCGCAGAAAAACGAACTATCCATCACGGTGGGGCGGAGTTTCGTCAGCTCGCAGACGATCGAGAACGACCCCTATCCGACCGATCCCGGTCCGCATATTCATTTCGGCAACCCGGTCGGCGTGGCGTTCAATTACGCCCGCGTGCTGAAGAGCTTTGGCGTTTATGGACTGTCGCTGGAAGCGCCGGTTGCCATTTATCCGCGCATGAACTTGAACACCTACGAGAATCAGATTCCGAAGGATATTGGAGCGCTGTTTGTGACTCCGTCGGTGCGTTTGAACTTTTTCTCCAGCGACTCCGTCACTCCGTGGGTCAGCGTGGGCGGAGGCTATGGACGCTTCCGGGAAGCCCCCGTCCTCAATTACTACAACCCCAACCCTGGGCCGCATGGCACCAACACCGGCGTAGTCCAATTTGGAGCCGGCTTGGATGTATGGGTATGGCATCACTGGGGGGCGCGGTTTGAAGCGCGCGATTTCTACTCCGGAAATCCGGCCTTGGACGTTGACACCACGAATAGCCGCCAGCACAACTACTACGTCGGCGCTGGCATCGCCCACCGCTTCTAGGCTGGTTTATCCGCGGCGGTGATTTCCTTGAAAAGCTCGGGCAGATTCTGCGCGTCTTCCACCGACTCGCCGAAGCGCGCGGATTCGTAGGCGCGCGTAAATCTGGCAACCTTCTCCTGAAGCGCCGTTTGCTGGATGGCGGCGACGAAATCCAATGGGGTTTGCGACGGCGACTTACGCCAGCCGAGCCTTGCCAGTCGGCTCACCATCCGGTCATACCAGAGAGCGGCTGATTCGCGCGGGGCCCGCTCCGGATGCGCCCGCAGACTACGATCGCGCCATCCCATAATCAGGCGCCGCAGATTCAGCAGGGTAATCAGGGCGGCCGCAATCGCCGCCAGGCCGCCTAACCACCGCACCGGAAAAGCGCTGAAATGATCGTGCGCCTGCCTTGCGGAATACAGCAGGGCGCGATGCCGTTGCGCCAGCCAGCGGCGCGCCTCCTCAACGAAATGCCGGCTGCTGGTGGCCGCATCTTTTCCCAGAGTTTGCTGGTGGCTGACGTCGTAGTTGATAATCCACTCGCGCCAGAAAGACGCGGCGGCGTCGAGATAGAGCTGCATCCGCGACCAGCCCGTTCGCACCGGCAGACTTCCCGCCGGAGTCGGATCGAAGCTGACCCACCCCGATCCCGGGAAATAGGCCTCCACCCAGGAATGAGCGTCGCTGGCCCGCACCACATATTGGTCGGTGAGGTCGTTGAATTCGCCCCCACGGAAGCCGGTGACGATGCGCGATGGAATGCCCAGGGAACGCAGCATCACCGCCATCGAACTGGCGAAATATTCGCAGTGACCGCGCTTCCTCTCAAACAGGAAATTGGCCAGCGGATCGCGGGGCAGGGTGCGAGACAGTTCCAGCGTGTAGCCGAAGTGGGTCGATAGATAACGCTCGATCGCGATTGCCTTGTCGTAGTTGCTGGGGGATGCGGCGGTGATATCCTCGGCCAGCTTTGGAATGCGTCGGTCGAGCGGCGGCAGTTTCAGATAGCGCTCCATGCCCGCGGGCGCCAGGTTCGACGCCAGACGAAGCTCGTCGCTATCGGGTTCGGACAGTTGCGACTCGGCATCGTAGCGATTGATGGGGTGGTCGGCATCGAGGTCGTAGACCGCGCCTCCCGCATCCATGCTCACCTGGCGAAAATTACCCTGCAGGCTCCGCGGCTTCTCGGCCAGAAAGAAGACGTTGGTTCCAAGCGGCTCCATCAGAACGCGGTAGTGGATCGGGCGTCCCCCAACCGGCGACAGTTCACGCGCGTCGGTCACCGACGCCAGGTGATAGCTGCCGTCGCTCGAGGGGCGAAGCTGGATTTGGTCGTAGGAATTCGACCAGATTCTGCCGTCAAAATTGCTCAGCGCGATGCCGCGCCACTTCAAGTCGTACGCACCCTGCAGATCGTTCTGAATCTCGATGTGCATGACCACGGCGCTGGATTGCTGAATCTGGCCGATGCGGCCAAGTTGCACGCGATCGCTGAACCCTGTCGACACGTCACTGGTCGGCGTGTAGGCGCTCAGATAGCGCGAAGAAACGCGGGGCAGCAGGAAGAAGATCAGAAAACCAACGGCCAGAACCATCAGCATGAGCGCCGGAGCGATGGCAATCAGTCCGAAAGCCATGCGCTGATAGGGAGGGACTCCCCGGTTTGCAGCCCCTTGATCTGGAACCACTGGATCCTGGGCGTGCTTCGCCTCATCGGCGACCGAGTGGCGCATCTCCATCAGCACAAAAGTGACGACCGCAACCAGCAGGAAGCCGGAAAAAGCGAACAGAAATACGCTGCCGACTGTCAGCACGGCGGCCGCCAGCACCATCAGGAACGACAGCACCGCCAGCAGATAGTGGTCGCGCGTTCGCTGCAACGAAAAGAGCCGGACGACCATGGCAAACAGAACGAGGTGAACCGTCGCTCCCAGAAAGCTGCGCGAAAGAAAGAAATAGTCGAGTACATAGACGAAGACGTAAATCAGCGTCAGCAGCGTGGTCCAGCGCTCCGTGATGGCAAACTCGTGCTGCGTCACCAGTTGGTATCCGCGCAGCACCAGAGCCAGGCTCACCCCAATGGTGGCGGCCAGGTCGAGTTCACCGGTCGACGCGAGAGCGCCAAAGCCCGAGAGCACGAGCAGATAGAGCGCCGCATTAAAGTAGCGCTCGATTGCTTGGGCCATGGTGAATCCGCCCGGGTTGGTGGAGGCCTGAGTCACTGGAAGCTTCTATTGTTGGCGAAACCGGCGCGGAAGGAAAGTGTCGGCGGTAACGGATGGATCTCGGCTCGGGGTGGCGGGGTGGTGCGGCCGGCTTTCCGCGCACGATCACTCGCCAGGAAGCGGCCGAAGCGGGCATGATCGGCGATCCACCGGCTAGACATTCCTTGATCTGCAAAATGCTGCATCCGGCGTTTGGGAAGGTCGTCGGCTGCTAAGTGCAAAGTCTTGCACAACCAGCGCCCCGCGCTCGTTCCACATCACGACGTAACTTACTGAAAGCACAGGGACGGCAGAAATGGACAATTTATTTCTTTGGCACCGCGCTTGCATTACCTATAATGCCTATTAGCACCATAGAGATAATAGGTCGGGGTGGCCGGGGGGACTATGAAGGTTTCGCAGAAGGGGTTGTACGCGTTGCAGGCGATGATGCTGCTGACCCGGCGTTATTCTCAGGGTGCGATCCGGATTCGCGATATTGCCTACGAGGAAAATCTGCCGGAAAAGTTTCTGGAACTCATCCTTTTGGAACTGAAGAACGCGCGCATCCTGGAGAGCGTCCGCGGCGCCAAGGGCGGATACCGGTTGCGGCGCGATCCGGCGGACATCCGGCTGAGCGAGATTATCCGCTTGATCGATGGACCCCTGGCACCGTTTGGGGATGCGGAACAATTGCGTGTATTAATCGACCGCGATGCCGACCACAGCGCTCTATACAAAGTGTTTCTCGATGTGCGCGATGCCGCCGCCAAGATTCTCGATAACACCACGCTGGCCGACTTGATCAGCCGTGTGCCTGCGGATTCCGAGGCGAAGGCGATCCACCGGAAGAACGGAAAAAAGAAGATCTCCGAGCTTCATGTACTGCCGCTGCTGGCGGAGAGCGAGGTCCAATGAGCCGGCGAAGTTTCTTCGCGTCCGCTGCCTTAATCCTCTTGCTCGTGCCATGGGCAGCGGCGCAGACCGTGGTGCGGGTGGGAGCGTTTCCCAACATCACGCATCCGCAGGCGATGGTCGGCAAGAACAACGGCTGGTTCGAGAAGGCGATGGGGCCGCAGGTCAAGATCGAGTGGAAGAGCTTCAACGCCGGACCGTCCGCGATCGAAGCGTTGTTTGCCGGGGCGATTGACATGACCTATATCGGTCCCAACCCTGCCATCTCCGGCTACGTTCGTTCGAATGGAGAAGCGTTGCGGATTGTCGCCGGTGCGACAAGCGGCGGAGCGGCGCTGGTGGTGCGCAACGATTCCGGCATTCAGAAAGCGGAAGATTTTCACGGCCGGAAGGTCGCTTCTCCGCAGATGGGCAACACGCAGGATGTGGCGCTGCGCGCCTGGTTGAAGGCAAATGGCATGAAGACCACGGACAAGGGCGGGGACGTACAGGTGATTCCGCTGGCGAATCCCGATCAACTCACGTTGTTTATCAAGAAAGAGTTGGACGGCGCCTGGGCGCCCGAGCCCTGGGCGACGCGGTTGATCAAGGAAGGCAACGGCCGCTTGTTTCTGGACGAGCGCACCCTGTGGCCCAATGGTCAGTTCATTACGGCTCATCTGATCGTCCGCACGCAATTTCTCAAAGACCATCCGGATGTGGTGAAGAACTGGATCCGCGCGCATGTGGAGTTAACGGATTGGATTAATGGCCATTTGCCCGAGGCCAAGAAACTGCTGAATCAGCAGATCGCGAAAGAAACGGGAAAAGCGCTGCCGAACGCCGTGCTCGACGAATCGTTTGGGCGCATGACGGCAACCTACGATCCGCTGCGCGGGTCACTGATGAATGCCGCAAAGTCCGCATTTGACGCCGGTTTCCTCGGCCGCCAGATGCCTGATCTTTCGAGTCTGTACGATCTTTCGCTCTTAAACCAGGTGTTGGCGGAAAAAGGGAAGAAGGCAATTCAATGAGCACGAGTCCGCAAAATGCGTATCCTCCGGTAGTTCCAATCGGTCCTCGCCCTGGTGTGCGCGCGAATGTGCATCACGGGAAACCCGCTTCCTCGGTAGCCGTGTACCCTGGACGACGCATCGCCGAGGCGGTGGTCCCGAAGGTCGCGCTGGATTCGATCTCGCTCAGCTACAAAACGACCGCCGGGGAGCGTTTGCTCGCGCTCGACAATATCAGCCTGGATGTCAGGCCGGGAGAATTCCTCTGCATCGTCGGCCCTTCGGGCTGCGGCAAGTCCACGCTGCTGCATCTGATTGCCGGTCTGCAGCCGCAGACCTCGGGAACAATTCTGGTGGATGGCGCGCCGGTGAGCGGACCGGGAACCGATCGCATTCTTATTTTTCAGGAGCTCGGCCTGTTTCCCTGGCTGACAGTCGGGGGCAACGTCGAGTTTGGTTTGAAGATGAAGAACGTCTCCAGGGCCGAGCGCGAAGAGAAGGTGCAGTATTACCTCCGCCTGGTTCATCTTTTGAAGTTCAAAGATAGCTATATTCATCAGCTTTCGGGAGGAATGCGGCAGCGCGTGGCACTG
The DNA here is from genome assembly GCA_963778255.1 of uncultured Acidobacteriaceae bacterium. Lineage (GTDB taxonomy): Bacteria > Acidobacteriota > Terriglobia > Terriglobales > Acidobacteriaceae > Acidiflorens. Next base: position 32,819 of record CAVZUP010000168.1, read on the forward strand.
GCGCGGGCGCTGGCCACCGAACCCGACGTCCTGCTGATGGATGAGCCCTTTGCCGCGCTGGACGCGCAGACTCGCGATCTGCTGCACGACGAACTGGAGCGCATCTGGGCGGAAACCGGCCGCACCATCATTTTCGTGACCCACAATGTGCGCGAAGCCGCGCGGCTGGGCGATCGCGTTCTCTTGCTGACGTTTCGTCCCGGGCGGGTGAAGCAGGAGTTCTCCGTGAACCTTCCCCGGCCGCGTCAAATGGAACAGGCCGACGTCGCGCGCACGGCGCGGGACATTCTCGATTGCCTGCGCGAAGAGATCAACAAGTCGCTGGAAGAGGAATACGCCGATGAAAAAACTCGCTAAGCAGGTCATTTTCTATTCCGCGTTGATCGGCATCTGGGCGGTCTTAGCGAAGCTGCACATCTGGCCGCCGTATCTGTTTCCTCCTCCCTGGGGAGTGGGGCACGCTTTGTGGGACGGCTTCGCCGACCACAGCTTCTGGATTGGCATCGCGGTGACCATGAAGCGCATGTTGATCGGCTATAGCTTGTCGGTCGTGCTCGGAATGATTCTTGGTCTCGCCGTGTCGAGCAATAAATTTCTGGAAGAGACCGTAGGCGGTTTGCTCGTGAGCTTGCAATCCCTGCCCAGCATCTGCTGGATTCCTCTAGCTGTTCTCTGGTTTGGTCTGACCGAAAAAGCGATCCTCTTCGTTGTGCTGATGGGCTCGCTGCTCTCGGTGACCATCGCCATGGAAGACGGCCGCAAGCAGATGCCAAAGATCTACGCCATGGCTGGCCGCAACCTGGGAGCAAGCGGCTTTCGCCTGTTCTGGTCGGTGCTTTTGCCGGCCAGCTTGCCATTCATCGTGAACGGGATGAAGCAAGGCTGGGCGTTCGCATGGCGCTCTCTGATTCAAGCCGAAATGATTTTTCTCAGCCTCGGACTCGGCCAATTACTGATGATGGGCCGCGACCTGAGCGATATGAGCCAGGTCATGGCGGTAATGATCCTGATCATCATACTTGGCTTTATGGTGGATGGCCTGATCTTCCGGACGATGGAGCGCCGTCTGCAAGCGAAGTACGGTCTGACGCCCGCGTAGCGAAGCAGGTCTCAGCTCCCAGGAGTCAGGACAAGCCCTTTGCTGTTGCTTTTCCTGACACCTGAAACCTGCGACCTGACACCTGTTTCTCCCCCTCTTTCGTTTTTCCGCAAATTCATTTCTAATCCTTACGCTATGACCAGCAAACTCCTGCGGTTGGTTTTCTTCTTTCTGACTATTTCTTGCCTCTCAGTTTTCGCCGCCGATCGCGACTCGGATCAAGCCACGGCCGATCGCCTGATTGCGGAAGCCCTGAAGCCTTCTGCCCTCGAAAGCAACCTCCGGCGCTTGACCGACGAGGTCGGCGGACGCGTCCCCGGCACTCCCGCGTTTCAGCGCGCCGTCGACTGGGGCGTGGCGGCGTTCAAGGACGCGGGTGCCGACAGCGTGCACACCGAGGAGTTCACGATTAAGCATTCGTGGGCCGAGGGAGCAACCGAAATAACGGCGTCGCTCTATTCCGGAACTATTTTTCCGGTGCACGCCGTTTCTGTCGCGTGGGCTCCGCCGCTGGCTCCGGCAAAGCATGTGCCCGTCGTCGACGTGGGAGACGGTTCAGCCGCCGAGTTTGCCAAGGTTGGCGACGTTGCGGGAAGAGTCGTGCTGGTGCACTCGAAAGTACTGGCGAACTGGGACGATCTTTTCGCCGAATATGAGCGCGCCCCCGCGATCATTGCGCTAGCGGTGAAAGGGAAGGCCAAGGCGATTGCATTCATGGCCACGCGCGAGCACGGAATTCTTTATCGTCACACCAACTCCGAGTCGGGCGAAATGGATGCCCTGCCGCAGCTGGTGGTGCGGCGCGAGGATGGAGAGCGGATTGCCCGCTTGCTGGCGTCGGCGAATCCGGTATGGGCCGACATTTCGATTCCCAATAAAATTGGTGGTCCGATCAAGACCTGGAATGTGGTGGCGGAAATTCGCGGCAGCGAGAAGCCGGATGAGTTCGTCGTGCTCGGCGCGCATCTCGATTCCTGGGAACTGGGAACGGGAGCGCTCGATAATGGCTGCAACTCCGCGCTGGTGGTTGATGCCATGCGCGCGATCAAGGCGTCGGGACTGAAGCCGCGGCGGTCCATCCGCTTCGTACTATTTTCGGGCGAAGAGGAAGGAATGCTGGGCTCGCGCGCCTATGCTACTGCGCATCGCAACGAACTTGATAAGGCGGCGGGCGTGGTCGTCTTCGATGCCGGGACGGGCAAAACCACAGGATTCTCGACTGGCGGACGCAAGGATGTTGTCCCCGTGGCACAGTCGATGTTGGCGCCGCTGGCGCAATTCGGCGTCACCAAAGCAGAGGCGACGGCCGAAGGCGGCACCGACCATTTCGACTTCATGCTCGAAGGCGTGCCCACGTTTGTTGCCGACCAGGAAGAGGCGAATTATCTGGAGAACTATCACGCCACCACCGATACCTTCGACAAGGTGGATTTCGCGCAGTTGAAGAAACACGTTGCCGAAGCGGCGGAACTCAGCTTTGCTCTGGCGAATGCGGCCGATCGCGTCGGCCCCCGCCTGAACCGAGCCCAGATCGAGCAGACCTTGCACGAAACCCATCTCGACCAGGAATTGAAAGACATGGGCATGTGGGACGAATGGGCGAAGGGAACAAGGGGGAGAGAGCAGTAGGGCAACACCTGTCGTAAGATTCCTTGTGCTCGTCTTCTGGATTCTCTTCAACTTGTCTGTGGCGGCGCTGCTGGCGCTCGACCTGGGCGTGCTGAATCGACGCTCTCACCGCGTCGGTTTCCGCGAAGCGCTGGCCTGGTCGGCGGTGTGGATCGCGCTGGCGGTGGCGTTTGCCGTCGTCGTGCTGTTCTGGCATGGACGCGCGCAAGCGCTGCAGTTCGTGACCGGCTACGTCATCGAGCTCTCGCTCAGCGTCGACAACCTCTTCGTATTTCTGATCATCTTCCGTTATTTCAAAGTGCCCGACGAGTATCAGCACAAAGTCTTGTTCTGGGGAGTTCTGGGCGCGGTGCTGATGCGGGGCGCGTTCATCGGCGCGGGCGTGGGTTTGATCCACCGCTTCAGTTGGATCACCTACGGCTTTGGCGCGTTGCTTGTCTATTCCGGATGCCGACTACTCCAGCAGGGCGACAGGAAAATCGATCCCGAAAAGAATCTCGTGCTGAGGTTATTTCGGCGGGCTTTCCCGGTCACGGACGAATATGTTGGAGGCCAGTTCTTCACGCGCCGAGGCGGACTCTACGCGACCCCGTTGCTGGTGGTGCTGCTGGTGGTCGAGACCAGCGACATTTTCTTCGCGGTCGATTCCATCCCCGCGGTGCTGGCCATCACTCTGAACGCCTTCATCGTCTATACGTCGAACGTGCTGGCCATTCTCGGATTGCGCTCCATGTACTTTGCGCTGGCGGGAATGATGGACCGCTTTCATTATCTGCACTACGGACTCTCAGCCGTGCTGATTCTTGTCGGCGTGAAAATGCTGGCCTCGCACTACGTGCTAATTCCCACCGAATGGGCGCTGGCAGTTGTAGTTCTTGTCTTGGCGGCTTCCGTCGCCGCATCGTTGCTGCATCCCCAGAGAAAGCCGGCATAGAACCTGGCGCGGCATACGCTATGATAAATACTCATGATTAGCGTTCCAGTCGCTACGCCATCGCGATCGTACGAGGTGCTCATCGGCAGCGGTTTGCTCACTCGCGCCGGAGAATGCCTCGGCAAGCTCCTCGAAAACCGCCGCACGTTTGTAGTCACGGTTCCGCCGGTCCGAAGGCACTGGTCCAAGGTCCTGACGAAATCGCTGGCCGCTTCGGGAGTCGAAACCGAGCTCCTCGAGATGCCCGATGGCGAGCGCTCAAAACGCCTCACCACGCTGGAGAAGTTGGCAGAAAAGCTGGTAAGCCGCGGCGCCGATCGCGGCGCAACCCTGATTGCACTGGGCGGCGGCGTAGCCTGCGACGTGACCGGCTTCCTGGCGTCGATCTATATGCGCGGCGTGGATGTGATCCAGGTTCCGACAACCGTGCTGGCGCAGGTGGATGCCGCGATTGGCGGGAAAACGGGCGTCAACCTGGTCTCGGGGAAAAATCTGCTGGGGACGTTTCACCAGCCGCGCGCGGTGCTCGTCGATCCCGCTGTTCTGGAAACGCTGCCCTCGCGCGAGTATCGCGCCGGACTCTATGAGTCGTTGAAGTGCGGCATCATCGGAGACGCGGGATTGTTCCGCCTGTTTGAAGAACGCCGCCGCGAAATTCTGGATCGCGATCCGGTTGTGCTCGAGAAAGTGATTGCCGATTCCGTGCGCCTGAAGGCAGCGGTGGTGAGCGCCGACGAACGCGAAGGCGGCCTGCGTCAGGTGCTCAATCTGGGCCACACCATCGGACACGCGCTCGAAGCCGAAACCGGCTACACACACCTGCTTCACGGAGAAGCCGTGGCCTGGGGCATGGTCGCAGCCACGCATATCGCGCTTTCCACCGGCCGGCTCGATAGCGTGACAGCGGGGCGCATTTCCAATTCAGTTCTGGGTTTCGGCCGCCTCCCTCGCATGGAGTGGAAGACCGCGAACATCCTGAAGCGTCTACGCTCCGACAAGAAAACGCGGCGGGGAGTGGTGCACTTTGTTCTGCCGCGCGAGATTGGCAAGGTTGAGATCGTCAGCGACGTGCCGGAAGCGATTGTCCGTTCGGCCGTCGACGAACTGAGGAAGCTGGCGCGGAATTGAGCAACGAAATCGGAACCGTGAAGCAAGAGATCAATCCTCGCGTCGTGGGTGCGGCTCCCGCCGGAGCGCAAGACCGCGAAGCGGCGGCGGCCGCCGTGCGGGAGATGTTTACCTCGATTGCTCCGCGCTACGACCTGCTGAATCATGTTCTCTCGTTTAACATTGACCGCCTCTGGTGGTGGCGCACGGCGCGAAAATTCGACGCCATTCTGAAGCGTCCCGACGCGCGCGCGCTCGACCTTTGCTGTGGCACCGGCGACATGACATTCGCTCTGCGCCGTCGTGCCAACTCCAGCCGAGCGCGGATTCTGGGCGCGGATTTTTCTCATGCCATGCTGCAACGCGCGGCCGCCAAGGGAAAAGGCACCACGCTGCGCTGGGTAGAAGCCGATGCGCTTCGGTTGCCGTTTCCCGATGGATATTTCAATCTGGTGACCTCCGCCTTCGGATTCCGCAACCTGGCCGACTACGACGCGGGTTTGCGAGAAATTGCGAGAGTGCTTGCCCCCGGCGGCGAATGCGGCATTCTGGATTTTGGTGAGCCGGGCGGCTTGATGGGAAAGTGCTACCGCGTCTATTTCAAGAAGGTTCTCCCCGCGATCGGAACCGTGATCTCCGGAGTAAAAGGCCCCTACGCGTACTTGCCCGCGTCGGTAGAGCGCTTTCCGTCGCCCGATGAAATGCTCGGGCGTATGCACCAAGCGGGGTTTCGCGAAGTTTCCTGGACCCCCTACACGTTTGGCGTGGCGGGGCTCTACCGGGGCGTGAAGAGCGTCGAACCGCCGAGACGCTGAAGGCGCGATGGCACGGCGTAATGCCGAAAGGCGTCTCTTGAGATTCTCTCGGCGTCTCGGCGGTGAATACGTTCTCAGGTTTTCTGGAACGAATCCGCGAACGCCTCGGAGTTAGTCTTTTCCATCACCCGTGCGTAGTCGCTGCCGAGAAAATTCTTCAGCCGCTCGGTATTCATGATGTACTGGCCCGTCATGTAGGGCACGGCGTCGGGCGGAATGGCCGAGATCTTCCAGTCCCACAAAAATTGCAGCAGCTGGCGCATCGCCCACTGTCCGGGGACGCGCAGCAATTTAGCGTGCGCCATCTCGATACACTGCGCAAAGGTCAAAGGGTCGCCGCGTCCGGCCACGTTCAGAATGGTCAGCCGTTTTGCTTCCGGTTCGCGCCGCAGTATCCACGCCAGCAGCCGCGCCATATCGTCGACGTGCACGAACTGGATCTTGTGGTCCAGATACTTCTGGCCGTAAGGCAGCACGCAAGGCAGGCGCTTTGCCGAGTCGCGCATACGGGCGGCGCGTGAACCCTTGCCGTTAGGCGTGCCGCGAAACGCTCCCATCAGGTAATTCTCGACGGTTGCTCCGGCAAGAATATGAGGACGCAGGATAAAGACGCCGCATCCGCGCAGCGAAGGCGCGCGCTGCTGCACGACGAGATCGCTCTCTTTCTTGTGGATGGCGTAGGGCAGCGTGTGCGCGCCGAGCGGCGAATCTTCGTCGACGGGTTCGGGCAGGTCGGAGCCATAGGCCGACACGCTGCTTATGAAAATGAATTGGCGGATGGCGGCGGGTGCGGCGCTGCGGTTGGCTTCGCTAATCGCTTCCATCACGCGCGCGGTCCCGGCCACGTTGATCCGCCACATGCGGTCGACGTCCAGAACGCCGGAACGCTGCGGATCGATCACAAAGGCCAGATGTACCACCGACGCCGGCTGCACCTCGCGCAGTAACAGCAGCAACTCGCGGGTGGATTCTTCCGTGCCCAGGTCGAGCGGAACGAAGCGGGCCACGGGAGAATGCGCGGGGGGCGTGACATCCACGCCCACCACGTTGTAGCCCGAAAGCTGCGGCAGGAGCCGCTGGCCAAGATTGCCCGACACTCCGGTAACCAGAATGGTTGGTTTTGCTATATCCATTGCGTCGGAATCTTCTTCGTCTTTCTCTCAGTCTCGGTCCTCGGCCGGTTCGTCAGGCCGCCTGGGTCGTGGAGGCTGCCGCATGGCCGGATTACTGGCGGGGCCGAAGTAGGCGTCGTTCATTTCAACATTGCCCTGAAAGGCTTGCATGCTGTCGCGGTAGCGCTGGCTGGAAAGCGTTTTGCGAATCTCCGGCGACACCGTCTCCAGAGTCAGCGTCTCTTTGCTGACCAGCTTGTAGATGTAGTGCCCGTTGTTGGCGTCGGTAATCACCTCGGAGACTTCGCCGGGTTTCATGTCCATGACCGCCTGGTGATCTTTGGGCAGCGTGGTGCGGCGCGCTTTTTCAACTTTCGTGTTGGTGGCATTGCCCGGAAGACCGGCGTCGACGAAGGCCTCTTTTTGCAGCTTGTCGAAGTCCTCACCCGCAACGGCGCGGGCGCGGAGGCTCTTGGCGACCTTGGTCATCGCCTCTTCGGCGGCCTTCTTCTGCTCTTCGGTCGGGGGTGCGGGCGCGGCGGGTTTGGCGGCGGCTTTCTCACCAGCCTTGGCCGGAGCGGGCTTTGGCGGCGGAATTTGCTTGGTGCGGGGAACGAAAATCCGCTCGAAGGTAGCCTGCTCGTAAGAGGCTTCATTCTTCTTGTAATAGTCCTCGACGTCGGCGTCGCTGATCTTGCCGGCGTCGGTTTGCAGCGCTGCGGTCAGTTCCTGGGCAAGAATCTGCAGGCGCGCGAAATACATCTTTTCCTCGAACGTGGGTTGCTTTTCGAGGCCGCGTTTTTCCGCGGTGGCCGACATCTTGAGGATCTGCGCATATCGGTTGGCGAGTTGGCGGCGAATGGCGGGCGACATTCCGGGCTGCAGCGCATCGGCGAGTTTTTCAAATTGTGCGCGGGTGATCTTGGTTTTGCAGGCGTCGCCGGTTTGGCTGGCATCGGCACAAAAACCGTTCAGCGTAATCACGGTGTCGTCGGGCCCGACTTTGACTTCGGGCGCCTTCTCCGGCGCGGCAGGGGCGGTTTGCTCCGTCTTGGCTCCGGCGGCCGGAGGCGCGGTGGGTGCCGCTGCTTGTCCATAAGCCAGGCTCGCGAGCAGGAGATACACAAGAAGCTGGGAACGCATGAATCAAACTCCTCCAGGGAGAAATTCCAACGAAGCAATCGTAGCATGTCCCGCCGGACGCCGGGCAAGCGAGGGTTCTTGTCCTAATCGGACTTTTTCATCACCGAGGCACGGAGAAAACCAACTGCTTGCTAAAGCCACGGCCTGATCTTTCCATGTTTTAAGGTTTTCTCCGTGTCTCCGTGACTCCGTGGTGAAAAAATGGGAGATTAGGGCAGAGTCCAAGCAAGCAAGGGGTTGGCGGCAAGCGCCTCCGCAGCGATAATGAGCTCTATGCCAGAAATACGGGCCACCTTTAGCTCCGGATCGATGCGCCGGGAAAAGCGAACCGTTGCCGGAAACTCGGTACTGGCGGCGCTGGTCATCACCAGCCTCAAAATTGTTGTGGGAATCGCAACCGGCTCGCTGGGAATTCTGTCGGAGGCAGCCCACTCTGCATTGGATCTGGTTGCGGCGCTGGTGACCTTCTTGTCAGTGCGCGTTTCCGATAAGCCAGCCGATGCCGATCACCAGTATGGACACGGCAAGTTTGAAAATTTTTCCGCCTTCATCGAAACCGGCCTGCTGTTGCTGACCTGCGTCTGGATTATCTATGAAGCGATCCGGCGCCTTTTTTTTCATAGCGTGGAGATTGAACCGAGTAAGGCGGCGTTCGTGGTCATGGCGTTGTCCATCGCCATCGACGCCTGGCGCTCGCGCGCCCTAGGACGCATTGCGACCAAGTACGACAGTCAGGCGCTGGAAGCCGATGCGCTGCATTTTTCCACCGACATCTGGTCGAGCGCGGTCGTGATCGTGGGCTTAGCTCTGGTTCAACTGGGTCGCAACTATCGCGTAGACTGGCTGCGTCAGGCCGATCCCGTAGCCGCACTTTTCGTGGCCGGCGTAGTCGTTTCCGTAAGTTGGCGCCTGGCGCGAAAAACGATGGACGCGCTGCTCGATGCCGCGCCCGCCGGCGTACGAAGCCAGATATTCGACCGCATCAGGACGGTCGAGGGCGTGCTGGAAGTGGAGCGAGTCCGCTTTCGGAAAGCCGGGAACCGCTATTTCGCGGATGTTTCGGTGGGCCTGGAACGCAATTTCACTTTCCAGCGCTCCGAGCAGGTTTCCGATGCGGTGCGCTCGCGGGTCCGCGAGATTCTCCCCGATGCCGACGTGATGGTGCACTCGGTCCCTCGCGCCCGGCATTCGGAAAATATTTTCGATCGCATCCGCGCCGTCGCCACTCGCTACAACTTCAATGTGCACGACATCAGCGTGCAAAACCTTAACGGTCAGTTGCACGTGGAGCAGCATCTCGAGCTCGATGAACAACTCAGCATGAAGCAGGCGCACGACGAAGTCACCCGGCTGGAGACGGAGATGCGCACTGAGATTCCTGAGATTTCGACCATCCTGACGCATATCGAGAGCGAACCAGCGACGATTGAAACCGGAGAAGAGGTTGTCCGCGAGCCGGAATTGGAACAGCGGCTCAAGAATATTGTGAAGGAATTTCCCGAGGTGATGGACGTGCACGAATTTCAGTTCAAGAAAGTGCGCGCCCGGCTCTATGTTTCCTGCCACTGCACGCTGCCCGACGATATGCCGCTGTCGCGAGTGCACGACGTGCAGACATCGCTCGAGATTCGCTTCAAGCACGACGCGCCCGAGTTATTCCGAGTGTTGATTCATCCTGAGCCGATGACGGACAACCGGCGTTAGACTTGGCTTGTGAGTTGGGTTTTGGGCAGGGCACGGCTTCAGCCGTGCCGTTACAGTCCGTATAGACACGGGGCTTCAGCCCCTGAGGTAACCGCGACAGCGAAAGGGAACCATGATTGCAGCTGCAGTCAATTGGACGGACAACGAAAGATACGTAGGCTCCGCAACGTCACGCCACTCGGTCGTGATGGATACCGCCGCCGAGAAAACCGCCAACAGCCCAATCGAATTAGTGCTGCTAGGCCTGTGCGGCTGCACCGCTTCGGACGTGGTGGGAATTCTCCGCAAAAAACGCGAGCCGTTCACCGGCCTCGAAGTGCGAGCGGAAGCCGAGAGAGCGGACGGCTATCCCGCCGTCTTTACGTCGATTCACCTAACCTATCGGGTTCACGGAAAAGTCTCACAGAAAGCCGTGGAAGACGCGGTCGCGCTTTCAAAAGAAAAGTACTGCTCGGTTTCCGCCATGCTGGAGAAGACGGCAAAAATCACGTACACCATCGAGCACGTTGCGTGAAAACTGGTGCTCACCAGAATGCCCCGCATCCGCTGCGCGGTTATCTCTATATTGCAAGCGCAGCCTTTCTGTGGGGGATTTCGGCAACCCTGGGTCGCGCGGCCTTCACCGGGCACGCGCTGCCCGGTGGGTTCTCCTTCGGCAGTTCACTCAAGAAGATCGATCCGCTGATCCTCTCGCAGAGCCGCGCGACTTTGTCACTGGCGGTGCTGTTGACGGTGCTGCTGGCAAAAAGAGGCGCGTCCGCCCTGCGCGTTCCCAGGCGCGACCTGCTGCGATTTTTCCTGCTCGGAATTCTGGGCGTAGCCGCGTCGAACTATCTCTACTACCTGGCAATTCAGCGGACGAACGTGGCCACGGCCATCATTCTGCAATACACGGCGCCGGTCTGGGTTCTCCTTTATATGGCGGTGCGCGAAGCCAGGCGGCCATCCCTGCGAAGAATCGCAGCCGTGGCGTTGGCCGTGCTGGGATGCGCGCTGGCCGTCGGCTTCGTAGCCGCAGGCGGCTTCCGCATGGATCCCATCGGCGTTACGGCCGCGCTGCTAGCCGCATTCTCCTTCGCCTTTTACAACGTCGGCGGACACAAAGTGCTGGCCCGCTACGACCGCTGGAAAGTCCTGCTCTGGGTGTTGGTCGCAACGTCAACCTTCTGGATCTTCGTAAATCCTCCCTGGAAGATTGCTGCCGCCCACTATGACCGCGAGCAGTGGGAGTTCATGCTCGTGTTCTCTCTAGTCTCCGTGCTTGCCCCATTTTCCTGCTACTTCGCCGGCTTGCAGCACCTGGAGCCGACGAGCGCGATCGTAGCCAGTTGCCTGGAGCCAGTGTTCAGCATCCTGATAGCCGCTCTAACTCTGGGAGAACTGCTGCGCCCGCTGCAAACCGCGGGAATTGTTCTGGTACTGGTGGCGATAGTCTTGATCCAGTTGCCGGAACCCGGCGCCGGGGAAGAGTTGGTGGTTGAGCCGATCGAGTGACAAAGTAGTCGTTGGTCGAGAGTCGATAGTCGTTGGCAAACCACAACTCGCGAACGACGAACGACAAACGACCATCGACCAACGACTTTCTTACTCCAAACTCTTCCCCTTAGTCTCCGGCAACTGCGTAGCCATCACACTAGCCAGAAAGAACGCGGCCGCACATAAATAAAAAGCCCAGCTGAGTCCCTTGTTCTGTCCCGCCCATCCAATGATCCAGGGCGCGACGCAACTCAGCGCGCGTGCCCCGTTGTAGGTAAATCCCAAAGCCCGCGCCCGCAGCCGAGTCGGAAAAATCTCGCTGCCAATCAGTCCCGAGCCCGAGAAAAATCCTGTCCCGAAAAAAGCGACCACCGCGCCCAGCACCAGCACCGCCGCCTGCGACCGCGCCAAAGCGTAGACCGGCACCAGAACCGCGGCGGCAAACAGATAAAGCACAAAAGACTTGCGGCGTCCCAATTGGTCCGCAACCCATCCGAAGCTGAGATACCCCGGAAACATGCCAAACAGGTTGAGCACAATTAGCAGCGTAGCCGTGCCCATAATCCCAAAGCCGCGCCCGCCGCGTTCCACCGGCAACGAAAGATAAGGAGGAATCCACGAAAACAATCCCCACCACCCAAACAACCCAAAAAAATTAAGCAGAAAAAGAGCGATAGTGCTCTTACGATAAGGCGCGCGAAAAATAAGAAAGAACGACTCGTGTAGCGCGGACACTCCTGTCCGCGAACCGCCTGCACAATCAGGCTGCGGGGCGCCAGCCTGGCGATCCCTCCACATCTCCGATTCGGGCACTCCACGCCGTATCCAAAGCGTAACCAGAGCCGGAAGAATTCCAACAAAGAACACAAACCGCCAGTTGGCATACCGCAACACAATGCCCGCTACCAAAGCGGCCATCGCGTAACCGATTGCCCACGAACTCTGCACGATGGCCAAAGCCTTGGCGCGCAATGCATCGGGCCAGGTTTCGGCGACGAGCGTAGCGCCAGTGTTCCACTCGCCTCCCATGCCGAGTCCGAGGATGAAGCGAAACACCGCCAGCATCAGCACGGTGGTCGAGAGCCCCGAAGCAAACGAGCAGATCGAGTAAGTAAGAATGCTGAACATCAAAGCGCGTTTGCGTCCAACGCGGTCGGCAAGAAATCCAAAAAGCAATCCGCCAATGCCGGAGGCGAGCAAGGTGAGCGTATAAAGAAAGCCGGAGGTAGCCTTCGACATCCCAAGATCGCGCATCACATAAGTGAGCACGAGCGCGTAAAGCATGGCGTCAAAAGCATCCAGCATCCAGCCCAGAGCGGCCGCAAGCAGAGTGCGGCGCTGCGCGGGCGTCGCTTGCTTCAGCAACTGGATCGGGCCGATGGCCATGCGGGAGGGATTGTATCAGGGGGGAAAGGCGACGGTGGCACGTCCTATCGCGAAGAGAAGGGCGGGTGCCGATTTGAGTCCATCATCCGCGAGACGACTCTAAAGACGAGCCCCTGCTCTTCCCAGCCTTCGCAAATACCTCTGCGCCTTCCCCACATCCCGCCCAATCTGCTCCTTCAGCGCCTCAACCGACGGAAATTTGATCTCATCGCGCAGCCGATCCAGAAAATGAAGTTCGACTTCCGTCTCCGCCGCCAGTTCCAGTGGATGAAAATTCAGCAGGTGCGTCTCAATGGCAAAAGAATCCGTGCCAAACGTGGGACGATTCCCAACATTTGTGACCGAGTCGAAGCATTCGCTGCCCACGCGCGTACGCGTGATGTACACGCCATCCTTCGGCACAAGTTCTTCATAGCGTGCCAGGTTGATGGTGGGCACGGTGTACTTCGAGCCGTAGCCGCGTCCGCGCCCGGCGCTGGAGAGAATGCTGAACGGACGCCCCAGCAAATGCCGCGCCCGGCTCACTCGGCCCTCGCCCAGCAGTTTGCGAATGTGGCTGCTCGAAACTCGCTCCCCGCGCAGGCGCATCTCGGGATAATCGTGCACGAAAAATCCCATCTCTCCGCCGAACTCGCGCAGCAGATGAATGTTTCCAGCCGCCTTGTGCCCGAAGTGGAAGTTGTAGCCTTCGTGCACCTCGCGGGCATGAAGCCGCTTCTTTAGAATTTCATGCGCGAAATGATGCGGCGTCATCAGCGATAGATCGCGGGAGAAAGGGAGCAGCAGAACCGCGTCAAGTCCCGTCGCCTCCAGCAGCCGCAGCTTTTCCGGAAGCGGCGTCAACAGCTTCAAGTTGTGGTCAGGACGCAGAATGCGCGCCGGATGCGGCTCAAACGTCACCACCACCGATTTCGCGCCCTCGGCCCTGGCACGCTGCACAATCTCGTCAATCACATGCCGGTGCGCCCGGTGCACCCCGTCGAAGTTGCCCACGCTGAGCAAAGCAGGACCAAAGTCGTGCGGGATGGCGTCGAGTTGGTGAAAAGTCAGCATCCGAAAATCGTTTCACCGCCGAGACGCCGAAAACGCCAAGAAAACCTGCTTAACATCTTCTCGGCGCTCTCGGCGTCTCGGCGGTGAACCTAAATTTCAAACTTCAATTTCATCCCGTCATACGCTAGCTGCACGCCCGGCGGCAAAGTGGCGTTGGTGGCCTCGTGCGGCAGATCGTGACAGATGTGCGTGAAAAACGCGCGCTTCGGTTTCACGGCGTCCACAATCTGCAGCGACCTTTCCACCGTCGAATGCGTGGGATGCGGCACGTAGCGCAGCGCATCCAGAAACAGTATGTCGAGCCCGCGCAGCTTCTCCAGCGTTTCCGCCGGAACGTCGCTGTGATCGGTAAGATAAGCGCCCGATCCGAATCGAAAGCCCAGAATCGGAGTTTCGCCATGGATCACCGTCACCGGCTCAAAGCGCGCGCCAAACAGCTCCACCGGGCCTTCGATCGGTTGCAGATCGACCAGAGGCAGTCCGCCAAATTTATACGTGGCCTCAAAAATGTAGCGAAACATGTTGCGCAGAAAATCGCAGTTTCGCGGTGTGGCATAGAGCGGCATCTTGCCCGGCTTGTGGTGATAGGTCAGAGGCCGCAAGTCGTCGATGCCCAGAATGTGGTCGGCGTGGGTGTGCGTGTAGAGCACGGCGTCGAGTTGCGTGATGTGTTCGCGCAGCGCCTGCTCGCGAAAGTCAGGCGTGGTGTCGATCATCACATGGCGTCCGTTGTAACTGATCATCACCGAGGGACGCGTACGTCGGTCGTGCGGATCGGGCGAACGGCAGACGGCGCAGTCGCAGCCGATGGTGGGAACTCCCATCGACGTGCCGCTGCCCAATACCGTCAGAGTCGCCTGCATCAGCCGTTCGTACCTGTAATGGAGCCCGGCGCCTGCGGAGGATGCGCCAGCGCGTTGGTCACTTCCACATACGCCATGCGCAGTTCATACAGGCAGTTCTGCAGAAATGCCTGCTCCTTGGGAGTGAGGTTGCCCTTGGTTTTCTCGCCAATCATGCCCAGCGTGTCGATGGTCTGCCGCGCGCCGATCAGGTCGACTCCGGGCTGGCCACCCTGTTCGTGCATCAGGCCAAGTTGCATCATGGCCGTCATGTAGAGCGAAGCCATGAAGCGCTCGAAACTTACTTCGAGTTCCTTCGCTGAGTGGCCGCTGAGTTCGACGCGCGTATCCAGATCGCGAGACGATTGCTTATAGGCATCATGCTGCTTCTGCTGCTCGCCAGCCGTGGGAGGCTCGGGAACGTCGGATTCGCCCGGCGGAGCTGAGGCGACGGATGCGGCTTCCGGGATGGTTACAACGGCGGGCGCCGAAGCCGCTGGCGTTACAGCGACGGGCGCGGCCACGGCGGGTGCGGGCGCGGCCTGCGGAACTGGCGGCGCTTGCTCTTCCTCCGATTCGGTTCGCAGTTCTCCGTCGGAGGTGAACAACCGCCGGTCGCTTACTTTGAATTCGCTTTCTTCTTTTCTTTTTTGCGCCATAAGGATTACCTGATTTCCAGAGAGTCTTTTCGGATTCAAATCATCGGAAGCGATGCCGTCTTTAACTTAGCCGTTCCCGCCCGCAAATCTTTTCCAGCCGCCTCGCGGCGCACATAACCCAGCGCCACGGGGCGATCTCCGCCGGGCAAAGGCAGAATCGCACTGCTCGTAATCTCGCCCACGTCCTTTTCGTCCGCCACAATCTTCGCGCCAGGTTGGGGCAACGCGCCCTCCACCAGAAACGCCGTGAACTGCCGATGCACGCCGCCGCGCGTGCGTATGCGCTCCACGATCTCCTGCCCCAAATAGCAGCCTTTGGCAAAGTTCAGCGCGCGCAGTTGCCCGGTTTCCTGCGGCAAATCACGGTCGCGAATGTCGGCGCGAAGTTTAGGAATGCCGAAATGGATCCGCCGAAGCTCCAATGCGCCCGCGCCGACGGCAGTGGCGCCGGCGGCAATCAACGCGTCCCATGTGGACTTCTGCTGGTCTGGCGCCAGCCAGATTTCGTACGACGTGCCGGCGGAACCGTCGCCCCGCACCACGGTGCATTGCAGACAGCCACACGCACAATCGCATTTCGGCGAGCAAAACTCCAACGGCGCAAGCTCGGGAAGAACGATGCCCGCGCGTTCGAGTACCTTCCGCGACTCCGGACCGGCCACACCCAGCGCGGTGAATTTCTCGCTGACGTCGGCGATCTCAACGTCGTCGGCGATGATGTAGCGCTCGAACAGGTGCACGACTTTTTCTTGCAGGCTGCGATCCAGATCCACCAGCAGCGAGTCTCCGTGCTGGAAGGCATAAAGGTCGGCTTGAATGTGGCCCTGCGCGTTCAGCAGGAAGGCATAGACGCCGTGGCCGGGAGCGAGATCGCGAACGTTATTCGAGATCATGCCATTCAGCCAGCGGACGCGGTCGCCGCCCGTGACCGCCATTTTGGCGCGCCCGGCCAGGTCATAGAGGCCGCATCCGGAAAGCAACGCCTGAAATTCAGCGCGAGTATCGCCGAAGTCTTGTACCGGAGACGACCCGCTGTGCTCGGCGGCGCTCGCGCCGGGAAGTGTAGTCAAAGTCATAGGCTCAACCTCTGATTATAACGAACGGTTCGCGATGGAGGGACGGCGTCCCCTGTCGGTAGTGGGTCAGGTTTGAATTCGCCTTGAAAGGGCACGGCTTTAGACGTGCCGTAACTGCTGCGGAAAAACTCGATTTTGGTTTTGCCTTTGGGTGGCGCAGCGGTTTACCGCTGCGATAAGCGCTTAATTTCCAGTGCCGGCTTTAGCCGCTGGGGGAATGCGTCTTCCAAACTGACCCACTACCCCGCTATCACCACAAGCCGTGGGTTTATAAGACATCAAGGCTGTGCTAACGTTGCCAGCGTGAACGCCATGAAAACGAAGCGCATTGCCGTAATTCCCGGAGACGGCATCGGGAAAGAAGTCATCCCGCAGGCTGTGAACGTGATGCGGGCCACTGGTGCCGCGGTCGAATTCACCGCGTTCGACTGGGGAGCCGACCGCTATCTCGCCGACAAAGTCACCGTCCCGCCCGACGGCTTTGCCACGTTGGCTCGCGATTTCGACGCCATCTTGGTTGGCGCTTTCGGCGATCCGCGCGTCCCGTCCAATATTCATGCCCGGGAAATTCTGCTAGGCATGCGTGTCCAGATGGACCTCTACGCCAACGTTCGCCCAGTTCGACTGATGGATGCGTCGTTGTGTCCGCTCAAAGGCATCGAGCCGAAAGACCTCGACTTCGTAGTGATCCGCGAAAACACCGAGGGCGTTTACGGAGACCTGGGAGGCGTCTTCAAGCAGGGAACTCCCGACGAAGTTGCGATTCAGGAGGACGTGAACACGCGCAAGGGAGTCGAGCGCATCCTCCGCTACGCCTTCGAATACTGCGCAAATCACAAGAAACTTGACGGATCACCCCGCCGTCGAGTGCTGATGTGCGACAAGTCCAACGCCATGACCCACGCCGGCGGCCTCTGGCAGCGCGTCTTCAAGCAAGTCGCGGCGGAGCACCCGCACATTGAAACACAGCACATGTACGTTGATGCGCTAGCCATGCAAATGGTGCGCGATCCGCGCGGATTCGACGTCATCGTCACCAACAACCTGTTCGGCGACATCCTCACCGACCTCGCCGCCGGATTGCAGGGCGGCTTGGGCATGGCTGCGAGCGGCAATCTGCGCCCCGGGCACATCTCAATGTTCGAACCCGTGCACGGCTCCGCGCCAACGATAGCAGGGAAGAACATCGCCAATCCCTTCGGCGCGATTCTTACGGCAGCGATGATGCTGTCCCATTTAGAAATGGCGGACGAAGCACAAAAGATCGAAGCCGCCGTGCTCGAAGCCGTGCGGCAGAAGAAGACGACGGCCGACATCGGCGGAACGCTAGGCACGCGCGAGGCGGGCGAGTGGGTGACGGAAAGGGTATCGCGCCTTTAGGTCTTTCGTCCCGCCAGCAGCGCCAGTTCCCGCCACTTCCAGTGGCAATCCACGTGAACGAACCCAATCTCGCGCAGCCAGCGCAGCTGAATTTCAAAATCAAGAAGCTTGTTAGACGGATCCTCGGTCTCCGGCGTTTTGTCGATCTCGCGCAGAAACTCTTCGTGCAGCCTGGGCGTGGGCGATGCAACGTGTTCCAGATTGCAGAACACGCCGCCGGCATTCAGTATTCCGTGGATTTCGGTATACAGTGCGCGTTTTCGTTCGTGCGCCAGGTGATGGATGGCAAAGCAGGAAATGACCGCATCAAATTTCCCCACGCTAGGAAGTGATTCATCGAGGTTATGCGCGATCAGCGTGACGGAGTCATCCGCGCCAAAACGCTTTCCCGCGGCCTCGATCATGGCTGGGGAGAAGTCGATGGCCACGGCTTCCGCCTTCGGATGTTCGCGCTTCACCAGAGCCAGCAGCCTTCCATCGCCAGTGCCAAGATCGAGAATGCGGCGTGTGGTCGAGGGAATGAACTCAAGCAATGTCGACTCGCCTTCCCTGCGATGCGGAATGGAGTCAGCTCGTTCAAGGTAGTCGAGGGCGTGATCGGTTCGGTCCCAGAGATTAACGGCCATGCGACAGTATAAACTCGATGGCAATGGATACCGGCAAGGTGGTCGCTCAAAAACTTCAACTCCGAAGATGGTTTTTTGATTTCGCTCTGTGTGCGCTGCTGACAGTCGCGCTCTGCGGGCAGGCTGCGAACGCCGCGCCGCAGGATCAGACGACGCAAGATCAGGCAGCCCAAGCCCAGGCGTCGCAGTCCCAGCCCTCGCAGCCGCAAGCAGCACAATCTCAAAATTCCGCGGACAAAGCGAAACCCGAGACCGTAGTCTCGCCGCAGGAAGCCAAAGAGCTCTTTCGTTCGGTCGATGAGATTCTACAGTTTGCCAGCCAGGACACGGACCTGCCGATCAAGCACAAAGTGAAGCGCCGCCTGACCAAGCGCGACGAGGTGCAATCCTACGTTGAGAAGAGCATGAAGGACGACAAAGACGCGAAGCGCCTGGAGCGCTCGTCGGAGGTTCTGAAGAAATTCGGCTTGCTGCCGCGAAATTTCGACCTCTCTAATTTTCTAGTGGTGATGCTGCGCGAGCAGGTGGCTGGATACTACGACGTCAAAACCAAGACCGTGAATCTACTGAACTGGCTCGACGTGGAGCAGCAAAAGCCGGTGCTGGCCCACGAACTCACCCACGCGCTCCAGGACCAGTCCTTCGAAATCGAGAAATGGATGAAGGGATCGAAGGACACGGACGACAAGAAAGACAAAAAAGATAAGAAAGACGATCCCAGCCCATCGGACATCGACAATGACGAAGAGTCCTCAGCGCGCCAGGCGGTCGTAGAAGGCCAAGCGATGGTCGTGCTGCTCGACTACTCGCTGGCGCCCATGGGCAAGACGCTGCTCCAGTCGCCGCAGATTGTTCAGGCCCTCGAAGAGGGCATGCTGGTGGGAACGGCCGATACGCCCGCCTTTCGTGACGCTCCCATCTTTCTAAAAGAGGAACTGACTTTCCCCTACCGCTATGGCCTCGACTTCACCGCCGCTCTCCTGCAAGCAGGCGGAAAGGAAATGGCCTTTGCCGGCGCGTTCCAGAATCCTCCTAAGACCACGCGCGAAATCATGGAGCCCAAAACCTACTTGGCCCACGAGAAACTGGAGCCAGTGAAGAGAATCGACATGGCGAAAGACTTCAAGGGCTACGATGCCTTCGATATCGGCGCCATGGGCGAGTTCGACGTGGATATTCTGGTCGAGCAGTACGCCGGTGCCGATGTAGCGAAACAAATTTATCCGGCGTGGCGCGGCGGCTATTACTTTGCCGGCAAGCCGAAGGGAGAGAAATCCGCGCCCATCGGATTGGCATATGTCTCGCGCTGGTCAAGTCCGGCCAAAGCCGCGGAGTTCGCGGCCGTGTATGCGAAATCGCTGGCCCAGCGTTATCAGAAGCGTCAAGGTCTTGACGCGGAGGGCAATATCACCGAAAGCGCGCCGCCCGTCGATTCCTGGCGAACCTTGCGCGGCCGCCACGCCTGGCGCACCGAAGAGGGAGTGGTGATGATTGAAGTCCGCGACGATGCAGTACTCATCAGCGAAAGTCTCGACGACGAAACCACGAAACGAGTGGAGGCAGACCTTTGGCCGCCCGAGACAAGCGGACCCGCTAAGCCTTGAGTTTCCGTCTTGTATAATCGAGCTTTCCGTAGTTATTTCCAATCCACTCAGGAGCGCAATTGCAACAGGCGGAGATTGGCATTATCGGCGGCAGTGGTTTGTACCACATGCCGGGTTTCAGCGACGTGCGCGAGGTCGAGCAGCAGACTCCCTTCGGAAGTCCATCCGACGCTTACATTCTGGGAACGCTGGAGGGCCGCAAGGTAGCCTTCCTGGCGCGCCATGCCCGCGGCCACAAGCTGCTGCCCAGCGAACTGAACTTCCGCGCCAATATTTATGGCTTCAAGCAACTCGGCGTCGAGCGCATTGTCTCCGTTTCGGCCGTCGGCTCGCTGAAGGAAGAGCATAAGCCGCTGGATTTCGTAATCCCCGATCAGTTCTTCGATCGCACCCGCCACCGCGTAGATACCTTCTTCGGCGACGGCATCGTTGCCCACATAGGCTTCGGCGATCCCGTATGCGGCGAAATGACGAGGGTAGTCCGCGGCGCATGTCATGCCGCGGGCGTGTCCGCCAAGCTAGGCGGAACCTACATCTGCATGGAGGGCCCGCAATTTTCCACCAAGGCCGAATCGAACGTCTATCGCAGCTGGGGCGCGGACGTAATCGGCATGACCAACCTGCAGGAAGCCAAGCTCGCGCGCGAAGCCGAGATCTGTTACGTCACTATCGCCATGGTGACAGATTACGATTGCTGGCATCCGCATCATGATTCGGTGACCGTGGAGCAGATTATTTCAGTGCTGGTAAAAAACGCCGAGAACGCCGCGAAGGTCGTGAAGGCCACGGTAGCAGCCATGCCAAAGCAGCACTCCTGCAAATGCGGACACGCGCTGGCTCACGCCATTCTGACCGATCCGGCCAAGATTCCGGCCGCAACGAAAGAAAAATTGCATTTGATATTGGGAAAGTATTTGAAGTAGTCGGCAGTCGTTGGTCGTTAGTCGTCAGCGGACGTAGATTGGAAGCTGCCCGAATTTATAACAAGCTCGCGAACGACCGACGACCATCGACCAACGACGGATTTACGGAGACGCATGAGCATTCTAGTAGTAGGTTCAGTTGCCTTTGACACCATCGCCACGCCCTCGGGCAAAGTGGAAGACATTCTCGGAGGAGCTGCCACTTACTTCTCCCTCGCCGCCAGTTACTTCACGCAGGTGCGGATGGTGGCCGTGGTGGGCGAAGATTTTAAGCCCGAGCACGAAGCCGTGCTGATCAAACGCGGCATCGACACCCGCGGCATCGAGCGCACCGCCGGCAAAACCTTCCGCTGGGGCGGGCAGTACCTCGACAACCTGAACGAAGCCAAAACCGACTTCACCGAACTGAACGTGTTCGAACAGTTTCAGCCGCGCATCCCCAAGGAGTATGCGGACACGCAGTTCCTCTTTCTCGCCAATATCCATCCCTCACTGCAAGCGGCCGTGCGGCTGGAGATGCCCGATGTACGCCTGACCGGCGGCGACACCATGAATTTCTGGATCCAGGGCACGCCGAAGGAATTGGCCGAAACGCTAAAGCTGGTGAACGTTCTGCTCATCAACGACACCGAAGCGAAAATGCTGGCGGGGGAGCGGAACCTTCCCCGCGCGGCGAGAAAAGTTCTGTCCATGGGACCGAACGCGCTGGTGGTGAAGCACGGCGAGTACGGAGCGACCATCTTCTTCCGCGAAGGCGCCTTCGGCATCGGGGCGCATCCTTTTCGCGCGCCCGCGCTGCCCATCGACGAGGTCATCGATCCCACCGGAGCCGGTGATTCGTTTGCCGGAGGCTTCATGGGCTACATCGCGTCGCAAGGCGAAATCAACCGCGAAGTGTTGAAGCGCGCCTTGTTCTATGGCGGCGTCATGGGATCGTTTGCCGTGGAGCGCTTCGGGACCGAGCGCCTGCAGAATCTCTCGCGCGGAGACATTGACGCGCGCTTCCAGATTTTCCGCGAGCTGACGCACCTGGAATAAGCCCACTTCATGGCTATCCTCAGCGCTCTGTAGTGCAGGCAAGTTTCGAATTAGAGCACGCCATCAGGCATGCCATAGGCCAACGAGCACAGCCCCGAGGGGCGGTCGAAAGCCGCCCGAGCACAGCCCCCGGAGGGGCGGCCGAAAGCGAGCGAGCACAGCCCCGGAGGGGCGATCGAAAGCCAGCGAACACGGAGCCCCGGAGGGGCGGCCGAACTTAGCCCAGTGCTTCAGCGCTGGGAAAAGTGGAACAATGGACTCAAGTCCCGGAGGGACGACCGACTTTCAGCACTCCATTCAGGCGCCGAACCAGAGACTGGCGGGCGTTAATCCATGACAGAGACAGAGACCATGGCGATCGCGGAGTAAGCGTGAAGAAGCCACAGAAGCCGCACGTCGCCCCCGACCCCAGCGCAGCCCCCTTAGCCGGGCTGCCCGCCTTGGTGTCAATGTTCTCGTTTTTCTACTACTTCCGCCACGGCGGACTTCTCCTCTACGGCGACGCGGTAGCACACATCAATATCGCGCGGCGCGTCTTCGATTCGCAGACTCCCGGTCTGCTGCAATTGGGCACGGTGTGGCTGCCGCTGCCTCATCTGCTGACCATCCCGTTTATTTTTTTCAATGCGCTGTGGCAGAACGGAGCAGGCGGCTCGCTGCCATCGATGGCAGCGTACATCCTCGGCGTCAAGGGAATCTTCCGGCTCGTGCGCGGATTGCTGGCAGCCGGTCTTTCGCGCAAAGCGGGCGACGAGACGAACGCGAAAACGGCGGCTAACGTCGGCGCCTGGGCCGCGGCCTTCGCCTATGGAGCGAATCCCAACCTCATCTACATGCAAGCCACGGCCATGACCGAGTCGCTTTATCTCGCGCTGTTCATCTGGGCCGTCGTCTACTTTTTGGAGTTTATTCAGAGCCTGCGAACGGAAGATGCCAATTCCGATTCTCAGCAAGCAAAGGCTCGCGCTTCGCTGCTGCGGTGCGCCCTGTGTCTGGCCGGCGCCGAGCTTACGCGCTACGACGGATGGTTTCTCGCCGGAATCATGGGCACGGCGGTTCTCGTCATCGCGCTGCGGCGGTGGGAGAATCGCGGCCTGCGCAGCATCGCGGCGAAATTTCTGCTCGCGATCGCACTCGCCCCGATCCTGTGGCTGGCATACAACGGAGCGGTCTATGGGAACGCGCTGGCCTTTGCCAACGGTCCGTATTCGGCGAAGGCGATTGAGCAGCGCGTGGCCGCGCCCAATCCGGCGCTCCATAGCGTGGGAGTCGCAGCCGTCTATTTCATGAAATCGGCGCAGTTGAATATGGCCGATGGAAACTGGGGCCGACTCTGGCTGGCCGCTGCCCTGGTAACACTGTGGGTAACCGTATTATGGAAGCTGCGTGCGCAATCGGCAGCGATGCTCTTGTTGTGGATTCCACTGCCGTTCTATGCCTGGTCGATCGCATATGGCTCGGTGCCGCTTCACGTCTACACTTGGTGGCCATTTGTGGCCTTCAACCAGCGCTACGGGCTCCAATTGCTGCCCATGTTTGCGGTTTCCGCCGGAATGCTCGCAGCCTTTGTTTATCTCCTCGGCGCAGGCGGACGCCACGCCGCAAAAATGGTCGCTCTGCTTGCGGCGCTAATGGTTGGCAGCTATGCGTCGGTGTGGAAGGCTGCGCCTCTATGCTTGCAGGAGGCGCAGAAGAATTGGGATATCCGCAGCCCGTTGAATGCCGCCGTGCAGCGCGTGGTCGCCCGCTTGCCACGAAACTCGCTCTACTTAATGGACCTCGGCGAGCACGTAGGCATCATGGAGCAGGCCGGGATCCCGTTGCGCCAGGTCGTGAATAACGAAAATCATCGCGCGTGGATGCGGCCCACCGATCCCGAAGGCCTGTGGGAGCGCACTTTGGCCAATCCCTCGCGTTACGTGGATTTTGTGATCGTCTTCGATGGCGATGCCGTCGATAAAGCCGCTAACCTCACAGGCCTTACCGAGTTGATGGAACTTCACTCCACCGGACAGCCCCGCGCGCGCATCTTCGCTACGCACGCCGCCCCGAATCAATCGCGTTAACCCTGGCTGGAAACAACCCGGAAAGCGCCGGACGGCGGTGGTAGAATCCGCTCGAAGCCGAGGCTTTGCTTATGAACCCCATCCATCAGACCGTCGAACTGCTGCGGAACGAACTGGGCGTGGTGCTGAGTTCGACGCTGGCGCGCTTGCTGTTGGCGGCGATCCTCGGCGGCATCATCGGCCTGGAGCGCCAGCTGCGCCACCGGCCAGCCGGTCTGCGGACGAATATGTTCATTTGTTTCGGCGCGGCCATGTTCACGGTCCTCTCTCGCCAACTCGCCGGCGTGGAGTCCGACAGCGCCCGCATCGCGGCGCAAATTATCCCCGGCATCGGCTTTATAGGAGCCGGCTCGATCCTGCACTCGCGGGCGTCGGTCCAGGGCTTGACCACGGCCTCCACGCTGTTTGTGGTGGCGGGCGTCGGAATGGCGGCCGGCGGCGGCCTGTATCTGACGGCGTGTTTCGCCACCGTCATCATTCTGATTGCGCTCGTTCTCTTGGGACGGATGGAGATGGCATTCTCGCTGAAATCGTTTGTGACCACCTACGAAGTCACCGGCCAGAATGTGGACGGCATGTTGCGGGAAGTAAATCGCATCCTCGAATCGGAGGAACTGACCATGCACAGCGTGCACATCGCCAACGCCGATCCGGACTTCCGCATGGTCTTTTCCATCGATGGCGAGCGTGAACAGCAGAGCGTATTTTCCATCCGCCTGCACGAGTCGAACGCCTTCGGCGCAGTGACAACCCTCGGGACCATGGAACACGAATGAGTATTCATTCGAACCCGAAAATTCCATTTACCAAGGCGTCCGCGTGCGGCAACGATTTTCTGCTGGTGCAAGGTGCCCACGCTTCGGGCGATCGTTCCGAGCTCACCCGCCGCATGTGCGACCGTCACAACGGAATCGGCGCCGACGGCGTGGAATGGCTGTTTCCCGATGCGGAAGCCGACGTAAAAGCGCAGCTGATCAACGCCGATGGTTCCGAGGCGGAAATCTCCGGCAACGGCACGCGCTGCGTAGCAGCGGAGATTTGCTCGCGAGGAGGCAAGACCGAAATAGTCATTCGCACCGACGCTGGCCTGAAAATCTGCCGTCTCACCGGCAGCCAAAACGCAACCTTCGAATTCGAAGCCAATATGGGCGAGCCCGAAGTCGTCGGCGAGCTGTCGATTGAGACCAAGGAAGTGCGAGCCGTAGGAACAAAAGTTTCGATGGGCAATCCGCACTACGTAATCTTCGTGGAGAAGTTTCCAGAAGGATGGCAGCAGCAGGCCGCGCTGATCCAGAAGCAGCCACAGTTTCCGCAAGGCACGAATGTGGAGTACGTCGTGGTGCGAGCCAACACGCGCGGCGTAAACGCAATCGAGATTCGCCTGTTTGAGCGCGGCGTAGGCGAAACGCAGTCTTCAGGCACCGGATCGTGCGCGTCGGCCGTAGCCGCCATCGCCAGCGGCCGGGTCGCTTCGCCGGTGACGGTAGTTGCCCCCGGAGGTCCACAGACGGTGCGTTGGGAGAATCAAGTTTATCTGCGCGGCCCGGCAACTCTGGTCTGTCGCGGAGAATTCTTCGTTTAAGATCGACCGTGCTGATGATGACAGCGTGCTGAAAATAACAAGGTGCTGAAAATGGCTTGCCTTCCCCAAAATTCGCGGATTAAGCCCCGCGCCCTCCGGCCGGGCGACAAGGTCGGAATTGTTGCTCCCGCATCGAACGTCAAGCGCGAAATGCTGGAGGCGGGCTGCGACGGCCTTCGCCGCGCCGGATATGAGCCGTTCTATTTCGAATCGATCCTCGATCGCGATCTCTACTTTGCCGGTTCCGTCGAGCGCCGCGCAAGGGAACTGGAAGACATGTTCGCGCGCGACGATATCCGCGCCATCGTCTGCGCCCGCGGAGGCTATGGTTCGAACTACCTGCCGCTGGCGCTCGATCCCAAGAAGATCGTTTCCAATCCTAAAATTCTGGTCGGCTACAGCGATATCACGACGTTAGTCTGCTGCATGGCAGATTCAGCCAACTTCGTCACCTTCCACGGCCCAATGGCCGCCAAGGACTTCGCCTGCGCCGGTGCCGACGGCGTCGACATTCCCTCCTGGCAGAACGCGCTAGGCGGAGCCGAGCAGTGGACGATCGCCGAAGGTTCGGGAGCCAAGCCGCTTGTGCCCGGCAAAACCGAGGGAATCCTCTACGGCGGATGCCTCTCAATGCTCGTAGCGTCGCTCGGCACCGAGCACGAGATTCGAACCGCGGGCACGATCCTGTTCATCGAAGACGTGGCCGCCAAGCCCTACCAGATCGACCGCATGTTGATGCAACTCAAACTCGCCGGCAAGTTCAAAGACGTGCGCGGCATCGTCTTCGGCGAAATGATCGACTGCCGTCAGAGTCCCGATCAGGATTTCACGCTCGAAGAAGTAATCCTGCGAATCGTCGAAGGCCTGCGGATTCCCGTAGCCTTCGGCTTGCGCTCCGGCCACGTCTCGCGCGCAAACATCACGCTGCCGATCGGCGTGCGAGCGACCCTGACCATAGACAACGCGGTAGAACTGCGCATCCTGGAAGCGGCAACGGTGAAATGATGCTTCGGCCCCAAGAAGAGCCAAAGATGCCAGGTTGTCAGATGAAGGTAGTCAGATGAAGACATTGCCTCCGTCGTTGGCCGTCCACCAGAGCTTCTCCGACGCAGCGCTCGCAGAAGCATTGGCGAAACTCGCTCCCAATCGAGTGCACGAATCGAGTTGGCTTAAGATTCTGCTGTGTAGCCTCGGCTTGCATCGCTGGCATTACCCGAACTTGGGCGGATCAATTCCACCAAGAGAAGTGGGCGTGTGCCGCTGGTGTCCAAAGGTCAAGGTGCGTGGAGTGCTCTATGGCGAATAATCGTCAGCCGCCTGTATCAGCACTCTCCGCTCACCGCAACCAACTGCATGTTGTATGTTTGTAATTCCGAGAAATTGATAGAGAATGACCCAACCCAAACACATCCATCTAATCGGCATCTGCGGCACGGCAATGGCCTCTCTAGCCGGCATGTTGCAAGAGCGCGGCTTCCAAGTCACCGGCTCGGATGCCGCGGCCTATCCGCCGATGTCTACCTTTCTTGAATCGCTGGGAATCCCCGTGGCGCAGCCATTTGCCGAGTCAAACCTCGATCCCCGGCCCGATCTGGTGGTCGTGGGCAACGCGCTCTCTCGCGGCAACGTCGAACTCGAGCGCCTGCTAGACGAGCGCATCCCATTCTGCTCGCTGCCGCAAATTCTCCACGATGAATTTCTGGTGGGCAAGGAAGTGCTGGTAGTAGCCGGAACCCACGGCAAAACCACCACCACGTCAATGCTCGCGTGGATCTTCGAAACCGCCGGCCTGCACCCGTCATTCCTCATCGGAGGCATTGCCGAAAACTTTGGCCGCAGTTTCGGCCTCGGCGATGGCAAGCATTTCATTCTGGAAGGCGACGAATACGACACAGCCTTCTTCGACAAAGGTCCGAAGTTCCTGCACTATTTTCCGGATTCGGTGATTCTAACCTCGGTCGAATTCGACCACGCCGATATCTACAAAGATCTCGACGCGGTCGAAACCGCCTTCAAGCGCCTGGTGAACCTAGTCCCGCGCCGCGGACGAATCGTAGCCTTCGATTCCGGCACAAGCCCCGCCGCCGCCCCCGCCGCAAGTATCGACCGCTGCTTGCAGAAAGCATTCTGCCCAGTCGAGCGCTATGGCGTCTCCGAGAGCGCAACCTGGAAAATCGCAAATCTGAAATTGAGCGAGCAGCAAACAAGTTGGTCCGTCGTGCGCGATGGAAAGCCCTGGGCGGATTTCGAATTCGCTCTAGGCGGAGAATACAACGTCTGGAATGCCACGGCCGCCGCCGCCCTGGCCGCGAACTACGGAATTCCGAAAGATGTGATCGCCCAAGCTCTAGCAACCTTCCGTAGCGTCAAGCGCCGCCTCGAAGTGAAAGCCGAAGTCAACGGCATCACCATCATCGACGATTTTGCCCATCATCCCACCGCCATTGAGCAGACGATTCGCGCCTTGCGCGCGCGCTATAAGCAATCGCGTTTGTGGGTGGTACTCGAGCCGCGCTCCAATACCATGCGCCGTAACGTCCTGCAAGATGCGCTAGCCCAAAGCCTGGCCCTAGCCGACCAGGTCGTAGTCGCCGCCATTTTCAAATCCGAGGCGATTCCCGAACCCGAGCGCCTGGATCTGAATCGCGTAATCGCGGAAATCCAGAAACGCGGCAAGCCCGCTCGCATCCTGGCCGATGCCGATGCCATCGTCAACACCATCGCTCCCGAACTGCGCGAGGGAGACGTGGTTGCCATTCTCTCCAATGGCGGATTCGGCGGCATTTATGAGAAGCTACCCCAGCGATTGCGCACGCTCAAAGCGCAGGCGCGCCAGTTGAAGACCCCAGGGGTGAATGAGTAAGTGATTCGCACCATTGCCATGCTCGTGTTCTGGGCCCTGTCGTTACCCTTGGCGGCAATCTTCTGTTTTCCCTGGACCTACCTCACCGGCGACATCAACTTCCTCTACCGCACCTGCATGTGGGCCGCCTTCACCGGCGTGCGCATCGTAGGAGTAAAAGTTCGCACCATCGGCCTCGAAAAACTCGATCCGGCGGGAACCTACATCTTCATGTCGAATCACATCTCCAATCTCGATCCGCCTATCACCTTGCCATTGATCCCAAGGCGAACCTCGGTGATGGTGAAAAAAGAATTGTTCAAGGTTCCAATTCTGGGTCGCATCATGCTGCTAGGTTCGCTCGTGCCCGTCGACCGGAGAAACCGCGACGCCGGCATCACCGCCGTCCGCGACGCGGTCAAAGCCATCGAGCAGGGATTGAACATGACCATCTACGTGGAAGGGAAGCGCTCCTTCGATGGCAAGCTCCTGCCCTTCAAAAAAGGCCCGTTCTATTTAGCGGAAGAGTGCAAGGTCCCCGTCGTGCCCATCACGATTTCCGGCACGCAAGAGTGTATGCCCAAAGCGCGTTTTGCCATCAGTCCCGGCACCGTGACCGTGCAATTCCACGCCCCCATCGCCCCCGCCGATTTCGGAGACCGCGATTGCCTGATGGGCAAAGTCCGAGCCGCCATCAACAGCGGCCTGCCGGCGGAGCTGCAAGAGTAGGTGTGCTATAGTGTTATCTGGTAACACTTAGGATTACTGTTAATGCCCAAGCCCTCCACAACCAGCCTGAAGTTAGACGTCCAGACCAAAAAGCGCGTGCAGCGTCTGGCCTCGGCCCGCCGCCGCTCGCCGCACTGGGTCATGTGCGAGGCCATTGAACAGTATGTCGAGCGCGAGGAGAAGCGTGAACAATTCCGCCAGCAAGCGCTTGCTGCCTGGACTCATTACCAGACGACCGGCCTCCACGCGACTGCCGAAGAAGCCGACGCCTGGCTGGCCAAACTGGAGACGGGTAAGGACGCAGCTCCTCCCAAATGCCACGACTGAAGTGGTCCGAACCGGCCCTGTTGGATGTGTCGCGTCTCCATGCATTCCTGATGCCCAAGAGTCGGAATGCGGCGCAGCGCGCGATCAAGGCAATCCGGCAGGGAGTCAAAGCGCTCGGCAAGCATCCGGAAATCGGCCGTCCGGTGGAAGAAATGCCGATCGAGTTCCGCGAATGGGTGATTGAATTCGGCAGCGGAGCCTATGTCGCCCTCTATCACTACGACGGAAAACAGATCGTAATCGTGGCAATCCGCCACGGTCGCGAAGCCGGATACTAAGTTGCCCGTGCGCTGCCAGCCCCCAGCCAGCACTCTTCCCCCTTGTCATCCTGAGCGGAGTCGAAGGACCCCTCCGTTCTTCGCAGTCTGAAGGGATGGGTCAGGGAGTTCTCCCCGTGCCGGAGATTTCGTTTTGAGAGGTGTCCAACCCGCAAGTGTGGGGCGGACACTTCTGTCCGCCGCCTTTGACGTTGGTTTGAGGCAGCCACCCACAAACTGGAGAGATAGGCCGCTCCGTGCGCTTTTCCAGACGCAGCCAAACCCCGCGCGGACTATTTCGCTGTGTGTTCGCCGCACAGTATACTGTCCGCGTCGAATGCTTCCATGTTTACTGTGGAGGCCTCCACGTAACCGCGAAGGATCAAATGATCAGCCCTAATTTCTAGTCTCTGTAAGCTCAGTGGCGGGTTCTATTGGGGGCCGAAGGGCCGGGAGTCAGGCTGCCCGCACGCCCAGCATCCTATCTCATCCCCCCGACCTCTCCTTCTCCCCCTTCATCATCTCCCACAGCGCCCGATTGATCCTCTTCTGATAACCTCGCCCACCGCTCTTGAACCAAGCCACAACGTCGGCATCCAGATACAACGTAATCCGCTTCTTGTTCGGCCGTCGGTACCCTCTCCACCGCGGCATCGAGTCCGCCGAAGCCTGCAGGAGGCGAACCGTCCCCTTCCGCCGCCGGACTGTTTTGCGCTTCTTCACAATAAGATATTCGTACACACGTTATCATACTTACAACAGTCAACATACGTACAGGAATATACGTATAATAATACCTGCACAAAATGTTCCACGTGAAACACTGTTTCCTAAGTACCCAGTAATAAGAGACTTATCCGCGCTCTGACAGCTTTCGAACCGCCTTGGCAATCTCCGGAAGCTTGGCATATGCGGCGCAGCACCTCAGCCACAGGCGGTGGTCGATGGCGGGTGCGCCGCTGACCATGGCTCCGGCGGGGACGTCGTGCGGGATACCGCTTTGGGCAATGGCGATGGCACCGTCCCCGATCTTGACGTGCCCGCTTACCCCGACTTGTCCGGCCAGGATGGCGTGGTTGCCGACGTCGGTCGTGCCAGCCAGGCCTACCTGGGCGCAGAGCAGCGTGTCGTGTCCGATGGTGCAGCTATGGCCGACGTGGACCAGGTTATCTAGCTTTGATCCGCGCCCGATGCGGGTCTCGCCGATGCTCGCTCGGTCGATGCAGGTGTTGGCCTGGAGCTCGGCGTCGCTCTCAATCACCACGTTGCCAGACTGGACGATCTTGTGCCAGCGGCTGGCGTCGTCCTTGGCAAAGCCGAAGCCGTCGGAGCCAACCACGACCCCGTTCTGAAGCAGGACGTTGTCGCCGAGCTGGCAGAACTCCCTGACTACGGCGTGGGCGTGGGCGAAGAAATTGTCTCCTATAGTGACTCCGCGATAGATGACTACGTGGGATAGCAGGACAGCGTCGTCTCCGATGACTACGCCTTCATCGATCGCTACGTAGGGGCCGAGGTGCGCATTCTTGCCCAGCTTTGCGGTGGGATGAACGACCGCGGTGGGATGGATTCCGGGGGCGTAGCGTGGCGGGTGGTAGAAAAGTTCTATGGCTTTGGCCCAGGCCAGATACGGGTTCTTCGTTCTAAGCATTCCCATGGGGATAGTTGGGAAGTCTTCCGCTACGATCACGGCTGACGCTTTCGTCGTCCTCGCGGCGGCGTTGTACTTGGGGTTGGAGACGAAGGTCAGTTGTCCGGCGACGGCTTGCTCTATGCCAGAGACTCCGGTGATTTCGGTTGCGGGATCGGCGTTTTCGAGGCGGGCGTTTAGGGCGGTAGCTATGTCGGATAATTTCATGGCGGTGTCCGGGAGAATTGTAACAAGCAAGGTCTCAGGTCTTAGGTGTCAGGTCACAGGAAAAGACCATGACCAAGCATTTCGGCGGTGGGAGCGAGATTGCCTTTCCTGAGACCTGAGACCCGGCACCTGAGACCTAGGTTTCTACTGCTCGAACAGCGTGACTTGCCGGGTATCGGGCTGGCCGCCTCTTCGGCCGCGGTTGGATGCGCCTACTACGGCTAGCACGGTCACCGACGTCAGCGCTTCTCTGGGGACGAAGACTCGCTGCGTGTTGGAGCGCAGGTCGGGAGGGTTCACGAGGAATCCTTCGGCGGGATTTTGCGTCAGGTCGTTGGGCAGGATGCCTTCGATCACTTCGTTGTCCTTGAACCTGAGGCGCACCCACAGGCCTTCGGTCCTCGGACGGGTGGTGAAGGTCTTGCGCAGCATCAGGTCGGTATCGGAAAACTCGCGGACGAAGTAGACGGCTTTGATGTCGCGCAGGTCGATCGCGACCACGTTCCCGGAGGTATTGAGCAATTCCAGTTTGCCCTCGACGACGAAGTTGGCGGGAGAGACGAATCCGCTGACCGAGTCGCGGTCGTGTTTCCGCACGATGACTTTCTTGTGGGTCGAGGACATAAAGTTGGGTGCAGTCCACCCGGTACTGCTGCTGAACCTACGCGGACCGGAGTGTCCACGTTACAGCTCCAGCTTGGATTCTCGCACTTTCGCGAGGAATTCGCGCGGTTTGTGCCTTCGCAGTAGCCAAACGGTAAACCTTGTGGTATTTTCTTTTGTTCACTGAATTGGGTTTTTGCGATATAAGTCTAATGTCTAGAGGAAGTTAGATTCCGCAGGCGGGCCGACCGCGAAGTTGTGCGGGGTTCCCTGTGGAAATCGTGTGGAAAACGCCCCGGTCGAGCCCAGCGAGGGCCGCCGCACGGCGACTAGGAAGGCATGGCCGATTACATATATACGCTGGAAACCCGGCTCTCGCCGGATCAACAAAAAGCAGTCGCCCTGGTTTCAGACGCCGCCAAGTCGGCGGGGATGAACCTCTACCTCACGGGCGGCGCCATCCGCGACGTGATTACCGGTTTCCCCATCCGCGACCTGGATTTCACGGTCCAGGGTAACGCTCTTAAGCTGCAAAAAGACCTGGAACGGGCGGGTGCGGTGGTGGGCGACGCCGACTCCGAGACGCGGTCGTTGCTGCTGACGTTGCCGGGCGGGGTTCGCGCCGAGATTGCCATGGCGCGCTCGGAGATCTACGACAAGCCGGGCAAGGCTCCGCAGATCGCTCCAGCCACGATCATTGAAGATTTGCGCCGCCGCGATTTCACGGTGAACGCGATGGCCTTGTCGATGAACGAAGGCTCGCGCGGGCTTTTGATGGATCCGTTCAACGGCGTGGCCGATATTGAAGCGAAAGTCATCCGCGTGCTGCACAACTACGCGTTTCTGGAAGAACCTTCGCGGATGATCCGCGCCACGCGCTTTACCACGCGCTTCCACTGGCCGCTGGAAGAGCGGACGCAGGCGCGCTACGAGTCGGGCAAAGAAAATAAT
Organism: uncultured Acidobacteriaceae bacterium; assembly: GCA_963778255.1. Taxonomy (GTDB): domain Bacteria; phylum Acidobacteriota; class Terriglobia; order Terriglobales; family Acidobacteriaceae; genus Acidiflorens. The sequence goes on from CAVZUP010000168.1 coordinate 65,640, forward strand.
TACATCGAGTACATACGCAATTCGACGATTGGATACGAGATCGAGCAGTTGGCGTATGAGGACGATGCGCTGGGTGTGCTGAAGGCGTACGAAAAAGAGGGCTGGCTGAAGGTGCTGAATCCGCGCTGGGGCACGGCCAAGGTAGACACGGCCGGTCTGGGCGCGCTGATGAAGACGCGGCAGCAGATGAATGAACTCGGCTACGCTCCGGAGGTCGCGCCGGCGGTGCTGTACTTCCTCACCGAGCGGCTGGGCGACAAAGACATTGCGGATTTGCGGCGGGCGATTCCGCGCAAGGATCTTGTTGACGCCTGGAAGGATCTGGAAGCGAACGCGCACAGCCTGGCCAAGAGGTTGACGGGCAAGGAAGCGGCGACGCCTTCGCGGACGTGGCAATTGCTGTCGTCGGCGCGTCCGGAGATGATTCTGTTCTTGGCGATCACGGCGCGGCAACAGGCGGTGGCGCAGAAGATCAAGAATTTCTTCACCAAGTGGCGGCAGGTGCAGCAGAAGCTTCCGTTGCCGGAGATGACGGAACTGCACATTACGCCGCAGATGCCGGAGTACGCGAAGATCGCGAACGATGTGTTCCTGCTGCTGCTGGATGGCAAGCTGCGTTCGCGGACTGAGACATTGAAATATTTGAAGCCGCTGGCGCCACCACCGCCTCCGCCACCTCCGCCTCCGCCGACGAAGCGGGGCAGAGGCGCTAAGGCGGCTGCATCTGGGGCGGTGACTCCTGCTCCTGCGGGCGCAAAGGTTGGCAAGGGGAAGGGCAAGGCTGCGGCGGTTCCGGCTCCGGCGGCTGCGCCGGTCGTCGTTCCGGTCGTGGCTCCGGTAAAAGGGAAGGCTGTGGCAGCGGCTAAGGCTCCAGCGGCGGCGAAGCCTGCTGTGGCTGTTAAGGCGAAGCCAGCTAAGGCTCCGGCCGCCAAGAAGTCGGCCAAACCGGCTAAGCCTGTTGCTAAGAAGAAGGCCAAGGCTCCTGCTAAGAAGAAGAAATAAGGGGCAGTTGGTCGTTCCCCGCTTTTACTTGGTATGGCGTGGGCGAGACGCCCACGCGACAGCCGGCGGGACGCCGGCGCTACCAAACTGGACTATAATAGGGCCATGCGGCGCTGGTTGGGCATAGCGACGTTGGGCTTGACGCTGGTGGCGATGCCTGCCTGGGCACAGCGGCATGGCGGTGGTGGTGGGCACGCGGCTACGGGTTTTTCCTCGCACTCCTCTGGTTCAATTCATGCTTCAGGCATTCGCGCTTCAAGCATTGCCTCGGCCCATGCTTCGGTGCGTGGCGTAAATCCTGCGCGCGGATCGAAAATTGACCTGCGCATCGGCGATCCCTTCCGGCACCACCGCGGCGTTTACGGCCGCCGGTCTTATTATCCGTACGCGGCCTATTATCCTTACGGCTATTACGATTGGTACGCCGATTCTCTGTACGACAATGACGATCAGGATGTGTACGCGGAAGAATATCGGCCCGCTCCTTATCGCGAGGATAGCGGTGTGCAACGCGACCTCGATCAGCTGAACGGGAAGGTCGATCGGCTGCAGGCCGATGTGGAAGCGCGCAATCATCCTAAGGCGGATGCCGAGCCGGCCACGGCGCTGGTGTTCCGCGACCAGCATGTGGAAGAAGTGCACAATTACGCCATCGCGGGTGACACGCTGTGGGTATTGAATGACCAGGCGAAGAAGATTCCGCTGGCGCAGTTAGATGTTCCGGCCACGATCAAGATGAATGACGAGCGCGGCGTGGATTTTCAGGTGCCGGGACCATCGCTCTCGCTCCAGATCGTGCGCTGATCGCGCGTTCGACCAAACTGCACCACTTTCTGGCATTGCGCCGTTCCCTCCAGCCAGTAGAATGAAATCGATCCGCGAAAAGCTAATACCTTCATGAGCCGAGACCAATTCGTCCACCTGCATCTGCATAGCGATTACTCCATGCTTGACGGCGCTTGCGACGTTGAGAAACTTGTCGATCGCGTAAAAGAACTGGGCATGCCCGCCGTCGCCATGACCGACCACGGCAACATTTTTGGCGCGGTGCATTTTGTGAATGCGGCGCACAAGGCCGGCGTCAAGCCGATCGTGGGATGCGAGCTTTACATCTGCAAAAAAGACGATCACGTCATTACGCGCACTCCTCCCGACGGGGACACTTATAACCATCTGCTGGTGCTGGCCGAGAATGAAGAAGGCTATCGCAATCTGGTGAAGATCACGTCGGAAGCCTCGCTGCACGGGTTTTACTACAAGCCACGGGTGAGCAAGAATTTCTTGGCGGAGCATTCGAAGGGGCTGATTGGGCTTTCTGGTTGCCTGAAGGGCGAAGTGGCGGAGCGGCTTACGGAAGGGAATTACGACGCGGCGCGGGCGGCGGCGGGATTTTATCGTGATCTGTTTGGCAAAGAAAATTTCTTTCTTGAGATTCAGGATCAGGGGCTGGAGATGGAGCATCGCATCCACCCCGGGTTATTTCAGCTGGAAAAAGATATGGGGCTGCCTTTGGTGGCCACTAACGACAGCCACTATCTTTGCGAGGACGACGCGCATGCGCAGGATGTGATGCTGTGCATACAGATGGGGAAGTCGATCCAGGACACGAACCGGCTGAAGTTCGAGGGCAATCAATTTTTCGTCAAGAATGCCGAAGAGATGGGGCGGGTGTTCAAGGACGCGCCCGACGTGCTTTCTCGCACGCTGGGGATTGCCGAGCGCTGTAATTTGCGGCTGGAGAAAGTTCCGAGTCCGTTTCCGCATTTTGATGTTCCCGACGGATTTACGCTCGACAGTTATTTCGAGCACATCACGCGGCAGGGATTTGCGCGGCGCATGGAGAGCCTGCGGGGCGCGGCGGCTGGCGGACGGCTGAAGCATTCGCTGGCCGACTATGAGCAGAGACTGGCGCGCGAGATTGCCATCATCCAGCAGATGAAGTTTTCGGGATATTTCCTGATTGTCTGGGACTTCATTCGCTACGCTCGCGAGCGCGGGATTCCGGTGGGTCCGGGGCGTGGGTCGGCGGCGGGGGCGGTGGTGGCGTATTCGCTGGGCATCACGGATATCGATCCGTTGCAGCATGAGTTGCTGTTTGAGCGCTTCCTGAACCCGGAGCGCATTTCCATGCCGGATATCGACATCGATTTCTGCATGAACCGGCGCGGCGAGGTGATTGAATACGTCACGCATAAGTACGGGCGGGAAAATGTGGCGCAGATTATCACGTTCGGCACGATGGCGGCGAAGGCGGCGATTAAAGATGTCGGGCGCGCCATGGATATGCCATATAGCGACGTGGACCGCATCGCGAAGATGGTGCCGACCACGCTGAACATCAAGCTGGACGACGCTTTGGCGGAGTCGGTGGCGCTGCAGGAGGCGTATCAGAAAGATCCGCAGGTGCGGCAGTTGCTGGATACCGCGCGGAAGCTGGAAGGGCTGGTGCGAAATTCCGGCGTACACGCAGCGGGAGTGGTGATTTCGCCGCGTCCGCTGATTGAGCTGGTGCCGCTGCACAAGACCAAAAACGACGAAATCGTTACCGCCTTTGACATGGTGGCCATCGAAAAGATGGGCCTGCTGAAGATGGATTTTCTTGGGCTGACCACGCTCACCATCCTCGACGACACGTTGAAACTGATCGCGCAGAAGGGAACGAATCTTAAGTTGGAGGATGTTCCGCTGGAAGACGAGGAGACTTATCAGAAGGTTTTCCATAGGGGACTCACGTCAGGGGTGTTTCAGTTTGAATCGTCGGGCATGAGGGATGTGCTGCGGCGTTATCAGCCGAATTCGATTGAAGACCTCACGGCTTTGAATGCGCTGTATCGTCCGGGGCCGATTCAGGGCGGGATGATCGACGATTTCATCGAGCGCAAGCATGGGCGGCGCAAGATCGAATACGACCTGCCGGAACTGAAGGAGATTCTGCACGAGACGCTTGGGGTCTTTGTCTATCAGGAACAGGTGATGCAGACAGCCAACAAGCTGGCGGGCTACTCGCTGGGGCAAGCGGACCTGTTGCGGCGGGCGATGGGCAAGAAGAACGCCGAGGAGATGGCGAAGCAGCGCGAGGGCTTTGTGCAGGGAGCGACGAAGAATGGCTTCCCGCCGAAGAAGATCGAAAAGATTTTCGATTTGATGGCGCAGTTTGCGGGATACGGATTCAACAAGTCGCACTCGGCGGCTTACGCTTTGCTGGCGTATCACACGGCGTATTTGAAGACGCATCATCCGGTCGACTTCATGGCGGCTTTGCTGACTTCGGTGACGGGCAGCACGGACGACGTGGTGAAGTACATCAACGAATGCCGCGAGATGGGGATTGCGGTCGAGCCTCCGGATATTAATGTCAGCGACGCGAACTTTACTCCGCATGGGCCGGCGATTCGGTTTGGACTGGCGGCGGTGAAGAACGTAGGCGGCAATGCGATCGAATCGATCGTCGCGGCGCGGAAGAAGCTGGGGCGGAAGTTCAAGTCGATTTATGAATTCTGCGAAGAGGTGGACCTGCGGCTGTTGAACAAGCGCGTGCTGGAGTCGCTGATCAAGAGCGGGGCGATGGATGGTTTCGGGCGTCGGGCGCAGCTCATGCAGGCGCTGGATACGGCGATTGACCAGGCGCAGAAGGCGCAGCGGGACGCGGAATCGGGGCAGCACGGGCTGTTTGGCGTGTTTGCGGATGAGACGGCCGAGCAGGCGAACGACTCGCTCCCCAACGTGCCGGATTGGGATGAACATACGCGGCTGTCGGCGGAGAAGGAAATTCTTGGCTTTTATATCACCGGGCATCCGATGGAGAAGTACAAGGAGAAGCTTGCCGACTTGAATGCGCTTTCCACGGAAGAGATTGCCGCGATGAAGAAATCGACGGGCAAGGATGAGAACATCACGACGGCTGGGCTGATTTCGGGGCTGCGGGTGGCGAAATCGAGACGGGGCGATTTGTGGGCGCAGGCGGCGCTGGAAGATATGTGGGGGAAGGTGGAACTGCTGATCTTTCCCGAGGCTTACAAGAAGCTGGCGGAGAAGGTGAAGCTTGAGGTTCCGGTGCTGATTCGCGGGGGCGTGCGCATTGAAGAGGGTGCGAATCCCAAGCTCACGGCGAATGAGATTATTCCGCTGGATGAAGCGCGCGTGCCGTTGCCGAAGGCGCTGCGCATACGGATTCCCTTGGGCAGCGCGACCGGTAGCACAGTCGATGCTCTGCACGCGCTTTTTAACGAACGCAAGGGCGAGGCCAAGGTGCTTTTCGATGTGGAGCGGGAAGGCGATTTCATGGTGGTGATGGAGGCGGAAGGCTATAATGTGATGCCGGACCGCAATTTTCTGGGCCGTGTGGAAGAGCTGTGCGGACGCGGGAGCGTGCGCGTCATCAGTTGATCCTCGGTGGGGACAGGTTCGGCCGATGCGACGAGCGAGAACCAAGCGGGCGGAAAAGCCGGATTCTGGCGCGAAACATGCGGCCTTCGCCGCCGCCGACTTTATGCTCTCGTTTGTGGAAGCACATCATACCCGAAGGAATGGGAACGTCATCAAAATGGATTCTGGATTGAAGGCGCAACAGGAACTGGAAAAGATCGAGCAGCAGATCACGCGGCTTGAGGGGCTGGAAGGGCAGAGCGCGGAGACGCTGCATCAGATCCAGCAATTGCACGAGCGGGTGAACGATCTGCGGCGCGAGGTCTCCTCGCACCTGAATGCGTGGGAGCGAACGGAACTGGCGCGGCATCCGCAGCGTCCTTATACGCTGGATTATATTGAGCGCATTTGTACCGACTGGAGCGAGATTCACGGGGACCGCGGGTTCCGCGACGATCCGGCGATTGTTTGCGGGATGGCGCGCTTTCACGGCGAGGAAATCGTCGTAATCGGGCAGCAGAAGGCTCGCGACGCGAAACAGCGCGTGTATCGCAACTTTGGCATGCCGCATCCGGAGGGTTACCGGAAGGCGCTGCGGGTGATGAAGATTGCGGAGAAATTCAAACGTCCGATATTTACGTTTGTCGATACCGACGGCGCTTATCCCGGATTACACGCCGAGGAGCGCGGGCAGGGCGAAGCCATTGCGCGCAATCTGCTGGAGATGGCGCGGCTTGAGGTTCCGATTATTGCGACCGTGATTGGCGTAGGCGGCAGCGGCGGGGCGCTGGCGATTGCCGTGGCCGACCGCGTGCTGATGCTGGAAAATTCGGTGTATTCGGTGATTTCGCCGGAGGGTTGTGCGTCGATCATGTGGCGCGACGCCACGAAGAAGGGCCTGGCGGCGGAGGCCATGAAAATCACAGCGAAAGATTTGAACGAACTCGGTTGCATTGATGGCATTATCCCGGAGCCTCCGGGAGGCGCGCACACCGACCATGCGCGAGCGGCGGAACTGCTCGACGCGGCGCTGGTGCAGCATCTGGACGCTATTAAGAAACTGCCGGTCAGCGATCTGCTGGAGACGCGCTATAAGAAGTTCCGCAACATGGCGCAGTTCTTTCAAGTGGAAGCGTAAAGCGCGCTGCGTCGGTTCTCATACGCTGGAGCCACTTGATTCGTTCCTCCGCCATGTGATATCATGATATCATCATAGTCCGGAGGATGCCATGGCTCAGTTTGTCGTTCGTAATATCGAGGATGCCGTCAAGGATCGATTGCAGCGCCGCGCGCGAAAGAATGGACGCAGCATGGAGGAGGAAGTCCGGGATATTCTTCGCAGCGCGGCAGTTGAAGAAAGTTCTGCGTCTGGGGGCTTGGGGAAAGAGATCGCTGCTTTGTTCGCCAAGGTTGGCCTTGAATCGGACATTCCCGAGTTGCGTGGACACACGGTCGAGCCCTCCGAGTTCGAGCAGTGATTATTCTCGACACGAACGTGCTCTCGGCGCTGATGCGGCAAGTGCCCGATCAGAGCGTGGTTGACTGGCTTGACGGTCAGCCTCGGACATCGGTGTGGACCACTTCGGTGACGGTTCTTGAAATCCAATTTGGATTGCAGATTCTTGTGGCGGGACGCCGGCGAACGCTCCTGAACCAGGCGTTTGAAGAGCTTCTCGATCGAATTGGCCAACGCGTGGCGACGTTCGATTTAGCCGCTGCGGGGCAGGCGAGCGATCTGATGGCGGCGCGGCACAGGAAAGGACGTCCGGGCGATCTGCGGGATACGATGATTGCCGGGATTGCGCTCGCACACCATGCCACGCTGGCCACCCGAAACACTTCTCATTTCGAAGACGCTGCGCTTCCCCTCGTCAATCCCTGGGCCATTTGAGATACCCGTCAAACTGTAGATTCCGCACTAAGCTCGGGATGACTGTTCCCGTGATTCTTACAGTATCGGCATATGCAAACAGGGCTGGACGAGGAAGTCCAGCGCGTTGATTTGCTGTAATGCCTGTTCCACCAGCGACGCCTTGCATTCCTCCAGCGTAATCAAGAATGGGAGATGCGATTTTGGGCAGCCGGGTTTCTGCAGGACGGAGTCGATGTTGATGCCGCTCTCAGAGAGGATAGTCGCCAGCCTGGCGATGATTCCGGGGCGATCCTTTACCAGGAAACGCAGATAGTGCTTGGCGGTGTAATCGGTGGTGACGGTGGGCGTTTTTTCGGCAGGCTGTCCGGCGTCGCTGGCCGCGGATTGACGAGAGCGGGCGATGGCTAGAATGTCGGACACGACAGCTACGGCGGTGGGATGTCCGCCGGCTCCATGGCCTCCGAAAACGGTTTCGCCGCCGTAGACGCCGGTGGCCACGACCAGGTTCTGGCTGCCTTCGACGCGCGCCAGGGGCGAAGAGAGTTCTACCAGCGCGGGCTGGACGGCGGCGTACAACTCATTCTCTTTATTTTTCAGCTCAGCGGAAGAAATCTGGCGAATCGTGCAGTCGAGCTGTTTGGCGTATTCGAAGTCGATGGAGTCGATGGCGGTGATGGAGCGCGCGAGAATGCTTTCGGCTTTAACGTTGCAGTGGAGTCCGATGCGCGCCAGGATGGCCAGCTTGGCGCGGGCGTCGAGGCCCTCGACGTCTTCGGTGGGATCGGCTTCGGCGTAGCCTAATTTTTGCGCTTCGCGCAGGGCGGTGGCGAAGGGAATTCCGTTGGCTTCGATCTGGCTGAGAATGTAGTTGCAGGTGCCGTTGAGGATGCCGCGAATCTTGAAGAGTTCGTCGCCGGCCAGGCCTTCATGCAATCCGGAGATTACGGGCACTCCGCCGGCTACGGACGCGCCGAACTGGAGCTGCTGATTTTTTTGACGCGCGAGTTGGATCAGGTCAGGGCCGCAGCGCGCGATCAACTGTTTGTTGGCGGTGACTACGGATTTGCCCGACTGAAGGGCGCGCCGGATCCAGTCTTCGGTGGGCTGAAGGCCGCCCATTACCTCGACTACGATTTGGGCATCGGACGACAGGACGTCGTCGATGTTCTCCGTCCACCGCACCGACGCCGGAAGCCAGTCGACTTTTTTGCGCGCCACGTTGCGATTGAGGACGTGGGTGAGGCGCAGGTGGGTGTTCGAGCGCTCGCAGAGAATTCTGGCCACGGAACTGCCGACCGTTCCGAAGCCGAGGAGGGCGACGTTGCAGGTGGGCGCGCCATGGGCAGAGCTGGGGCCGCTGGAAGCCGGGTTCAAGGGACCTGTCATCTTTCTATTATGACGCAAGCGGAGGGCCGTGCGGGCGGGGCAAACCGGCGACGGAAAACCTCGGTTACGGGTGGAGGGTGGGGCCGGCGGGACGCCGGCGCTACGGCTGGGGCCGGGCGCGTATAATAAAGAGTTTTCACTCTTCACTCCGTTGGACTTCCGGGCGATGGGGTTTGCCTGGGCAAAAACAATTTGTTTGGAATCGACAAGAGAGGTATGGGAATGGCCACTATCGATGTCGTGCTCCACGAAGCGCACGGCCAACTGGGGCAGAGGCTTGTCGTCAACGACATGAGCATACAGGTTGGGACCGTGAACGGGTCGGGGTCGCAGAGTTCGAACACGGTTTTGTTGCGCAGCATCTTTCAGATGGGCGTGCCGATTTCGGGGAAGAATCTTTTTCCTTCGAACATTGCGGGGCTGCCCACGTGGTACACGATCCGCGCGAATAAGGATGGGTACATCGGGCGCAAGAAGGAGATCGACCTGCTCATCGCCATGAATGCGGAGACGGCGCAGGACGATGTGAAGACGCTGGCGCCGGGCGCGGCCGTGCTCTATGACGAGCCGCTGGCGCTGGATAAATTGCGCGACGATCTGATTTTCTACGCGGTGCCTTACGACAAGCTGGCGGCAACGGTGGGCGCGGAAGCCAAGCTGCGCAAGCTGATCAAGAACATGATCTACGTCGGGGTCGCGGCGCAATTGCTGGAAATCGATTTTGCCGAGGTGGAGAAGGCGATCCGCAAACAGTTTGCCAAGAAAGTGAAGGCGGCGACCTTGAACCTGGCGGCGGCCAAGGCGGGGCATGATTATGCCGCGGCGAATCTGAAGAAGCGCGATCCGTTTTACATCGAGCGCATGGATAAGACGGCGGGGAAGATCATCATCGACGGCAATTCGGCGGCGGCGCTGGGATGCATGTTTGCCGGGTGCACGGTGGTGAC
>CAVZUP010000169.1:0-18231 GCA_963778255.1 uncultured Acidobacteriaceae bacterium
ATTTTTTTTTGTTTCTCTCTTGGCTCGGTTGTGTGCCTTCGTTCAGGTTGGTATTGCCTAATCCGGTCGATCCAACCGCTCGTGAAATCCTGCGTGGCCACGACGCGCAAGGCCAGCTTGTCCGTTTCCAGCGGTATGTTGAACATGACATTCTCGGCATGGTTGAAGCCGCCGCCCTCGGTTCCCCCCAAGGTGGTCTGCGCCGAGCCCTGAAAGCCGCTCAGATCGGGCTGGTTGGCGATTATCTTGACCGTGCCGCCCATCGATCCCGAGCCGTAAAGGGTGCCCTGCGGCCCGCGAAGAAACTCGGTGTTGTTGATGTCGTACATCGGCGGTGCGAGCACGACCTTGCCGTTTTGGGCGTTCGCCGGTGAGGTCAGGGCGATGTCGTCGAGATAGAACCCGACCGTCGGGGAATTGCCTCCCATCGATGTCATGCCGCGCATTTCGAACTCGGTCTGGCCCGGTCCGTTGTCCTTGATCGAGACGCCGGGGGTCGCCTGCGCCAGGGTGAAGAAGTCGCTTATGCCGCGTGCCATAAGATCCTGTCCCGAATCCACCGCCATGCTGATCGGCGTGTCCTGCACCGACGCTTCGCGTTTCTCCGCGGTGACGACAAGGTTTTCCAGGACAAGGGGGGTATTGTCGGCAGGCGCGGCGGCCGCAGGCGCCGTCGTCACAGGCACGGCATCGGTTGCGGGTGGGGCGGGAGGAACGGCGGGATCGGCCGGGGCCGCAGTCTGGGCCCGGGCTGTTCCGATGGCCGCGATCAGTGCGAACGCGGCCATGAGCATATGGGAGGATTTCATAGGTTTGTGGTGAGTCGAATCTGGTGCCTGAAATTCCCGATGACCGCGGCTCAGCCCTCGTGGGCCATGGTTGTGTCGTGCTGCTTCTTCGGTAAGCCTCGTATTGCTGATGCTCTTTCCAGACGGCGTCGAGCAACTGGTCGCGGGTGAAGACGCGTCCGCGGTGACGGGCTAGATATTCGAGCAGGCGGAATTCGCGGACGGTGGTTAGGATGGTCCGGCCTTGCACGCGCACGGTCATCGAGGCGATATCGATTTCCAGATCGCCTACGCGGATGACCTCCTGGGTGGGAGGTTCGGGCTGCGCGCGCAGGACGTTGCGGACTCGGGCGATCAACTCACGCGGACTGAAGGGCTTGGTGATGTAGCCATCGCCGCCGAGGTCGAAGGCTTGCAGGCGGTCGGGTTCCTGGGTGCGGGCGGACAGGAAAATGATGGGCGTTTTGCCCAGGCGCTCGTGCTGGCGAATCTGGCGGCAGAGATCGAATCCGCTGATGCCGGGCAGCATGATATCGAGCAGGAAGAGCGCGGGCTGCACCATGGCGGCCTGGGAAACTACGGGGGCTCCGGAGAAAAAGGTGGAGACTTCGTATCCGGCGGTGCGCAGGTTGTGTTCGATGAGGCGAGACACATCGGGATCGTCTTCGACCACGTAGATCAGATCCGGGTAGAGCGGGTTGTTTGCCGCCTGCACAGTACCCATGTCAGAAAGAGAGCCTCACGCGCCCTCGAAGAGCTTTAGTTTGATGGAGCTTGGCTTGGACACTCGCTTCTGACTTTAGCGAGGCTGTGTTGCGGCAATGTTGCGCCAATGTTAAAGGAGGGTTAATTTGATTGCGTCGGCGCGCAGGATGCGGCGCGCGGTGCGCGATTTGGCCCAGCGCCTTCGGCGCGTTACACTGCGGGGTATGAATACGACGAACCAACCGAACGTGACGTTTGCGCAAACTCCCGATTATCGCGAGGCCTACGCCAACAGCGTGCAGATACGGGTGAATGTCTGGGATTTCTTCCTGGTGTTTGGGACCATGCAGCAAAGCTCGGAGACGCAGGTGGAACTGCGGAACTTTCAGGGAATTTATCTGAGTCCGCAGCAGGCGAAGGCGTTGATGGCGCTGCTGCACCAGAACGTGACGAATTACGAAGCGGCGTTTGGCGAGATCAAGCTCGATCCGCAGGCTCCGGTTGGGCCTGTGCATTGATGCGTCGGGAATTGAAGGGCAGGGCTACGACGCGGGCGGCGGCGGTCCGCGATGGGAAAGCGAAGTCTCGACCGGCGGCTTTGGCAGGGGCACCCGGGGTGTGGGCCGCTTGGGCGCCGCAACTGCTGCTGTTCTCGCTGTTCTTTGCCGGATTGATGCTGCTGCATGCTCCTCTGCTGCGGCTTCCTTATTTTTGGGATGAAGCTGGATATTACATTCCGGCGGCGCGCGATCTGTTTCTTACCGGCGCGCTTATTCCGCGGTCAACGGTGTCGAATGCGCATCCTCCGCTGGTGATGGCCTGGCTGGCGCTGGCCTGGCGGTGCTTTGGATATTCCACTCTGGTGACGCGCACGGCCATGCTGGCTTTGAGCGCGTTCTCGCTGCTGGGGCTGTTTCGGCTGGCGCGGACGGCGGCGAATCTGCCGGTGGCTTGGGCTACGACGGCGCTGGTGGCGGTTTATCCGGTGTACTTCACGCAGAGTTCCTTGGCGCAGGTCGACTTGCCGGCGGCGGGGTTTACGTTCTGGGCGCTGGCGGCTTATATAGAAGACCGTCCCTGGAAGCAGGTGCTGTGGTTTTCGCTGGCGGCTTTGGCGAAAGAGACGGGGATCCTGGCGCTGCTGGCGATTCTTGGCTTTGAATTCCTTTGCTATTTCATGGGGCCGCATTTGAAGGGAAGTCATTTGAAGGAAAGCCGGTGGCAGGAAGTTCTTCCACCGGCGGGTCGACGTACGCGCTGGTTTTATTTGCTGATTCCGGTGGTGCCGCTGGCGGGTTGGTACGCTTACCACTACGCTCGGACGGGATTTCTGCTGGGGAATCCTGAGTTTTTTCGTTACAACGTTGCCGCCACGCTTAATCCTTTGCGCATTCCTCTGGCGTTGGTGATGCGGCTTTGGCAGTTGTTTGGGTATTTTGGGCTTTATCTGCTGACGCTGGCGGGATTGCTGGCGGGATTGCGGGTGATGAGGCAGTCGGCGCGAGTGGATGGGATTGAGCGTCCGCGGATTTTGTGGTCGACGCAGGCGGCGCTGCTTTTCGTGGTGCTGGCCTACTTGGCTTTTATGTCGGCTGTGGGCGGCGCGGTGCTGGCTCGGTATATGTTGCCAGTGGTTCCGCTGGTGATTCTGGCGCTGGTTGCGATTTTGTGGCGGCGGGTACGGCATTGGAAGCTGATTGTGGTCGCGGTGGCGATTGCGTTTGTCGCGGGGCTGTTCAGCAATCCGCCGTACGGATTTTCGCTTGAAGATAATTTGGCGTATCGCGACTACATTGTGCTCCATGCCGAGGCTAGCCGGTTTTTGGCGATGCGGTATCCGGGGGCGCGGGTTTTGACGGCTTGGCCGGCTTCGGACGAACTCACGCGGCCTTGGCTGGGCTATGTCGGAGGCGGGCAGGGTTTTCGGGTGCTGCGCGTGGAGGATTTTTCGGCTCCGCAGATCGCCTTGGCGGCTGGCGCTCGCGCGGGCTTCGATGTGGCGCTGGTGTTTTCCACTAAATACCGGCCGCCGCATCCGATGCTGGAGAATTGGTTGGCTTGGCAGCGCATCAAGGAGAAGCTATTTGGCTACCATGTCGACTTACTGCCCGAAGAGATTGCGCAGCGGCTGGACGGGACGATTTGCTATCAGAAGGAAGTTAACGGGCAGTGGGTGGCGGTGGTGGCGATGGGGCGGTGAGGCTCCCTGTATGGGGGCCAGCTCGCGGCGCTCTCAAAAACACCACCATGTTGCTTCTGGCCTGTCGCCCGCAAGCACCTCGAGCCTGCCATTGGCACCGTCGGGCGGTGGGTCGGAATCTGAGGAGCAGTCCATTCCTTCGACAATGAACGTTGTCGACCCGCGAGTAAACGTCCAAACAGGGTGGGCACAAGGTCCAGTACCCTCGAAGGTCCGCTTTCCTTGTGTGACCTCCATGCTAGGTTCTTCTGTAAGAGGGCGAGGTTTGTTCCATGCTCGGTAACGTGGCGCACCCTGGGCTCCGATATCAACAATGACGCGGTGCTGTTTTGTCTCGCACGCGAACTCTACGTTACCGGGAACGGCAGCCCTGGTCGACCGTGACGCTGCTGGAAGGTTAATAGTCCAGATTAAGTACCCTTTGTTGGTTGGATTGACCCACACGACACCGTCGCCGTACATGATCCCACGGTAGGAGCATTCGATAGCCTCGGGTCGCTCGTTCAGAACGGCTTGGCGCACTGCAGGGGGGAAGATATCGTGAAAACGGCCTTGTAGAGATGCTGCATCCTCAACGTAGTAGCTGCCGCGATCGTCGTTGATGCGGAGTGGGTTTCTCACCAGCAACGCCATCATTCCAGCATCTTGTTTTGAGAGGGCGCTGCGCAGCTCCCGGTCGAACGCAAGAAAGGTTTTCGCCTCGTTAGCCCCCAGCACAGCAAGATCGCAGTTTTTCCCCACTACCGCAGTCTGCGGGAGAGCCGTGCGCAATAGGACAGTCAGAATGACTGTGCCGCTTATCGCTAGTCTCCTCACAATCATTGCCAGCCGCATCACCATGGCGGGATTATAGCGCTCCGCACATTCTGATGATCAGCCCTCCATCAAGTGACACGAGTGCGTTTTGACCACGACCCAGACATTCTTTCCGGCGGTGAGTTGGAGAGCGTCTCGGGCGGCCAGGGTCAGGTGGACTTCGAAGTTCGTGCCTCCGCAATCGACGGTTGCCGCGACCATGACGTCTCTCTGTTCCAGTTGGCGGATGGTTCCTGGCAGGACATTGCGGGCGCTTAGGCCTTGGGGAGGTTCCGTGGCTAGCAGGAGGTCGCCAGCGCGCACGCCTATGCGGAGGGTTTTGCCTGCTTCGGCCCGGACTAATGGGGTTTCCAGGTCCACCTGACTGTTTTCCAGACGGCAGGTCATGATGCCTCGGGCCTCGCTTAGCGCTACTACCTTGGCGTCGAAGATGTTTTCGAATCCCGAGAGGTGCGCTACCGTTTCCAGTCTGGGAGCGTGCATGACTTCGTGGGGCTGACCTTGGGCCACGATTCTTCCAGCGTCTAGCACGATGACTTCGTTGCCCAAGGCGAAGACTTCCTCGCCGTTGTGAGTTACGAAGAGAATTGGGACACGGTGCTGTTGGTTCCACTGGCGGAGATCAGCTAGCAGAGACGATTTGGTGGGACGGTCTAACGCAGCTAACGGTTCATCCAGGAGCAACGCTCGCGGGTTGGTGACTAGCGCTCGGGCGAGGGCTACGCGTTGACGCTCGCCTCCCGAGATTTGGGCGGGGCGGCGGTCACGCAGGTGAGCGATGCGGAATAGATCGAGAATTTCGCGGCTGCGGGCTTGCTGCTCGGACGCGCTTAACTGGTGCAGTCCGTAGGCTACGTTCTGCTCGGCGGTCAGGTGCGGGAATAGAGCCAGATCTTGATGCACGTATCCTATGCGGCGCTTCCAGGCGGCTACGTTTTGCTTCTTGTCGGCGTCGTAGAGGTCTTCGCCGCCTACAACGATGCGGCCTTCGTCGGGATCGGTCAGGCCGGCGATGCAATCGAGCAGCGTGGTTTTGCCGGCTCCGGATGCGCCGAAGAGAATGGTGAATCCGGCCAGGGCGCGGAAGTGGACGTTCAGATTGAAACTGCCTTCGGGATTCGCGAAGCGCTTGCGGATGCGGACTTCGAGCTCGGAGGAGATGGGCTCTGGGGTTGGGCGCAGCGCGGGCGCGAGCTTCACCGCCATGGAGTCACCGTCCAGGGGCGCCGGTTTAGTCCATACCGGTTTAATCCGTACCGGTTCAATCCGTATACGACCGATAACACTACGAAGGAGATTAGCAGTAGTACGAGCGCGGTCTGGTTCGCGCTGGAATAATTTGCGGTTTGCACTTGATCGTAGATATCGATGGAGATGGTGCGGGTTACGCCGGGGATGTTGCCTCCGACCATGAGGACGACTCCAAACTCGCCCAGAGTGTGGGCGAAGCTTAGGGCGAAGCCGGTGATCAGTCCGGCTTTGGAGAGAGGGATCACGATGCGGCGGAAGGTTTGTACGGGGGAATGTCCCAGGGATGCGGAGGCTTGGAGCAGGGTGCGGTCGACGGCTCCGAAGGACGCAGCGAAGGGCTGCACGGCGAAGGGGAGACTGTATAACAAGGAGCCGATGACCAGGCCTTCGAAGGTGAAGGCCAAGGTGTGGCCGGTGAGCGATTCCCACCAACGGCCTAGCGGGCTGCGCGAACCTAGCGCAATCAAAACATAAAAACCGAGTACGGTTGGCGGCAGGACTATGGGGAGGGCTACGGCGGCTTCGACGAGAAATTTCCAGCGCCAGCGCGAGTAGGTGAGCCAGTAGGCGATGGGGATTCCGATGGCGATTAGCAGCGCTGAGACGATCGCCGCCAGGCGAACCGTTAGCCAGAAGGCTTCCCAGTTCATTTCGTTCTTTCTCCGGGGGAATGCTGCTCTACGGGAAGGGTGAAGCCGTAGCTGGTGAGCAGGGAAGTGGCTTCGGGGGTACGCAGAAAGTCCAGGAACTTGCGGGCTGCATCTTGCTGTTTTGATTTCGAGAGCACTACGGCTGCCTGGTTCAGAGTGGGATAGGCATCGAGTGGGACGGTCCAGTAGCGGCCTTTATTTTTCATCGCGGGCGCCAGGGCGTGGGAGAGTGCTATGAATCCGGCCTGGGCGTTGCCGGATTCCACGAACTGGGCGGCCTGCGAGACGTTTTCTCCGATGACCAGGCGGCTGGATACTTGTTCGTAGATTCCGTAGTGGCGCAGCGTGGCTGCTGCGGCGCGTCCGTAGGGAGCGGTTGCGGGATTCGCTAATGAAATCTTCTTGACGGATGGGGCGAGCAGAGCCTTGATGCCTAGCTTCGATAGGTCGAGTGGTGAGTTGGCTGGAACCCATAACACCAGGCGTCCCACGGCATAACGATAGAGCGTGTCTGAGGATGCCAGGCCCTCGGCGATCAACTGCTGGGGGTAGTCTTCATCGGCGGAGAAAAAGACGTCGAAGGGTGCGCCGTTTCGGATTTGGTTGGTTAGGTTGCCGGATGCTCCGAAGGAGAGCTTTACTTTCTGACCGGTCTTTATCGTGTAAGAGTCGGCTAACTGCGGAAGAGCGGCGCTCATGTCGGCGGCCGCGGCTACGGTGATTTCCTGGGCGGCGGCAAAACTTCCGGCGAACAGGAGTAATAGAGCTAGTAAGTGTTTCATTGCGGATTGTCGGGCCCTCAGCGGCTAAAGCCGCATTCAAAATCATGCAGTGATCGCAGCGGTAAACCGCTGCGCCACCCAAAATCGGTAGTGTCCTAAACTCAAGTTCAGGACGGCACCCCAAGATCAAACTTTATAGCAACCTTTCTTGCAAGTGGCGAAGCCGTGCCCTTCCCAAAAACTCTTGTCAGAACAGGCGTGGTTTTACTTACACCAGTTTTGTCTTCGACAGAGGCATTTCGCGCACGCGCTTGCCGGTGGCGGCGAATACGGCGTTGTAGAGAGCGGGCGCGAAGGGTGGCACTCCGGGCTCGCCTACTCCGGCGGGAGGCGCTTCGCTCTTTACGATGTGCACCTCGACCTGGCGCGGGGCGCTTTTCATGCGCGCCAGCTGAAAATTGTGGAAGTTGCTTTGGTCGATGACTCCGTTGGTGGCGGTGATTTCGCCGAAGAGCGCCAGGCTGGTGCCGAATACGGCCGCTCCTTCGAATTGGTTGCGGATGTTGTCGGGGCTGACGATGGTGCCGGCATCGACCGCGGTCCAGACTCCGGGAATGTGGACTTGTCCGCGAGCGTCGACTTCGACTTCAACCACGGTGGCTACGTAGGTCAGGAAGCTGCGGTGCACGGTTATGCCCAGGCCTCGGCCTTTGCCCATGGGCTTTTTACCCCATCCGGATTTCTCGGCTGCTAGCTCGACTACTCGGCGCAGGCGGGCAGTGTCTAGCGGGTAAGTCTTGGCGTCTTCGGCGTCGTCTCCTTTCAGGTCTAGGTCGACTATGCGCGGCGGGCCGATCAGATTCAGCAGATACTCTACCGAGTCTTTGTTAGCGTTGTGCGCGAGTTCGTCGGCGAAGGAGTGAATGGCGAAGGCGTGATAAATGTTGGCTACGCTGCGCAGCCATCCTATGCGCACGTGGTAGTCGGCGGGGCCGTTTTCAGCGCGATGGTTGGCGATGTCGAAGGGGAGATTGTTCCATCCCAAGCCCATTTCGTCGTCGGCATAGACGGCGGTGACGTCGAAGGTTGAATTGATGGGCGGATAGACGGTGCGCTGCAACCAGGCGGTGGGCATGCCATCCGGGGCGACGGCGGCTTTCATGTACATGGCGGCCACGGAGTGGAAGAAGTCGAAGCGAATGTCATCTTCGCGGCTCCAGACCACTTTTACGGGCTTGCCTAGTTGCTTCGACAGGACGGCAGCTTCGGCCACCTGATCGGGTTTCGACTTGCGTCCGAAGCCTCCGCCTAGCAGGGTGACGTGGCAGGTTACATCTTCTTTCTTGATGCCTAGCACGCCGGCGATTGTCTCCTGCACGGCTTGCGGATTTTGCGTGGGCGCCCAGGCCAGCACCTTGCCGTTGCGATATTCGGCTACGGCTACGGGGGGCTCCATGGAAACGTGCGCCAGGTGCGGCGTGTAGTACTCGGCTTCGATGATTTTCATTCCGGCTTGGCTGGCTTTGGCGAATGCGGCGTCGACGTCGCCTACGTTGCGCACTACTTTGCCGGGCTGGCGCGAGGTTGCTTCGAGCGTTTTGCGGAACGGGGCGGAGTTGTACGACGCGTGCGGGCTGCTGTCCCATTCGATCTTGAGGCTCTTGCGGCCTTTGAAAGCGGCGTAGGTGTTGTCGGCGATTACGGCTACTCCGCCGAGAGGTTGGAATAGGTGCGGCGGTTTGAAGGGATCGATGGTCAGCGTCTTCTGCACGCCGGGCACTTTTAGCGCGGCTTGGTCGTCGTAGGATTTGATCTTTTGTCCGAGGACGGGCGGGTGCTCGATGGAGGCGTAGACCATGTTGGGCATGGTGGCATCCATGCCGAAGATGGCTTGGCCGGTGACGATTTCGGGAAGGTCGAACAGGGAATTGCTTTCTTTGCCGATGTAACGCCACTCGGCGCGATCTTTTAGCGGGACATCTTCTTTCTTTGGGACCGGCAATTTCGCGGCGGCGGCGGCGATTTCTCCGTAGGGGAGCTTGCGGCCGCTGGCTTTGTGCACGACGAAGTGCGGCTCGGTGGTGCATTCTTTGGCGGGGACTTTCCACTGCGCGGCGGCGGCGGTGATTAGCATGGCTCGGCCGGTGGCGCCTACCTGACGCATCAGGTCGAAGTTGCTGCGGACGGAGTGCGAGCCGTCGGTATCCTGCTCGCCGTATTTTGGATCGCCTATGGCCTGCTCGATCTTGACCTTGGACCAGTCGGCGTCCAGTTCGTCGGCTACCACCAGCGGGAGCGCGGTGCGGCTGCCGCATCCCATCTCGGAGCGATGGGCGACTATGGTGACAGTGCCGTCGGCGGCGATGGACATCCACAGGCTGGGCTCGAAGGGCGCGGCGGGGGCTTCGCCTTCGGCGGCCCAGAGCGGTTCGGGAATGAAGCTTGCGCTTAGGACGAAGACTCCGCTGGCTAAGGCGCCTTGCAGGAATCCTCTTCTACTGAAATTCTGACGGCTGACATTTTCGATGAGTTTCATGCCGTCTCCTTTGCGGCTTGATGAATGGCCGCGCGAATGCGCTGGTAGGTTCCGCAGCGGCAGAGATTGCCGGACATGGCGGTGTCGATATCCTGGTCGCTGGGATTTTTGTTTTCTTTGAGCAGCGCGATGGCTTGCATGATCTGGCCGGTCTGGCAGTAGCCGCATTGCGGGACGCGGATTTCCATCCAGGCTTTTTGCACGGGGTGCATCGGCGCTATGCCTTCGATGGTGGTGATGTCGGCTCCGCTGACTTCTTTCATCGGAGTGGTGCAGGAACGGATGGCGGCACCGTTGCGGTGCACGGTGCAGGCTCCGCAGAGCGACATGCCGCAGCCGAATTTTGTTCCGGTGAGTTGCGCGACATCGCGCAAATACCAGAGCAACGGCATGTCGGGATCGCCGTCGAATGTCTTTTCTTTTCCGTTCACTTTAAAGCGGATCATTGCCCCTCCGTAAGCCGGGATGCAGCGGGAATTGATTTCCATATCGTAGTCGCAGCGCGGGAAATGTGGAAGAGTGGCGAGAACTCGGTCGTCCCTCCGGGACTTGGTCGTCTCTTACATTCTTCCCAGCGCTGAAGCGCTGGGCTAAGCTCGATAGTCCCTCCGGGACTGGACTTCCGGTCCGCGGATTTCCTGGTTTCGATTAGCGGCGTCATATAATCGATTGTTATTTCACCGACTATCATTTCATCGTCATTATTGGGAGGAATTTTGGCTTACGACGATCTGCGGGACTGGATCAAAGCGCTGGAACGGGCGGGTGAACTGAAGCGCATCCGCACGGAAGCGGACCCGATTTTAGAAATTACGGAAATTGCCGACCGCGTTTCTAAGAGTCGCGACCGGTCGGGCAATGTTGGCGGGAAGGCTCTGCTGTTTGAGAATTTGAAGGGGTACCCGGGCGGGCGGCTTTTGATCAACCAGTTTGGGTCGGAGCGGCGGATGCGGATGTCGCTCGAAGTCGATTCGCTGGATGAGATTGCCGAGCGTATACGCGGGTTCGTGGATGTGAAGTCTCCGCAGGGGTTTCTGGACAAGGTGAAGATGCTGCCCATGCTGGCGGAGATGGGGAAGTTTTTTCCTAAGACGGTTTCGACCGGGCCTTGCAAGGAAGTGATCAAGCGCGACAATTTTTCTTTGCTCGATTTTCCTATTCTGCAATGCTGGCCGAAAGATGGTGGACGGTTTGTAACGCTGCCTTGCGTGGTGACGCGCGATCCGAAGACGGGGAAACGAAACGTGGGCATGTACCGGTTGCAGGTGTATGACGAGCGCACGGCGGGCATGCACTGGCAGCGGCAGAAAGTGGCGGCGGAACATTATCGGGAGCGAATGAGGCAGGGCGTTACGAATGATGGAGGGCCGGGCGCTCCGAAACGCGCGGCGGTTGACATTATGGCTCGATCGTCTGGCGGCGCGGTGTTGGCTGCGGGCGAGCGGCCTTCGGGCAAGATGGAAGTGGCCGTCGCGATTGGCACGGAGCCGGCGTTGACTTTCTCCGCCATTGTGCCTGCGCCTCCGGATGTTGAAGAGTATCTAGTTGCCGGGTTCTTGCGGCAGAAGCCGGTTGAACTGGTGAAGTGCGAGACGGTCGATCTGGAAGTTCCGGCCGATGCCGAGATTATTCTTGAGGGCTACGTCAGCCTTGACGAACTCCGGACGGAAGGGCCGTTTGGCGACCACACGGGCTTTTACTCTTTGGAAGATGAGTATCCGGTGTTTCACGTTACCTGCATCACGCATCGCAAGGATCCGATTTATTCCGCGACTATTGTGGGCAAGCCGCCGCAGGAAGATGCCTGGATGGGCAAGGCGGTCGAGCGGATTTTTTTGCCGATGATGCGGCTGACTATCCCTGAACTGGTGGATATCAATCTGCCGGTTGAAGGGGTGTTTCATAACCTGATGCTGGTTTCGATACGGAAGTCGTATCCGGGACAGGCGCGCAAGGTGATGAACGCGATCTGGTCACTGGGGCAGGCGATGTTCACCAAGTGCGTCATCGTGGTGGATGAAGACGTGGACGTGCAGGATGTTGCCGACGTTACGTTGAAGGTGCTGAATAACATCGATCCGGAGCGCGATATACAGTTCACCATGGGGCCGGTGGATTCGCTGGACCACGCTTCGCGGCTGCCGGATTATGGATCGAAGATGGGGATTGACGCTACGAGGAAGTGGAGTAGCGAGGGATTTGGGCGTCGCTGGCCGGATGAGATTGTGATGGATGCTCAGACTCGGGCGTTGGTGGATGGGAAGTGGAAGGCGCTGGCGAGAGAGTTGGGGATGGAGTAGAGGCGGGGCGAACTGGCAGTGGGCTAGTTTCGCTTTCCTCGCGGCGTGGGCGGGACGCCCCCGCAACAGCCGGCGAGACGCCGGCGCTACGGACGGGCGAGTTCGGCGATTGCGGTGGACGTTGCTATGGCTTCCGAATTCAAAGCAGCCCACTACCGGGCGGGCGAGAAATTCGCTGCGCGGCAGTTGTATCATTAATAAGTGGATGGCTTTTCCTGTCCGAATCTGTAGCGTCTGCTCGGAAGAGTTCGAGCTGAAGCCGGATAAGCGCGGCTTCGCCAACCGTTTGGCCCTCCCTGGTAATAGCGACGTTTTTCAGCGACTCCCTCACTTTGGTCAAACATTTGACCGGGGGTATCTATACGTCGCAGGTTCGGATAAGGGCGTAGGGGGCTTTCGACTCCGCGGGAACTCCACTTCGTGAAGTTCCCGCTTCGCTCAAGATGACAACTTGGAGTTGGTGGCCGAAGGCGCGAACCGTCCTTGAGTCCGGGTCCGACTTGTGTTCTCATTGCGCTATCACTGTGGCCCGTGGGGGGCCATCCGGTACCTCAGTTTCGAGGAGAAGATCATGAGCAAAGTCCACTACATTCCCAAGGGATATAACTCGGTCACGCCCTATCTGGTTGTTAAAGGCGCGGCTGCGGCGATCGAGTACTACACAAAGGTTTTTGGAGCGACGGAGATGCTGCGGTTGCCGGGGCCGGACGGGCGCATTGGACATGCTGAGTTGCAGATTGGCAACTCGCACATCATGCTGGCCGATGAGTTTCCGGAGATGGGACACAGCGGGCCTTCGGCGGCGGGCAATTCGTCGACGAGCGTGCTGGTTTATGTCGAAGACGTCGATGCCGCGGTGGAGCGCGCTGTGGCTGGAGGCGCGAAGATCTTGAAGCCAGTGGTGGACCAGTTTTATGGAGATCGCATTGGCTTTATCCAGGATCCCTTTGGACATCGCTGGGGCGTAGCCACGCATAAAGAAGATGTGTCGCCGGAAGAGATGGAAGAGCGGGCGAAGAAGGCTTCGCACGCGGCTTGAGGGCTTTTGGCCTTATCTCTTAGCTATTGGCTTGAACCGCGGCTGGCGATACACGGCTGCTTTGGACGGGCGGGGACGACCGTCGCTCCACTGGTTTGACTCGTTGTTAGAATTGGTTTACATCCCTTGCGAAAGGAACTTTCCCTATGCTTTCTGCTGGTAATCCGTTTCCTCATTTTTCGCTGCCCAATCAGGACGGGAAGACTACGAATCTTTCCGATTTCACCGGACACTGGCTGGTGGTTTATTTCTATCCCAAGGACGACACGCCGGGGTGCACGATCCAGGGCAGGTCATTTACGGCCAGCAAGGCCGATTTCGACGCGGCTGGGATCAAAGTGGTTGGCGTCAGCTCCGACGATGTTACCTCGCACCGGAATTTCTCACACAAGTTTGCGTTTACGATCGACTTGCTTTCGGACACCGAATCCACGCTGATGAAGACGCTGGGCATTGGCCAGGCGGAGTGGAAGGGGATGAAGTTCTGGGAGCGGACTACTTTCGTGGTCGATCCCATGGGCGTCATCCGCAAGGTGTATGAGAAGGTGAATCCGGAAGGGCACGAGAAAGTGCTGCTTGACGACATCGCGGCGTTGCAGGCTAAGGCGGCTTAGCGAAGAGACGGGGGAGGATGCGGCTTGCCGCAGTGTGCACATGCATCAGTGATGTTTATCACTGATGTGGTGCGCACAATCAAGTAAGATTGCGACCGTTCCTTGATCGCCAGCCTGCACTGGGGCAAGTCTTTCTTCTCGGCTGATGCGGTGAGTACCGGGCCATTCTGAAATCAAAATTGCGTGGGTGAGGTCCTTGTGGATAAGCGCATTGACCTTTACCGCCTCCCCGACTACAACTTCGCGACTTTCGACCGGGATCTGCTGGTTCTCGACGTTGGATGCGGGAAAGGCGCGCAACTGGGAAAACTCGAGGCTTGCGGCTGCCGCGCAATCGGCATCGATTCGGATCCGCTGCTGGTAAAGCTGTGCGGGCAGCGCGGCGTACACGCAACCCTGGGACACGCGGAGCAGTTGCCATTCGAAGACGCTACGTTCGATGGCGTCATTTGCAAGAGCGTGATCCCATACACTGCGCCAGCCGCCGCCTTCCGCGAGATCGCGCGCGTGCTCAAGCCAGGAGCGGTCGCCCAGTTCTGCTACATGGGCAGCGGATACTACTTGCGATATCTACTGCTGGGCCCGGAGTTCTGGATGCGATATCGGGTTTATGGGCTACGGGTACTCGTCAACACCTGGTTTCTTCTGGCGACAAAGCATGTTTTGCCGGGATTCTTGGGCGACACCACTTATCAGTCGCAGAGCCAGGTCAGATGCTACTACAAGGAATACGGCCTGACTCTACTGCAGGAGACTCCCTCGAGGAGATTTCTCGGGCTTCCCGTATTCCTCTATCACAAGGTGCGGAAAGATGAGGCTCTGTCCAACGCACTGGCAGTTTTCCCGGAGCAAGAAAAGGTCGCGGGAATCGTCGCCTGATCTTTTGCCGATTATTCCGCCAGAGGGTCGGCGGAGAATTCCGAACCACTGCTGCTGCTCCACCGGTTGCGCAGGGTTCCGGCCAAGCCCTCGGCCATTACCGCGGGCAAGATTTTGTAGAGTCTGGCTCGCAGGTCGCGATAGCCTTGAATGCCGGCGAAGAGGTCGCTCATCAGTTCGCGGAAGCTGGCGCTTTTTGCGGTCAGGGAGATCATCTGCTCGAGGACGCTGGCGCCGAAGACTTGTCCTTTATAGAAGCGCTGGGAGACGCGGGCGGCCAGCTTTAACTCTGGCAGCAACTCTTCTTCTAATCGCGCTTGGTAGTCGAGTGGGCTCGAGGCCAACACGGCGTTGGCGCACAACTCCGCCGAACGGAGGGCGTAGTAGAGGCCCTCTCCGGTGATGGGATCGACGAGGCCCGCGCTGTCTCCTATCATGGCCCAGCCGTCGCCGCAGACTTCCAGTGTTTCGAAGGTCTGGGGGCGGAAGGACGGGAGAATGTGCGAGTAGAAACTTGCGCCTTCCAGATGGAAGCCGTTTTCTCTTAGCCAATCTTCCAGTGTGCGGCGCAGGCTGGCGGTCGCGGTTTCGCCCATCTTGCAGGCGATTCCGGCGGAAACATGATCGGAGCGGGGGAAGACCCAGATGTAGCCGGTGATCCCTTTTAGAAATTGGATCTGCATCAAAGGCGTGCGGCCGGGGATGAAGTAGCCGGCGGTGACCATGAGGTCGTCCGGCGAAATGGGCGCGAGAAATTGGGCGCGGAAGGGATTGCGCGCTCCCGCTGCCAGGATCAGGCAGGACGCGTGGTATTCGCGCTGCGGCGTGACTAGGCGCCAGTCCTCGCCGGTTCGTTCGATGCGGGTGACGCGTTCTTTGTGGATGTCGGCTCCGGCTTGCCTCGCCCGGTCGAGTAATAAGCCATTCAATGCCAGGCGCGAGAAGATGGCGACGGGGTGCTGCAAGTGGAATCGCACGCGCTGGCCGGAGGGGCTGATCAATTCACATTCTTTAACTTCGTTATGTTCAACCTCATTATGTTCGACCGGATTGTCTGCACTCTTGGCGTCGGTCAGAAACGGGTACTGTTGCAAAGCTTTGTGGGTCAGGCCGCCGCCGCAGGGTTTCTCCCAGGCTAACTTTTCGTCGAAGAGGAGGACTGGGCGGCCTGCGGTGGCTAGTCGTGCAGCGGCTAGGGCTCCGGCGGGGCCGCCTCCGACGATGGCAATGGGGTTTGGGTTTGTCATGTTCGGGCGCGGATTTGTTTCGGGAGGAGAACCCTTGTTGGCGGACAGCCACATTCCTACGCCGCTGCCGCTAGTTTTTCCCGACGTGGGGTTCAGTGAAATTTCCGCAAATCCGCGCGCTTGCGGTTTATTGCAGCCGGGTGGCGCCGTTCAGCCCCTGATAAATGAACAATCCCGCAATGGCCAGGATCATGAGTCCGGACAAGGCGCCGAGCACCTTGACGACGGGCGTGATCTTTCTCATTTTGACCAGAACTTCCATCTGGTCTTTATGCATCTGGGATTCGGTTTCATTGAGGAAGATGGAATCGTCCTCATGCATGGTGAGAGTGCTGCGATAAATCAGGAGGACGATCAGGATCGCCGTCAGAACACCCCACGCGACAAGCAGCCCGAACATAGGAGTCATACGCCACCTCGGAGCTGAGATCGAGCCAATCTCCCGAAGTTGCCATGTTTAGCCCTGGCGTTCGGGTACGGGCCCCGTGCTGGGCATGATTATAGACCCGTTGGCAAGAGGGGGTGCGACTTCTTGGAGGCGTGAAGCATCTAAGTACCGGTAAAGAAAGAAGCAACGGTTGGCGAAAAGCCTTGCGGAGCCGGTCGCGACCTTTGTTATAATGAGCAATTACAAGGAGATCACATCGATGGCAACTACCTCCGTACCCGAAACGCAACCCAAAACCGCGGCACCTGTATTGACTCCGTCCGCGATTGCCAAAGTCAAGGAAATCATGGCGGCGCAGGCGCCGGTCCCGGCGGGATTACGGCTGTCGGTGGTGGGCGGCGGTTGCTCCGGCTTTCAATATTCCATGGCTTTCGAGAATGGCGCCGGCATGATGGACAAAGTGTTCGACTTTGACGGCTTAAAGGTTTTTGTCGATGCCACTTCGCTGATGTATCTGGGCGGAGCGAACGTCGATTACGTGGAGACGCTGGAAGGTGCCGGCTTCAAATTCGACAATCCGAACGTGAAGAGCACTTGCGGCTGCGGATCGTCGTTCAACGTTTAAGATCACATTTGGCTTTCGGACTGAGCCCCGCTTGATGCGGGGCTTTTCTGTTTTTGTAGCTTGCGCCGCCTTGGTTTCTGGGAATGACGAAGTCAAAGGCATTTACCACGGAGTACACGGAAGGACACAGAGGGGCAAGAGGAAGGCTGCTATTACTGGGGCGTTTGTTGAGTTTGGGGTGGGGTGCCCTGATTTTGCCCACCACTCGGCGAACTCTGTCCGAGGCCACTTTGGCCAAACCCGCTCTGGCCGAAGCTGTTTTGACCAAAGCCGCTTTGGCCTGGGGTACTGCCCGGCAATTGTCCGGGAGTAAATCCGCCGATGTTTCCGGTTTGCATGCCGGGATTCACTGGGCCCTGCAGCAGTCCGCCGCGATCGCCCTGGGGCAGGTAGATGAAAAGCCAGTCGTTGTAATGACTCTTGTTGTAGAACACGCGTATCGTCTTGGCTTTGCTCAGGCTGGCAACGCCCAGGATGGGACCTCCGCCGAAGGTCTGGCCGTTTAGGCCGGAGCCGGACGTTCCACTGGGGGTCGACGAGGACGATCCGGACGAGGATGAGCCAGACGAATTCGAGGTTCCGTCGGGATTCGAGGAACTGCCGGAAGTGGGATTGCTGGAGTCAGCGTTGGCCGCGGCCTGTGTGCTGGTCTGTTGGAGCCCGCCAGCTTGCGCTCCGAACGAGCCCAAGCCGCCTGCCTGGCCGCCGAAGCTGCTTTGCGCCCCGCCGAATGGGGACTGTCCCGTTAGTCCGCTTTGTCCGCTGAATCCGGTCTGGCCGGGGGTTTGACCCAGAACCGGGCCATTGTTCAGGGTGATGTCCTGCTGATGGAGGAGCTTGAACTCCTTTTCCTTGCCGGTGGCCCGGTCCACATTCATGGGATCGGTATAGCGCTTGCGCAGGAAGCGGAGGTTGTTGGTGTTTTCCAGGTCCTCGAGTTTGGTGGGATAACGGCCAAACTTTTTGTAGAAGTGCTGGATGGCGCGCATGTAAGCAGTGCCGCGATGCCGCATTTCCTCTTCGCGGTCGCGGAGAATCTGCTGTTTGATGTTGGGGAGCACGGCGAGCAGGGCGATGGCGGCGAGGGCCATGATCAGCATGAGCGTGATCATCATGTAGCCGCGCTGGGAATTTTGTAATTTTGTAATTTTGTAATCCGGTGATTTTAGACCGTGCCGCATAACCGCTACTCGCCTTCAAATTACAAGATTACTGGTTCCACGATTACAAAATGCCTTCGCCTTCAGCCCTGGGTCAGGGGCAGGCTTTGGCGGTGGTTGTTGAGCACGTCTTCCACGTCCACGGCGGTTGGCGAGATGTGGAGGACGCGATAACGGCGGTCGACGATGTCGCCCTCGGCGGCGATAAAAATGTCCTCACCCTGGGACAAAAATACTTTCTTGTTTTCGCCGGACTGATTGGCAAAGCCAAAGAACTTGAGGTTGATGGGGGGTGGCGCTGGGATGGGAGG
>CAVZUP010000170.1:0-28336 GCA_963778255.1 uncultured Acidobacteriaceae bacterium
CCATTCACTGTCACCTGATAAGCTTGGTCCCTGGCTTTGCGTCTGGATAAGGAGGATAAGGGGTAGCCCCGGCGAAAATTGGTTCCGTGCAAAGCATCAAAAACCCTGAAAGGCAGCGTGCTAACCATTTGGATTTCATATTGGCTTGAGATTGAATCATTCACCAAGCTAATCTGCGATTCCATTTGTTGCAATACTTTTCCAGGTTTGGCCGGATTCCAATAATTTTGCCGGTCGTTTGTCTGAAGCCATGGAGTCTTCGTTGCGTCCCCGCTCCCTTTTCGAATCAGGTGTTTAATAATCGTTCAATGAATAATAAGGTATGATGCTTTCCTTGTTGCTAAAAGTCTTCGCTTGCCCGGAGAATCCGGATTCGCTCCAATGGAACCATGAAATTCTGTTCCGGCATTTGTTCCTTTGGCTTGTTCATTACGGTGATCTTTCTGATGGCAAACGGTTTGGGAGGAGCCGGTACCGGAATATGATCAAAAATCAACAGTTCTAATCCCTTTGCACCGGGTTTTCCGAGCTGCCAATCGCTGCGTGGGCAAGAATTCGCCATCCACAGGATGTCTTCTCCATAGAGGCGGTTGATGAGGCTCGACTTGCCAACGCCCGAGGTGCCAATGAACACACCGGTGTCGCCGGGCTTGATCAGTTGTGCCAATTTCTTCACGCCTCGCCCGGTGACCGCACAGGCTGCGAGCACTAAAGCGTTGCCGGCCACGCAAGTGGCATTCGCCAGCCTTGCGGTCACCGGGCGAGGCGTGAAGAAATTGGCACAACTGATCAAGCCCGGCGACACCGGTGTGTTCATTGGCACCTCGGGCGTCGGCAAGTCGAGCCTCATCAACCGCCTCTATGGAGAAGACATCCTGTGGATGGCGAATTCTTGCCACGGCAGCGATTGGCAGCTCGGAAAACCCGGTGCAAAGGGATTAGAACTGTTGATTTTTGATCATATTCCTGTATCTGGCTCCTCCCAAACCGTTTGCCATCAGAAAGATCACCGTAATGAACAAGCCAAAGGAACGAATGCCAAACGGACGTTAATGCATAAATTGGAGCGAATCCGGATTCTCCGGGCAAGCGAAGACTTTTAGCAACAAAAGGAAAGCATCATACCATATTATTGATCCAACGATTATTAAACACCTGATTCGAAAAGGGAGCGGGGACGCAACGAAGACTCCATGGCTTCAGAAAAAACAACCGGCAAAATTATTGGAATCCGGCCAAACCTTTGGAAAAGTATTGCAACAAATGGAATCGCAGATTAGAGCTTGGTGAATGATTCAATATTCAAGCCAATATGAAATCCAAATGGTTAGCACGCTGCCTTTCAGGGTTTTTGATGCTTTGCACGGAACGAATTTCGCCGGGGTGACCCCTTATCCTCTTTATCCAGACGCAAAGCCGAGTAATGGCTTATCAGGTGACAGTGAATGGCCAACCAGTATAAGCAATACGTCAAATGTTTTTTTTTGCTTGGTTCGGTTGGTATTGTTATTGGGGATTGATCGCAACTTGATAGATTGCTACCGCATGGCTGCCAGTGCTTCATGTTGCAATAGCAACATAACTATGTTGTAATGACAACATAAAGGAGGCGAGCCATGCACGAGACCCTGGACACGATCTTCCAAAGGCGAGCGGTTAAGATCTTTGAACCCGTTGAAATTTCCGAAGGGCTGCGCGAGCAGATTTTCAATGCAGCCCGCCACGCCCCCTCCAGCTTTAACAGCCAGCCTTACAAGTTCTATTGGGTAGGGTCCGCGGCAAAGAAAGCCGCGGTGGCCAAACTGTGCCTCGGACAGAAGCCCGCGGAAACCGCCTCCGCACTGGTCGTGGCCGTTGCCGACCTCGGATCGCTGTCGGCCACGGCGCAAGGCCAGCTGGAGTGGATGCGCAGCAGCAACTTCGCCGAAGAAAAAATTTGCGACTACGAGCGCACCGCTAAGATCGGCCGGATCCTGTTCATGCCTGGGCCTTTCGGAATGTTTGCCGCGATCAAACGGGCTCTTTTCCGGCTGCTAAATCTGTGGAAGGTGATCGGGATGCCGCCGCTGTCCCGGCAGGACCTGTTCAAATGGGCGACGAAAAGTACCTCGTTAGCTTGCCAGAATCTGATGATCGCCGCCGAAGCGCTGGGAATGAACACTTGCCCGATGGAAGGCTTTGATGGCCGCAGGCTCTCGCAATATCTGGGGTTGTCCGGCCGGCATCATGAGATTGTGATGGTGATTGCGATCGGAAAGAGATCGCGTGCCCACAAGGATCTCCCGCAGTGGCGAAGACCGCTCCATGAAACGGTGACCGTTCTATGAACATCCTCCCTAGGAAAGAGATTCCCGAGGATATTCTGAAAGACTCGGTACTTGCCCATATCGCAGCGGCGTATTTCTCAGTGGGAAAGAGACTGGAGCAAAAAACCCAGTGCTCGGCGACCCGCGGCTTTATCCTGTCGACATTGCGCGGGGGAACAGCGCTGAATTCGAATCAGATCGCCACGCTCCTGGGTCTCGACCGGACAGTCGTGCACCGGGCTGTCAAGTCACTGGTCAAGGAAGGACTCGTGTCGGAGCACAGGGCAAAATCGGGCAGAGCAATACTCGTCCACCTGACGGCCAAAGGACGGAAGTACCGGGAACGGCTAGTCAAAGCTCGGGTGACCGCCGATGAAAGTGTCCGGCGGAAAATGACCTCGCAGGAACGCGAGACACTTCTTAGACTTTTGAAGCTAGTTGCGGAATGTGAGTTCTGAGTACGCCTTAGCCCATATTGAGCGTAATCGCTGACCCGATTTTCTAGTTCCCAGCTTTCATCGGCGTCTTCGCAGTGCATCTTGGAACCGCCGCTTCCGGAGAATGGCGGCGGAGATTAGCGGGTAATGACAGCGTCGTGTGCAAGGTCAAGCCATGGCGATTACTTCTGAAACCTTGAAACCTTGCTTCTCACCGCACCATCCCCACCTCCGCCGTCACCCCCGTCCCATCCAGGAAAAACGAAACCGCCCCATCCTCATCCGTGCGAAACGTCTTCACCCCCGCCCGCTCCAACCGCTCCAGCACCTCGCGCCGGGGATGCCCATACACATTCCGCGCCCCCACCGAAATTACGGCATACCGCGGATGCACCGTAGCCAGCAAATCCGCCGAAGTCCCGCTAGCGCTCCCATGATGCGCCACCTTCAGCAGCGCCGCCTCCGGATGCTCCTCCACCACCCGCCTTTCCGCCGGACGCTCCGCATCTCCCTCCAGCAAAGCCGCCGTCGCGCCAAACGCCGCCGTAAACACCAGGCAATCGTCATTCGGACGCATCGACCCCGTAGCCTGATCGCGCCCCGGAGCGAGCATCCGAAAATGCGCTCCCCCATAATCAAACTGGTCGCCCTCTTTCTTCACCGACACATCCATCTTCGCCCGCTGCGCCCCTGCCACAATCGCGCCCACTTCACCCACCGGCCTGTCGATACTCAGCCAAAGTTCTCGCGGATGAAAATTCGCCATCACCGCCGGCATCCCGCCGTAGTGATCCGCATGAGGATGCGTAATCGCCACCACATCCAGCCGATCAATCCCGCGATTCCAAAGATAAGAAGACACCACCTCTTCGCCCACGTCGAATTCCGAATGCATCCACTGCGGCAGCCCACCCGCATCAACCAGTATGCGGCGCCCCGCAGGCGTAATCAGCAGGATGGAATCTCCCTGTCCCACATCAATCGTAGTCATCTCCATCACGCCCGGCCGAACCCGAGCCCGCGAAGGCACAAACGCAATCCACCCCGCCAAGACAAACAACAACAACAAAGAAACGCACACCGCCAGTCGCGTCCGGAGAAACTGCGCCGCCACCATGGCAAACCCCAGCGCAGCAATCGAAGCCAAGATCATCCCCAGCGAAGGCATGGCCACGCGCAGATCGGCAATGGATTGCCAAGAAAACGATTGCCAAGCAAACGATTGCCAAGAAGACGTCCCAGCCAAATGCGCGCCGCCCAGTAAATGCACCGTCCCCGCAATCCCTTCCAGCGCCATCCCTGAAATCCAAACCGCCGGCCGAGCCAGCGCGGATGAAACATATCCCAACCCCACCGCCGCAGCCGCCGTCGGCATCAGCACCTGCGTCAGCGGAATCACCGCCAGATTCGCCGGCATCCCCATCGTGGTAGCGCGATGAAAGTGATACGCCATCAGTAGCGCCAGCCCCGCCTGCATCAGCGCCGAAATAAAAATCAATTCGCTAACGCCAATCGCCACCCGCATAAAAATCGTCGGCACCGCCAGACCAAGCCGCGCACCAATAAACCTCCGCAGCCGTCCTGCAATCATCCGCAATTCCAGCCGGAACTGCTCCACCGCCGGAGGAACATGCAAATCGTAACTAGCCGAGTGCAACAGCCGCAGTCCCCGAGCGTAAGGCAAAGTCGTCCGCTCCAGAATCGGCGACCCAATCCCCGCAATAATGAACACCGCCAAAAACGTCAGCTGAAAACTGGCGCCAAACAACGCCCGCGGATCGGCAATCAAAACGACCAGCGCAGCCGCTCCAATCGCATTCATCATGTTGCGTTCGCGATACAGCAGCCGCGCCCCCAGATATGTAGCCAGCATCAAAGCCGCCCGCCACACCGGAGGCCCCACTCCCACCACAAACGCATAAGCGAACGACACCACCACGGTAGCCACCGCCGCCACCGCCGGATCCACCCGAAACTGCCGCAGCGTCCAAAAAATCGCCACCGCCAGAATGCTAAGGTTCATCCCCGAAACCACCAGCACGTGATAAGTCCCCGAGCGCTGGTATTCGGTGCGAGTAGCGTTGCGCAGAAACGACTCTTCGCCCAGCACCATCGCGTCCATCAGCGAAGCCTGCGAAGCCGGCCACAGCTGATGAATCTTGGCGATGATGCTGGAGTGAACGCGAGTCCGCCAAAATTCAATCCGGCTCCCAGAGAAGCCAGGCAGCCGCAAAATATCCGCAGCCTCCGCCGACCCAAGCACGCTGATCCCCGAGTCTCGCAGATAGCCCTCATAATCAAACGCCCCAGGATTGCGGTAATTGCGAGCCGAATGCAGCTTAGCCAAAACCCGCACCCGAGTCCCGTAAGTAAGAATCGGGACGTCTAAGCTCACCCGATCACCCGATGACCCAATCGCCCGATCACCCACCTTCTCCCGGATCGTCAGCCGCACCCCAGCTCTCACCGGCCACCGCTCCCCCGCGTCAGCAATCTCCTCCGTCTCCAAATCCACCGATTCCTGAATCGCCCGCGCCCCCGCCGCCCGCGCATATCCCACTCGAATCACCCGTCCCGTAAGCGTGACTTCACGCCCATCGGCCAAGGTAAGAATTCGAGGATCTCCCCGCGGTTGCCCGCAAACCTGA
Source organism: uncultured Acidobacteriaceae bacterium (assembly GCA_963778255.1). GTDB lineage: Bacteria > Acidobacteriota > Terriglobia > Terriglobales > Acidobacteriaceae > Acidiflorens. Next base: position 5,392 of record CAVZUP010000170.1, read on the forward strand.
ATGAGTAAAGCGCCGAGCAGAAACCACGCGCCTAAGGAGAGTGCCTTAGCCAGCCAGGCTCGCCTGGCAAGAAAGAACATCGCCGCGAAGGTGAAGGCTGCCAGTGCGAAAACCCACCAGGAAGGCGGACGCCAAGCCCGCACCCCCACCCAAAGTCCGATCGAGAATGCGATCGCTGCCCAAAACAACGGCTGTCGCGGAGGCGTGTGTTTGCGCATCATGGCTCCAGCTCGATGGAAGGTAGCTGCTGCAAGGAAAGAAACGAACGACGAGCGGGCCTCGGCGCGATCCAGTTGCGCACCGGGGCCCTCACCCACCCGTCTTCCAGGAGGAACTTGGTGCGAACTGAACCAGTCAGCGCGCCAGCAGCATCACCGTTTCGATATGAAACGTTTGTGGAAACAGATCGAATAAATGCGTTTCCTCGATGTGATAGCCCGCCGCCACGAAGGCGGCTATGTCCCTGGCCAGCGTCGCCGGATCACACGAAACATATCGCACCCGCGCTGCTCCCAGCTTCACCAACGAGCGCCCCACCGCCTTGCCAATACCGCTGCGCGGAGGGTCCAGAACAACCAGCTCAGGCCGTTTTCGCACCGGCCAGCTTCGCAGGTAGTCCTCGGTTCGCGCCCCAACCGCTTTCACGTTCGCAGGCACATTCTGCACCAGGTCGCCATATGACGTCTGTGACGCCTCTACACTAAAAATGTGATGAAACTTTCCCGCTAAGGCAACCGAGAACAACCCTCCGCCCGAGTAGAGATCAAGCGCCATCTCCCCGCCGACATTGCCCGTAACCAGCGCAACCATTTCATCCACCAGATACCGGTTCACCTGAAAAAAAGCGCCCGCGCTCACCTGATATTCGTGATCCCCAGCCCGATAGCGAATCGCCGCCGCACCCGCCCGCGCTAAAGGTTTCCCATCCATCGGATCGTCATCCTCAGTCCGCCGCCGCGAAGGAAAAACCGTCACCCCGCAAACTTCTGGCACCTCGCGCGCAACCGCCTCCGCCCAGCGCAACAAATCCGCACGATCGCCGTCCCGTCCGCAGAAAGCCCAAACCAGCAACCGCTCATCCGCCGCATCCGCAAACAACTCAACTTCTTCCACCGCCGCCGGACAATCCAACCCCCGCAACTCCATCAGCCGCGTCATCACCCGATTGATCAGCGGAGAGCTGATCGGACATTCCCCCACCGCCAGAAATCCATGCGAGCCCCACCGGAAGTACCCCAACAAAAATTCCGGCACACTTCGCACCTGCAGCCGAGTCCGGTTGCGATAGCCCCAAGGCGGAGAAGCATGAAACACAATTTCCGATGTCAGCTCAATCTTTGCAATCCGCCGCAACGTCTCGCGCAGAATCGAAGCCTTGAACTCCACTTGCCGCGCGTAAGGAATATGCTGATAGTGACACCCGCCGCACTGCCGGAAATAACCGCACCGCGCCTCAACCCGCTCCGGAGAAGCCTCCACCACCCGCGTAACCACGCCGCGAGCAAACCCCGGCTTCTCCCGCCGAACCTCGGCCTCAACTTTTTCTCCCGGCAAAACAAACGGCACAAACACCGCCATCGATCGTTGATCCAATCTCCCATCCGACGACGGCCCGTCCGCGCCAGCCGGAACGCGAGCCAGCCCATCGCCGCCATAAATCAATTTTTCAATGGAGAGAAGCAAGGCTTAAGTGTAGCGCGCGAACTCCCACAAATTTTCCCGGCACTAAATTGAATTGTCATCCTGAGCGACCGGGGCCCCCGGCAAGCCGCTTTTGCTTGCTGGGGTGGGGGAGCGAAGGACCTGCTTTCTCGCGGCGGACACCAAATCCTTCGCTTCGCCCAGATGACGACATTAGATTTCTCTTCCGACCCCACACTAGTGCATATAAAACAAACTCAACCGGGGCACGCCGCACCGCTCCAGCAACCGCTTATGCACATACTGCTTGTGCAGCTGCTCCACCTGCCCCGCCGTCATGTTCCGCCGGTAAGGAGCAATATCCCGATCCGCCTCCGTCCGCACACCCACCAATTCGTCATCCGGAGTAGCCGCCATCAGCACCGCGAACAGCTTCTCCTCCGCAACCGTCAGCCGCCGCTCCAAATCTTCCAGCCGAGGAAGCTTCCCCGAACTCTCAATCTCCGCCGCCAACCCCCGCAGCGATCCCGCCTCCTCCCGAGCCAGCGCCCCCGCAGCGAATCCCGGACGCTCCGGCAGCCGAGCCTTCTCCAGCCGCTCGGCATTCTCCCGCAAGAACGCCGAAATCTGCGCCGCCTCAAATCCCGGCTCCCGCGGAGCTTCCTCCGCACCGCTAGCTCCCACCGCCGCTTCCTTCATATCCTCCGCCGCCGCCAGCACCGCCTGCGAGCAGTAGGCCAGGCTATTCACCTTCTTCGATTTCGTAGGACGCCGATCATACTTATCAAACGCGTCATCCACCCCGCGCAGCACCGCCTCCAGAGGCACGCCCGCGCTCTTCCAAGTCTCAATCAAAGCCCAATCCAGCGTGGAAAGCAGCAGATGAGTCCCTCGCCGCCGCAAATAATGCTCTTCGACTTCCGTAAAGTAATTGAAGTAATTTTCCACGAGGCAAGAATAATCTTGAACTGAAACTAGCTGTCATGCTGAGCGAGGATTGAGCTTCGCAGAGCGAAGCGCAACCGCAGTCGAAGCACCCCTACTCAACCACGCACACAACCCTCTTCACCGCGCCTTAGGAGAATTCGGCGAGGGCCAAGGCTTAGCATCAGGATCCACCGCCTTAGCCGGAGTCTTAGCCTTAACCGTCTTCGCCGCCGCTTCCCGCCGAAACGCCTGATTCCGATCCCAAATAATCCGCAACCCATCCAGCGTCAAAAATTCATCCACATGTTTAATGAATCCGGAAGCCGTGCCAATCAGCGATCCCAGCCCACCCGTGGCCAGCACCTGCGTCTCCGGACCCAACTCTTCCACCAGCCGCTCCAGTATGCCGTCCACCAGCCCGAGATATCCGTAATAAAGTCCGGATTGCAAACTGCCCACCGTATTCGATCCAATCACCCGCGCCGGCTTGCGAATCTCCACCCGCGGCAGCCGCGCCGTGCGCTGAAACAAAGCGTTCGCCGAAATCCCAATCCCCGGACAAATCACCCCGCCCATGTACTCGCCCTTTTTCGAAACGCAGTCGAACGTAGTAGCCGTGCCAAAGTCCACAATCACGCACGGACCGCCATATTTCTCAAACGCCGCCACCGCATTCACAATCCGGTCCGCGCCCACTTCCGCCGGATTGTCATACAGCACCGGCATCCCCGTCTTCACGCCCGGCTCAATAAACAGCGGCTTGGTATTGAAATAGCGCTCGCAAACCTGCCGCAGCACCGAATCCAGCGGAGGCACCACCGACGAAATGATGATCCCATGCACATCCGAAACTTCCAGATCGTCCATGGAAAACAAGTTGCGGAAAATAACGCCGTACTCGTCGACGGTGCGAGTAAGATGCGAACCAACCCGCCAGTTCGCCACCAGCCGGTCATATCGCACCGCTTCCGAAGTAACATCCTCACCCGGACCACTCTCCGCCCGAGCAAACACGCCCAACACCGTATTAGTATTCCCGATATCAATCACCAGCAGCATAGAGAAACCTAGCCTACATAAGAGATCTCGTGGTGACGAGGCTATACGCCGACCAACCGAACCGTCCCGCTAAGAACCGGTCGCAGCCCGCCATCCGTCCGAACCAGCAGAAACCCGCGCTCATCCAATCCCTCGGTGATCCCCGTCAGCCCGCCGCTCTCGTCGTCATTGACGTCAATCGTGACTTTTCTGCCGCGCACCGAAGACGACCCTTCCTCAAACCGCCGCCGGATCCCTTCCCGCGCCCCCGCATCTTCCACCAGCCCGCGATACTCCCGATCCAGCGCCTTCAGTACCGCCGCGCAAAGCTCCACCCGCGACCACTCCGTGCCCGTCTCGGTCCGCAACGAGGTAGCAATCTCCCGCAGCTCCGCAGGAAACTTCTGCTGATTCACGTTGATCCCCATCCCCACCACCAGATACCGCACCCGTGTAGCCTCGGAATTCATCTCCGTCAAAATGCCGCAAAACTTCTTGCCGTTGAGTAGAAGATCGTTAGGCCACTTCAAATCCGCCACTAACTGCGGAGCAATCTCCGCAACCGCCGCTCGCACCGCCAGTCCCGCCGCCAAGGAAAAAATCAAAGCATCCGAAGGCGGCATCGCCGGACGCAAAATCACCGAACAATAAATTCCCGAAGACCGCGCCGAATGCCACGTGTGCGCCCCGCGTCCCCGCCCCGCCAGTTGCTCCTCGGCCAGAAACGCGCTCCCCTCCGGAGCCCCCTCCGAAGCCGCCTGCATCGCCTCCGAATTGGTCGAGCCAATCTTGTAATAATGATGGATCTGCCGGCCGCTGCCAAAAATCGTCCCCTTCAACGCAGGCGCCAGCATCTCCGGCAACAGCAAATCCGGAACCGAGCGCAGCTGATACCCCGTAGCCGGATGCCCCGCCACATCCACTCCCAAAGACCGCAGTTGCTGAATCAGCCGCCAAACTTCCGACCGCGTAGTCCCCATCTCTTCCGCGACTTTCGTGCCCGAGACAACCACGGTGGCATGGCTCATCAGCAGCCGCACAATTTTCCCCAAGCGCACATCCGTAGCCTTGTGCACCGAAGGCAAGCTGCGAGTTTTGCTGGAAGCTGTAATGGAAGGAATTATAGTCAGTCGTCGGTCGTTAGTCGTGGGGCAGTCGCCGGTCGTTAGTCGATAGTCGTTAGCAACCGAACCCGTCGGACGACCCAGCCCCGCGAACGACAAACGACCATCGACCGTCGACTTAGTTTCACGCCGGACTCGCCCGCAAACTCATATCCACCGCCGTCAATGTCTGCGTCAGCGCGCCCACGGAAATAAAATCCACACCCGCCTCCGCATAAGCCCGCACATTCTGCAAAGTGATTCCGCCCGCGCACTCCAAAGGGATCCGCCGCGAATGCCGCGAGCAAATCTCCACCGCCCGTCGGACATCCTCCACGCTCACATGATCCAGCAGAATCGCTTCCGCCCCATGATCGAGCGCCAGCTGCAATTCCTCCAGCGACCGCACTTCAATCTCAATCGGCTGCCGCCCCCGCCGGTTATGGATCGCGCGCTCCAGCGCCTGCGCCAGCCCACCCGCCAGAGCAATATGATTGTTCTTGATCAGCACGCCGTCCGACAAATCCAGCCGGTGATTCTGCCCGCCCCCGCACCGCACCGCGTACTTATCAATTACCCGCAGCCCCGGAGCCGTCTTTCGCGTATCCAGAATCCGCACATGCGTGCCCTCGACCGCATCCACAAAATGCCGCGTAGTAGTAGCGATTCCAGCCATGCGCCGCAGAAAATTCAGAATCACCCGCTCGCACGACAAAATCACCCGCGCATTATGCCGGATCACCGCAATCTGCTGCCCCGCCTTCATCCGTATCCCGTCAAAAATCGACGGATGGCTGGTTACCTCGTAATGCGAAGTGACCGCCCCATCCAGCTCCGCATAAACGTCAAGAATCCGAGGCACGCACCCCAGCCCCGCCAAAACGCACTCTTCGTTGGCAATAATCGTAGCCGAAGCCCGCTGATTCGGATCGATGCAGGCATAGCTCGTAGCATCGCTCGTAGCCCGATCCTCATTCAGCGCGTTCTCAACAATCGCCGTAATTCGTCGTGAATTCCAATCCATATAAAGAAGTGGACGGTGCCCGGTGGAGAGTGGTCAGTTGTTGCTCTTACTGCCCACCGCCCACTGACCACTAGCCACTGATCTCCTTCAACTTCGCCAGCATCTTTTCCCGCACAACCGTCAATTCCTCAACTTGCTTGCGCAAGCCCTCGACCACATTCGCCGGAGCCTTGCTCAAGAACTGCTCATTGCCCAGCCGCGCCTGCGCCCCCGCGAGCTGCTTCTCAATCTTCTCCAGCTCTTTCGTCAGCCGCTCGCGCTCCGCCGCCACGTCCACCTTCTTCTCATAAATCGCGTGGACATCAAACCGCGAAGTGCTGCGCGCCCCCGGCAAGTTAGCCAGCGAGTTCGACACAAACGTAATCGTCTCCACATTCGCCGGACGATCCAGCAAAACCGCGCTCAGATTTTTCTCCAGCATCGCCCGAATCGAAGCCTCGTGCGCAAACACCTCGATCGGCACCTTGACCTTGGGCTCAACCTTCAACTCCGCCCGCAGATTGCGCACGCAAACGATCAGATCCTGCAAGATCGCCATCTCCGTCTCCGCGCCCAAATCAATCTGCTTCTCATCCGCCACCGGATAAGCCGCCAAAGCAATCGACTTCAACGGAGGCGCGCCATCATACATAGCATGCCAAATCTCCTCCGTTATAAAAGGCATCACCGGATGCAGCAACCGCAACGACGCCTCAAACAAATTCACCAAATTCGCGCAAGCCGTGTAGGGCGGACACTCCTGTCCGCCTTCGGGCCGCAGGCCCGGCTCTTCATTCAGTCGCGGCTTAATCAATTCCAGATACCAGTCGCAAAACTCGCCCCAGAAAAAATCGTAAATCCGTGTAGCCGCCTCATCGAACCGGTAAGCCTCCAAGGAAGCGTTCACGTCGAGAGCCGCCCGATTAAATCGCGAAAGAATCCACCGATCCTCCAAAGTCTGAACCTGGAACCCGGCCACTCCTTTGCTCGTGTGGGGCGGGCATTCCTGCCCGCCCACCGGCCGTAGGCCCGGATCCACGCGGTCCACGTTCATAAACATGAACCGGGCCGCATTCCAAATCTTGTTGGCAAAATTCCGATACCCCGCCGTCCGGCTCTCGCTAAACGCAATATCCGTCCCCGGAGCCGCCATGGCCGCCAAGGTAAACCGCGTAGCGTCGGTCCCGTACTGCCCAATCACCTCAATCGGATCCAGCACGTTCCCCTTGGTCTTCGACATCTTCTGCCGCTCCGCATCGCGCACCAAAGCGTGAATATAAACCTCGCGAAACGGAACACTATCCCGCAAAGTGGTGTCCGAATCGCTGTCCAACTCGGTGCCCCAGGTTCGCGCCCGTTCGTTGGGCGCTAACCTGGGTTTACTGGAATCTCCCCCCGGCTTATGCGGAGGCATCATGAACCAGCACCCCAGCATGATCATCCGAGCCACCCAAAAAAACAGAATGTCGAACCCGGTAATCATCAAAGCATTGGGATAAAACACATCCAGATCCCGAGTAGCCGCCGGCCAGCCCAAAGCCGTAAACGGCAACAATCCCGACGAGAACCAGGTGTCGAGCACGTCGGTATCCTGCGTCAGCTCCGCACTCCCGCACTTGCAAGCCGCCGGAGCCTCGCGCGCCACCGTCACTTCCCCGCACGCCCCGCAATACCAAGCCGGAATCCGATGCCCCCACCACAACTGCCGCGAAATGCACCAGTCGTGGATGTTCCGCATCCAGTTCAAATAAATCTGCCCGTAATTTTCCGGCGTGAACCGTATGTATCCCTTCTCCACGACCTCAATCGCCCGCTCCGCCAAAGGCGCAATCTTGACGAACCACTGCGTCGACAACCGAGGCTCCACAATCGTCCCCGACCGGTCGCACTTCCCCAAAGCGATCGTGTAATCCTTAGTCCCCACCAGGAACCCTTGCTCCGCCAGGTCCTCGACCACATGCGCCCGAGCCGCAAAGCGATCCAGCCCCGCGTAACGCCCGGCATTCGCATTCATCTTCGCGTGCTCGTCAATCACTTCAATTTGCGGCAGGTTGTGCCGCAGTCCCGCCAAAAAGTCATTCGGATCATGCGCCGGCGTCACCTTCACCGCGCCCGTCCCAAACTCCGGCTGTGCCAGCTCATCCGCAATAATCGGAATCTCCCGATTCATCAAAGGCAGCAAAACATGCTTGCCATGCAGATGCAGATAACGCTCGTCCTTAGGATTCACCGCCACCGCCGTGTCGCCCAGCATCGTCTCCGGACGGGTAGTTGCCACCGTAATAAATTCCTCTTTCCCGGAAACGCTGCCGACAACGGGATATCGAATCTCATACAACTTCCCCGCCACATCCTCGTGCTTCACTTCCAGATCCGAAATCGCCGTTCCGCAGTCCGAGCACCAGTTGACAATGTACTTCCCGCGATAAATCAGACCATCTTCATACAGCCGCACAAACACTTCCTTCACCGCGTGCGACAAGTTGTCGTCCATGGTGAAATACTCGCGCCCCCAATCCACGGACGCGCCCAGCCGCTTCATCTGATCCAGGATCGCTCCGCCATATTCGCGCCGCCATTCCCAGACGCGCTCAATAAATTTCTCCCGCCCCATTTCGCGTCGCTTCTTGCCTTCTTTCAACAGCTGGCGCTCCACCATCATCTGCGTAGCGATGCCCGCATGATCCGTTCCCGGCAGCCACAGCGTGACAAACCCGCGCATGCGATGCCAGCGCGTGACAATATCCATCTGCGTCTGGTTCAGCATGTGCCCCATGTGCAACCGCCCCGTAACATTCGGAGGCGGCAACAGCAAAGTGAACACCGGACGCGTATCTCCCTCCGCCGGCGTCTCCACATGAAACAGTTTTTCCCGGACCCAATATTCCGCCCAGCGCGCTTCAATCGCGCCCGGTTCATAAGCTTTCGGCAATTCGTGCGTCATTTTTATCCTGATCGATCCCGATTCGCGTAAGGACAACTGCCCAAACCTGCCTCGCCAAGCCCAGCTCGGCAGATCCTGCCGGACAGAAGAAGGGCAATCTTTGATGGTACAGGCGCAAGAAAAGACGGGTCAAACGCGAAGCGGGGTTATACGCACTGAGGGAATTTTGCTACGCCCTTACCCCAGGGGGGTATAGAGGTATAGAGGCCGGGGCGGGCGCACTGGACTTGCGGCAAACGGCACCCCTTGCGCGCGAAGCCAACCTGTGCAACCGTACTAACATCCGTCCCATATGTCCGATCACTGTATCCAATTCCTGATGCTGATCGTGCAGACGTTGGGGGTGATTGGCCTAGCCATCTATTGCTGCGAGACTTACAGGATTCGTAAAGCGTCTCAGGATCAGGTGACCGCTTCCCAAAGGCTTATCCAAGCCGCAATGGATCAGGTAGAAGGTTTATCAAAACCCTGCATAGCCTTTTCAGCACAGTTGCGAGATGGTGCCGACGCGATTCTAGAAATGCACGGAGCCGTGGGGAATCTTATCGTACTGCCCGATGGAGGAAGCTATGTCATTCACAACATCGGCAATGGTCCAGCACTGAATCTAAGATACTTCTTTACTCGGGACAATGCCGAACGTGATTGGCGATACCTTCCCGCCGTCCTTACGTCCCAACGCGCAACCCTCGTTGAGACGCTCGGCGGCTATAGCGCTGAGCATGTCGCAACGTTCGAGTATGAGAGCATCGGCGGCAGAAAACACCGCTCCGCGATCATCCTCAATCATCAGGTCATCACAGCTTTTAATTTTGAGGAAATCCGCAACCCCGCCCGCTGAGAGCGGATCATACCGCGCGGTCTCTCCCCCGGTTGGCGGGTGGGCCACTTTAACGGCGAAAGCATAAACCGGGTTTGTTCTTACCGTCAAAACCAAAGAACTGGGGGTGCGCCACTTCTCGCGCTTTTCGAGAAGTGGCCTGTCGAATCGCCGATGCCATTTGACTCCGCTTTACCAGCCCGGCGCTTTTTACTAGAGAGCGCCTCCGGCACCATAGTCTTATAACCCAAGTAACTCCAACCCCCAGCCCCGCCTAGGTATCATAAAGATGCGGAAACCGTGGTCTCCCCTCACATTTTCTCCCGCAATCGAGGACCTATGAGCTGGAAGTGGTTGCTGGCGCCGATTCTCATTCTTCCACTAGCCGGGCAAGTGTTAGCTCAAAATACCAATACCGAGGACGGTACGCCGCCGCCGCTCGGCGACGTGGCGAAAGAGAACAAGGAAGCACCCAAAAGCGCACGTATTCACGGACGAAGATCTCTCCGCCCGAAAAAATCCCATCCCTGTGGTAGCGCTCGATGGCCCGGATAATTCCCAGATCATCCTCGACGCGATCCACGAATTCAAAACCACGCACGATGCCGCCGAAACCGAGCGCGTCGTCCACGAGTGGTTCGACGAGCAGGCGGAAGTTCTTTCCGCCGCCATCGATGCCAATAACCGCATCGCCCAGCACAACCAGATCAAAATGGAAGCCGCGCAAGATAGCGGATACGGATACGGTTACAACTACGACGGCGACTACAACAAGCTGCGCCAGCGCCAGCTCAGCGAAGTTTGGGCGCAACGCAGCGACGCCCGCAGCAGCCGCGACAACTGGCAAGTCGTCACCCGCATTCAGCAGGTGTTCGTGCGGGTGCGCTGCGACGCCATCTTGAATCGCGGCAAGGCTCCCTACGATTGGTTCAGAATCCGCAACGCCAACGGCATAGGCACCTACTAGAAACTGGTCTCATCAATGGTTTTGGGTAGGGCGCGACTTTACAGGCTGCGGAAAAACTCGCCCGAAGCATATTGGGGAAGGGCACGAGTTTTACTCGTGCCATCAGTGCCGCAAAATCAATGGCGGCTTTCAGCCGCTGGGGGCCACTGCCGCGCGCGATGTCTTTTCCCAGCCTCTTTAGCCGTGTCGTTCCAGCCCGGCAAACTCGATCCGGCGTCGGCTTTTCGCAAAGGGTGAGCAGCGCCCCCGGTCCTCAGGGGCGCAAGCAAACGGTAACTACAAGGGGACAACCTGAAGGCGGATGGCTGAAAGCTGAAGGCTGAAAGCCTTATTTCCCCGCCAGCCTCTTCGCAATCTCTTCCACGATCTTCGGGCGAAGATCGGCCATGACGCTGTCCACAATGCTGGCAATGGTGCCAGCGTCCGGTACAGGCGATGACGCGGATGTTGACGATGGCGATGACGTCGGCGCGGAACCCTCCGCCGCCGCCGCTGCCATCGACCTCGGAGCCGCTTCCGCTTCCTCCGTGTTATTGCTCGCAGCAGCGCCGACCGCCGCGTCCCGCACCTCATGTCCGTTCGACTTCCCCGATTTCGACTTCCCGTCCTTGCGCATGGATTCCTCGTCCTCCACCGGTGAATTCGAACCGCTCGAACTTTGGTCCTCACTCTCCGCCACCGCCACGGCGCTGGCAGCCGTATTTGCGTCGGCGGACTCTCCATTCTCTTTCGCCGCTACTTCGTCCTCGTTCCTGGCCACCGCATCGGCAAAGGTCGCCGGCTCGGCCGCTGCCGGTTCAATCTTCTCCGCTTCCGTCACCACTTCCGTCGAGTCCGCGCACGAAGCCGCCACGTCCGAAACTGTTTCTGCCGCCTGCACCGGCGCTTCCGTAACGGTCTCTAAACCGCGCGCCGCTACACCATCTTCGGATGGAGCATGTTCGGACGAAGCCTGTTCGGATGAAACCTGCTCGCTTGAAACCGCTTCCACCGAAACTGGCTCGGCGGACAAACGCTCCATCTCAGGTGCCGCCACGCTCTCCGCGCTGGCCCCGAGTCCGGCCGCTGCCAGCCGGTTTTCAACCGCGGCCGCAATCGCCGATACTCCCGTCGTCCCACTCGCCGCGATCTCGTCGCCGTGCGAAGTCGCAAACACGTGGAACATTTCCGCTTCCAGTGAAATCTCCGCTTCCTCAGGATTCAACGCCACCGGCTCCGCCACCCATCGCGAACCCACCGCCAGGGTTCCGTCCCACGAAACCGTCGCATCCTCGGTGTGTCCCGTGGCTGGCGTCAGCAAGCGCAACGCTTGCGCCAATTCCTCGTCGCTCGGCGATGGCTCCTCCACCGGCGCGGGCCGCTCCGTCCCCTCCACCTTCAACTCTTCGGCAACCGGCTCCTCCGGCTTGGATTCCGGCCCCTTCGCCTCGGCAGCCTCCACCTGGGCGGCCTCTTCCACCGCCTTCACTTCGATCTTTTCTTCCCCAACCTTTTCTTCGACTGTCTTTACTTCGGCAACCGCTTCCGCCGCCGGCTCCAGCGTCGCCGCAGCAAACGCCGGCTCATCGTTCCCGTCCACCGGAGCCGCTTCCTGCGTAAGCAGCGCGGCATTCACCGTCTCCGGCATCTCGGTAGGCTGCGCTTCCGTCTGCTGCCCCTCCGTCTGCTGGATTCCCCCCGCAGCCGCTGCGGCAACGCCGCCCGTAACTTCGGCAACCGGCTCCACCTGCACAACCGGAATTTCAATCTCGTTCTTCGTTTCGACAGCCAACGTTTCGACAGCCGGTGCTTCCACGGCCAACTCCGGCGCCGCAACCGCCTCTGGCGCGCCGTCTGCCGCAGCCACGGGGACTTCCACTTCCTTCGCAGGCGTCGCTTCCGCCGCCTCAATCAATCCCGACGTTGTCTTTTCCGCAACCGTGTCGGCAGTCGTCTCCGCCGCCGGCCCTTCCAGCTTCGCGGCCACCGCGCTCAGCGCATCCAGCTCTTCCGGAGTAATGTCCCGCGGTATATCCGGAACCGGCGACGGCTCCTGCACCGGCGGCGCCGTCTTTACCGCAAACCCTTCCGCCTTGCCCGCCTTGCTCTTCCCCTTGCGGAAATCGCGGAAGCCCCCTCCCGCAGCCTCTTCCGGCTCTTCTTTCTTTTTCTTCGGGAAGCCCAGCCGGCTCTTCCATCCCGCGTCCGACCCCGGAGCGCCTTCCGATCTCCACCCATCCTCAGATTGGGATTGCGCTTGCCGCGGCACCATGCGGTCTTCCAGCCGCGTGATCGCGGTCAGCAGCTCGCTCGCTTCAAACGGCTTTACGATGTGAGCGTCCGCCCGCACCCGCCGCGCTTCCTCCGCCTTGAACGGCTCCAGCTTGCCCACCGTCAGCAGCACCGGAATGTGTTCCGTCCCCTCATCCTCTTTCAGGCGCTGGCACACTTCCAGCCCGCTGTACCCGGGCATGTACACATCCAGCACAATCAGATCTGGTTTGAGTTCGGCGATCTTCTTCAGCGCAGCCGATCCGTTGTTGACCGTCACCACGTCGTACCCGGCATCGGCCAGGATCTTCCGCCCCATGTTCTGGGCCGTCACACTGTCATCGGCGAGCAGTATTTTCCGCGCCAAGTGTCATTCCTTCAGCAAAAAGGAGAGATAACGCGAAACTACCGCGTCCATTAGTCGAAGTCAACGATTCCCGCACAGGTAACGGGTTACGACGGTTCCTAGCCTGTTGGAAACTTTAGGGAAGCGCTGTTCCTTAAGTAATGCTCCAGAGCGTCGCCCCGGAGAATAATGAGTAGCGCCGCCGCCGCGGAGAATCTACAATTCGAGCCCGGCCGGGGAGCCACAACTGCTTCAAAGCTTGCGGAAAAACTGGACCGGAAGAACAAGACCGAAAGAACTGGACCGAAAGAATTAGAGCGGAAAGACCAGCGATACAGCCCCGGAGGGGCGACCGTCCTTAGCCCAGCGCTTCAGCGCTGGGAAAAGTGCAAGCAACAACTCAAGTCCCGGAGGGACGACCCACTCCTCACGCACACACCTTCAGCAAAGCCACTGAGGGCAAAGACTGCACCCCGTGGTGCCCGCCTAGAACGGATTCAGCTTCAACAACCCATGCTTCTTTTTCTTCTTGCTTGAGGAAATATCCGCCATCTCCTCGGTCTTCGCCGGCGCGGCCGTAGCCGCCGAGCTCGACGTCCCGCTCTCCAGCTGATTGTTCTGCTGCAACGGAGGCAGCGCATTCGGATCCGCCTCCACATTCGGCTTCAGCTCATTCGGATCTGGCTTCGCCTCGGCCGCCGCCGGCACATCCGCCACCACAGCGTCCGACCGCGGCGCCTCCTGATTCGGCGCCACCGTCCCGCCCGTCGTTTCCACCGTAACCTTATTCTCGCCGCCGCCTCCGATCGCGGCGCTGGTCATCTGCCGCACCACGGTCGTTGCCGTCACCGGCTCCGGATCCACCAGCGTCGGGTCGCCCACCCGCGAAGCCTTCGAAATGTCTGGCCCTCTCTGGAACGTTCCCAGCCCCTTCGCCAGAATGCCCGTTTCCTGCCGGCTCTCCATCTCTTTCTTATTCTGTTCCAGCGCCGCCCGCGTCGGCCGCGGTACCGTCTGATGCAAAGCCTCCAGCCGCGCCTTCGCATCCACCGCCCGGTCCATCGCCGGATACCGCTTGATGATCCGGCCGTAAGCGTCCGCCGCTTCCTTCGTCAGCTCGTCGATCATCTTCGTCTTGGCCACTTCGCCAATGCGCCCGTTCTTGCGCACTACATTGATCTCGCTCTCGTACGACTGCCCCAGAAGATACAGCGCCTGGTCCGCCCCGCTGTATAACGGATACCGGTCCACCAGCGTCTTCAACCGCGCAATCGCCGCCGGATACGCCAGCCGCAGATAATAAAACCGCCCAATTTCGAACTCCCGCTCCGCCAGTACTTCCTGCACCTCGCGCAACCGCTGCTTCGCCTGCCGCACCAGCTTGCTGTCCGGATACTCCTGAATCAGCGACCGGTATTCCTCCTCCGCCCGCATCGCGTGCGTGTAGTCGCGGTCCGGCTTTTCCATCTCCTGATAATGGATGTTCGCCACCTTCAGCTGCGCCTCGGCCGCCTCCGGCATATTGGGAAAGAAGGTCTTGAAATCCTTGTATTCAATCTCCGCCTGCTGCAACGCCGTGGTCCCGCCCTCGGCGTACCACGAATCCGCCACCGCCAGCTTGGCCCGGGCGATGAACTCCGAATCCGGATACGTGTTAATCAGCGTCTGCAAAGTCATGCGCGCCACGTCGAAGCGGTTATGCTTCATGGCATCCATGGCCCGATCGAACAGTACCTTGTCCGGCTGCTTCGACCCCACGTTCGCCAAGGGATTCACCGCTTTCTTGTTGGTGCATCCCACCGTCAACGCCAGCAGCAAAGCCAGCACTACGAAAATAGAATTCCGCCGCATAAGAAACCTCTGCAATCTGACCTCTAACCTCTGACCTTCTATACCCGCAGCGAACCCGCGCTCCGCGCCGCCGCCAGCAAAGCCGCCGCATTCCCCGCCACATCGCCCGCGCCGAACACCGCATTCCCCGCCACCAGAATCTCCGCCCCGGCGCGCACCACATCCGCAATCGTGTCCATCCCCACCCCGCCATCTACTTCGATGCGGTAGGAGTATCCCCGAGCCGCGCGAATTTCCGCCAAAGCCCGCATTTTATGCAAAGTCGCCGGAATAAACTTCTGCCCACCAAACCCCGGATTCACGCTCATCACCAGCACATAATCCACAATCCCCAGCACTTCCGACAGCGTATCGACCGGAGTAGCCGGATTGATCACCACTCCCGCAAGGCACTTATGCTGCTTGATCAGATTCAGCGTCCGGTCCAGATGCCGGCAAGCCTCCTGATGCACCGAAATCCAGTCCGCCCCCGCCTCCGCAAAATCCGGAATGTACTGGTCCGCATTCTCAATCATCAGATGACAATCCAGCGGCAGCCGCGTAGCCCGCCGCAACGATTTCACCAAAGGAGGCCCCACCGTTAGATTCGGCACAAAATGCCCATCCATAACATCCACATGGACAACACTGCCGCCGCCCGCCGTAGCCCGCTCCACCTGATCCGCCAGATGAGCAAAGTCCGCCGCGAGTATCGAGGGTGCCAGTTCGATCAAATGCTCGATCAAGACAAGGGTCCAGTAGAGACAATCAGAAATAGGGTCAAAGCTGTGGAAATTCTAGCACGCCCACGTAAAATCACCCTGTCATCCTGAGCGACCGGGGCCCCCAGCAAGCCGCTCTTGCTTGCTGGCGGTGGGGAGCGAAGGACCTGCCTTTTGCCTCGCTCAGCCTTCAAATTGCGGCACCACGAGAGTGAGCGGAGGCCGGGCGTCTCGCCCGTCCCAGTCCCGTAGGGACGATCGAACTTAGCCCAGCGCTTCAGCGCTGGGAAAGCGCGCGCCACCATTCAAATCCCGTAGGGATGACCAACAACACTCATCCCATGATTTCAGCTATCTGCGGACCGCACCGAACCGATCGCAAATTCAATGAGTGTGATCGCTGTTAGCGCCGACCGACTTGAAAATTGTAAGCCCCGGAAATCCCCTGGGCGCCCCCGTAAAATCCCACTTGTTACCAGGAAGATTCCCCCGTGTACCCGTGTTAAGAGATCTGAGTCAGTCCAGCATAAGACGCGACATAAAACGCGTCCGGACCCATTTCTACCGCCAGACCCACTCCAAAACAGAAGCGTCCGACCACTTGTTACCAGAAAGATTCCCCAAAAAAGAAAAGGCGGCCAAAGCCGCCAATTCCCACGATCACCCGAACTGTTTGAGGCCTCTGACCTCTGACCTAAGCCTTCCCCTTCAGCATCCCCACCACCCGGTCAAAATCCTCCAGCGTCCCATATTCAATCGTGATCTTCCCTTTCCCCTTCCGATCCCGTATCCGCACCCTCATCCCCAGCGTCACCTCCAGCGACCGCTGCGCTGCCCGCACATTCGGATCCACCCACCGCGCTCCACTAGGCTGCGGATCCGCCTTCGGCACGTGGCTGTCCATCACCAGCTCTTCCAGCAAAGCCACCGACATCTTCCTCGCAATCGCCACCCGCGCCACTTTCACGATCTGCTCCGCGCCTTCCAGCGCCAGCAGCAACCGCGCGTGGCTGTATGACAGTTCTTTGTTCCGCAGCGCCGCCTGCACTTCGATCGGCAGGCTCAGCAGCCGCATGTAATTCGATACCTGCTCCCGCGATACGCCCACGCGTTTTCCAATTTCGTCCTGCGTCATACTGAATTGCGTGCTCAGCTTGGAGAACGCTTCCGCCTGATCCAGGCACCCCAGGTCCTGCCGTTGCAGGTTTTCCACCAGCGTCATCTCCGCCGCCTGCTGCGCCGACACCCGCTTCACGATCGCCGGAATCGTAGTCTTCCCCGCCAGCTTCGAAGCCCGAAAACGCCGCTCACCCAGAATCAGTACGTACCGCTCTTTCCCTCCCGCACCCACAATCGCAGGCGCATTCCAATCCGGGTCCGCCGCCTCCGCCCGAACCGTTTCCCCTCCCACCGTCGTGTACCCATACTTCCCCACCGGAGCCGTAACCGGCCTCACCACAATCGGCTGCAACACTCCCTGCACCAGAATCGAAGCCGCCAGTTCCGCCAGCGCCCTCTGGTCGAATTCCGTCCGCGTCTGGTAAGGATTCTGTTCAATCTGATCCAGCTCCAGCTCAAAAGCATGTTCCCCATCCACCGCCCCAGCCTGCAACGTGACCGTCTCCAATGGAGCGGCTTCCTGAAAATCAGCCGAGGGTGCCCCATCCTTCCGCGCACTTTGCGGAAGGGTGGGTGTAGAAGAGGTAGAAGCGGCAGACGTAGCTACAGGCAGCGTAGAAGCCGCAACCACCCGTGGCCCCGGCAAAAGAGATTCCAGCCCCCGTCCCAAAGCCCGCCGCTTCTCCGCCAGCTTGTCGTGCCCCTTCTCAGTCCCAGCCGGAGTCTTATCCACCGCCGCATTAGAAGAAGTCATCAATTCATTTCCTCTCTAAACCATCTCAAAAAACTTGTCATCCTGAGCGAAGTGAAGGACCTGCTTCTTGCTCGCACTACCGGCGCGCCATATGTTCTCACCCACCATGGAAGCCAGGCCCTTCCTGACGGCTGACCGCTGAAAGCTATATATCGACGTACATAAATATTTACGTATATCGATCTAAGCCGCTTCCCCCGGCCCGCGCACCGCTTGCGCTTGCCGGTCCAGAATCTCCTTCGCCAGCCGTATATAACTCTCCGCCCCCCGCGAGCGCACGTCATACATCAGCGCCGGCAGCCCGTGACTGGGAGCCTCCGCCAGCCGTATGTTCCGCGGAATCGTGGTCGCCAGCAGCTTCTCCCCAAAATATTTCTTCAGTTCCTCCGCTACCTGCTGCGCCAGGTTCGTCCGCTCGTCGAACATCGTGATCACCACGCCCTCCACTGCCAGCGCCGGATTCAGCTCCGCCCGTATCCGCTCGATCGTGTCCAGCAGCTCCGACACGCCCTCCAGGGCAAAGTACTCCGCCTGCATCGGGATCAACACCCCATCCGCCGCCACCAGCGCGTTCAGCGTTAGCAGGTCGAGAGCCGGAGGACAGTCCAGCACAATAAACTGAAAGCGATCCAGCAGACTCGTCAGCGCGTCCCGCAGACGATACTCGCGCCGCTCCGCCGCCACCAGCTCCAGGTTCGCGCCGATCAGGTTCTTGTGCGATGGAATCAGCCAGAGCTGTTCGAGGGAGGTAAGTTGCAAAGCCTCCTCGGCCGACGCCGCGCCCATCATCACGTCATAGATACTGATGCGCTCCGGGTCCTTCACCAGGCCCAAGCCGCTGGTTGAGTTCGACTGCGGATCGCAGTCCACCAGCAGCGTGTTGACCTCGGCGGCCGCAAGAGAAGCGGCAAGGTTGATGGCAGTCGTAGTCTTCCCGACGCCACCCTTCTGGTTGGCAACTGCGATCACACGTCCCATGATTTTATTCAGTGTCTTGCCGGTCAGAATATGCCGAACGCGGAGGCGAAAGCAATGCCAGATTTTAGTGCAAATCAGAGAAGTGTTTCACGTGAAACATTCCCCTCGCTTCCAATTACTGTCCAACCATAGGCGGGACAGACCCGCCCAACCCCCTGCGAGACCACAAGGATGTCAAGTGGCAAGTGCCTTGGCTGGCCACCCCTCCCAGAGAGTTGTCATCCTGAGCGGAGCGAAGGACCCGCTATTTGTCGGCAGCAATTCCCAAAGTGTTTCACGTGAAACACTTCTGCGATTTGTGGGTTTGAAGGCTCAAAATAGCTTACAAAATGGAGATATGTTTCACGTGAAACACTTTTGAAGAGTTGTCTCATTGTGAGATGTTTCTGTGCTTATGACCACTTTGCCATCAATTTCGAAGACTATTATGACTTTAACATCCACAATAGCCTACAAAAACGATGATTTTCCACCACTTTAACGATTCACCCCAATCGCCAACACTCTTGCATGTGACTGAGGGACGTGAATTTTAGGGTGCCATTCCAGGGTGGTCAGGGCGGCTAGGCGGGGGAGTTGGGCTGCTCCTATTAGTAGGGCTAGGCGTCCGTGGCCGGCTAGGAAGGCTACGGCTTGGGGGAGGATGGTCTCGAAGTGCTCGACGGCGCGGAAGGTCACTACGTCGGCGGGGCGGAAATCGGGGCGGGCGGCTACGGTCTCGGTTCGCTCGGCGATCATATCGACGTTCATCAATGTAAGTGCCCGGGCCGCCTCGTTCAGGAACGCGGCCTTCTTGTGATTCGATTCGATCAGCGTAAGGTGAATGTCCGGGGCCCAGATCTTTAGCGGGAGAGCGGGGAATCCGGCGCCACTGCCGATATCGACACAGTGGACAGTGGACAGTGGACGGTGGTCAGTGACGGGGAAAAGGTGGCGCGCCAGAAAGAACGACTCGCCGAAGTGGCGGGTTACGATTTCTTCTTCTTTTCGGATGGCGGTCAGGTTGATGCGGGCGTTCCAGCGCAGTAATAGATCGATGTATATCGATATTTGTTCCAGCTGCGATTCCTGGAGCGGTTGCTCGATGAAAGGCTCTAGCAGCGCGGCGATGCGGGCGGCGTCCATGGAGAGCAGTGGGCGGTGGCCGGTGGACAGTGGTCAGTCGCCTAGGGAGATTCTAGCGGGAGTGAATCGGAAATGCAGTTTCTCCCACGCGTTCAATTCTTCGGCGGGGCCCAGGTGGCGACCACGTAGGTGGTCAGCTTATCGAGCTTGAGATTGTCATGACTGGAGGTAAGGGTCACGGCTCCGTCGTTGTCGCGGAGGGTCTCCACATTCTTCATCAAGGCGTGGCGCTTCGAGGTGATGTACGACGGCGAGGGCAACGGAGGGCTGCCACTATCCGGATCACTTCTGGGAAAGGGCGGCGTTGCCGCAGGGTCGCGGCGGTCAGGGTATGCACCCATGCCATTCCAACTCCCTTTGCTGGTGGCGGCGTCGGCAGGCTGATAGGAGAGAGCCTGCGGCGGCATGGGCATGGCGGGGTAATACCACGCGGTCAAATAAAACCGGATCGGCGCCGATCCATTCTTCCACTGCGCCGAGTCCATGCGAATGGACAGGCGCGACGGCACGGTCTTCGTCTTCGCCACCGACTCGACGACTTCTCCGGACAAGAGCGCTTCCCGCGGGATGACCACGTCATTGACCAGCGTGGCAACGGCAAGATTGGCCTGAACCTTGGTTCCGACGGGAGTTTTGCCGGCCGTCACGTTCTGCCGCATGACGATGGGCAACTCGGTCACTACCAATGGAGTGGGCGCGGCGGCTGTCGATTGACCAAACGCTGCGGCGGAAGCCAGGACCACGGCCAATAGCGCCGATCCGGCGGCAATCGTTTTTCTGAACATGTGCGTCCCCCTGGGTCGAGCGACCGGGCGCGCTTTCGATCGCTGGATTATAGCTTAGGAGGCCGCGTCGGTGTGTCAAGGGGCAACGGTAGTAGGTTGCTTTGTAGCTTAGCCGTCGCTTTAGCATGTCTGGTGCTGTTCGTGAGACAATCGTTTCAGTTACCTAAGGCTGCGTACAGTCGTTTCCTTCCCCGCGGGCATCTAAATTACAATTGACTTGTTAAGGATGGATGGACCATTCTGTCTGGTCACGAAAGGGGGCACATGCCAGCAAAAAGACCAAAACTCGGCGTCCGGTGGATCACGCGCCGCGAAGCGGCGGTTATGGTCGACTCCCATGCTCAGCGTGTGCTCGGGATATCGGCCAAGAAGTTTATTTCAAACTGGAAGGCTGGCAAATACCGCAAGCTCGATTCCGATGCTTGTCCCGGCGTAACCGAACTGGCATTACTTGCCCCTCTTCCGAGGCGGCCCAGTGCCAGGAAAGTCACCAAAAGAAGCAATCGATAATTTTGCTCAATATTTTAAGGAGTCCCTGTCCTGCGTGACGGCAGGCTGGATTACCGCGTTTCAAGAATCTCGACATCTCTACAAAATAACCTGCGATCCACCAGCAAGACTTAGTAAGCGCTCCGGCGGCAATCTCTTCATCATTGCAACCCAAGTGCTCACCGCTGTGCCAGACCCAAACGCCGCTGGGCAGTTTAAGGCTAAGACACGGGAATACAGTTATCGATTAGTGGAGGAGGACGACATCGCAGCACGGGACATAGTGGCCTACCACTGGCACCCGAACGATTCTGATTTACGACTGCCACACTTGCACGTTGCGGCAGTCCCCCGAGTTCACTTTCCTACGTCGAGGGTATCGATCGAAGACTTCATCATGATGCTGATACGGTACTACGACGTTAAGCCAAGGATGAAAAACGGAGAGTGGACAGCCGTTCTTGAGAAGAACAAGGGGGCCTTTGAAAAAATGGCGACGTGGAAGATCAAACACCCGTCTTAGGCGTGCGCCATCGCTCAGCCGAGCCCTCCCCAAGAGCCCGCATCGAGGCAAAGTTTTTCACCCGATCATCCACCCCCACGACTGCAAAACAATTCACAATAATCGTCACCGCGCACGGTGACAAATCGCACAGATTTTTTCTGCTCACGGTACTAAGCTGTGCTGGTCGCCCTCCCACGACTTCCTTGATTGCTCACAGCCAGCGTCTATTTGCACTCTGCTTTGCAGAGGTGCGTGATCGTAACGGTACGTACTTAAATGATCCCGGCGGCCCGGCCAAGGGGTTGTCCGAACGGGTCGCTTGAATTTTCTGTGGAGGGGACAATGTGGCGAATCGCGGTAATTGTAGGTCTATGCGCTCTGCTACTGCCGATGGCAGCTTGGGCAGACGGAATTTTTCTCACCAACGAATTCGGCACGGTGACCATCACCACTGCCGGAGTCTCATCGATTGGGTCCGAGCTGATGAGCTACAACGGGATCTCCGCGCCGACCGGACACGCGCTGGGATCGGTCAGCTTCACCACCGGCGCTTTCACGGGCGCGAGCCTCTTTACGGGGGGAACGTTCTCCGCTACGGGTTCCAGCTTCGTGATCAAGGGCGTCGGCGACTACGGCCAACCCAAGGGAGTAATTTTCAGCGGCAGCTTCGTGGGACCGATTGACTGGACGGTAGCCAGCCACACCGGCACCTACACCTACGTATTCACGCTCTCGGGCGAGATTGCCGGAGAGCTCTATACCGGACGGTACGTAACCGGAACCACGACGCAGACCATCGTGGCGTACCAGAATCAATGGTTCAAGGATCACAAGGGTGGCATCATTCTAGGAAAGAACGTCCTCGCGATTCCTGAGCCGGGCACGCTGGTCTTGTTCGGCACGGGTCTGTTCGCCGTTGCCGGATCGCTGCGCCGCAAGCTTAGCGCCTAGCGAGCCGACATCTCGCCTGGTCTCCACGGGAGGTGTGCTTACCCACTCATTCGCGCCCGACGCGGATGAGTGGGGGTTGGCGGCGCTGTTACTGGATCCCTGTCTATCGGGAAGCAGCCCTCCTTTTCTGACGCCGCTGCCTCAGGCGCTAAACAGTTTGCTGAAAAACTTGGTCGCGCGCCGCTTCACTCCCTCAGCGGCTCAAGCCGGCACTGAAAATGAGACTCTTATCGCAGCGGTAAACCGCTGCGCCACCCAAAAACAAGTGCGAGGCCGGTAAACATGCGCCACCCAATGGCAAGACGAAAAGTGGGATTTCAGCAAACACCGTACAGCGCAACGCCTACGCGACAGCCGGCGGGACACCAGCGCTACGGCTACGGCGTGGCCAGTGGCGTGCGATACTGAGAATCATGGCGCTGCCGGATTTCACGCCTCGGGTGGGGAACGATCCCAAGTCGGTGGTGATTCACTTGACCACGGGCGCGGGGATGGAGAAGCAATACGTAACTGAACGGGTGAAGAACATTACGTATTGCTTTGAGTAACACGCCCATGGGGCCGTTCCAGATGATGCTCTTGGCTTTGGCGATCGCCGCTCCGTAGAGCGCGATGGTTTTCGGGCCGATATCCAGGACCATCATGCTC
>CAVZUP010000171.1:0-44055 GCA_963778255.1 uncultured Acidobacteriaceae bacterium
CGGTCCTCATAGTGAAAGCATCGTTGTGCTCTCGATCGTGCGCATCCCAATTGAATCGGTCCACGCGAGTCATGAGAACAGAAGCTTAGGAGATGAACAATTGGACGAAGGTATCGCCGATACTTTGGTAGGGGAGACACAGTTCGCGGGACTCACATGGGCTGAGACGCCATTACGAGAACAGAACCTCGCGCACCAAGTGCTGTGAAACGCAATACGATCCTCATCTCGTTGATTTCCATTGGGTTGTCGTTGTAAAACTCCTTTCAACGTGGGGCGTCATCAGTCAACTGTGCACGCGAAACAAGAGTTTAGGTCCGTGCACTTGGCCATGAAATGGGGTGACCGCAAATGTTGCAAGTCACACCAATCGTCTTTGTTGTCGACGATGACGTCTCCGTGCGCGAATCGCTGGAATTGCTGGTTCGCTGTGAAGGCTGGCAGCCGGAGACATTCGCGTCCGCGCAAGAATTCCTCGACCATCCACGAGTTCATAATCCGAACTGCCTCGTACTTGACGTTTCTCTTCCAGGCCTCACTGGCCTAGACCTCCAAAGGCTTGTCGCCGGCGAACGGACAGAGATGCCGATCATCTTCATCACGGGCCACGGCGATGTGCCCATGACGGTCCAAGCCATGAAGGCGGGGGCTGTCGAATTCTTGACGAAGCCATTCAATGATGACGTGCTGTTGACCGCCATTCGGGCAGCCCTCGAACGTAGCCGAGTCGCTCTTAGCCTGGAGGCGGAGATGCGGGTGCTCCGGGACTGTTACGCGTCACTTACCCAACGCGAACAGCAGGTTATGGCGCTGGTGGTTTCCGGCCTGCTGAATAAGCAAGTCGGTGGGGAGCTTGGTATCAGCGAGATCACGGTCAAGGCACACCGAGGTAAGGTGATGCAGAAGATGAAGGCCGACTCTCTAGCCGACTTGGTGAAAATGGCCGCGAGGCTCCGACCCGCACCCGCAGCGGTTACGGCGGCGTAAGCGGCCATATTCACCGTCGTGATTATTCGTGACGACGCGGAATTCGCAAACGCCGCCGTTTAAGCATTTGCGGAGTAGTGGGCAAGCGGATCCTGAAACCGGGCGGATTAGACAAACGGGCTGGTGAGCCACACCAGCCTGGAAACTTGCGTTGCGGGCGATCCCTGTAGGAGAACACCATGAAGAAGACTACTGCGCCGATTTCCCTCGCCGGCTCCGAACTCGGCGAAGTGCGCCATGTCTGCGCCTTTTTCAACAACGACGACGAGGAGTATCGCGTCTTGCTTCCGTTCATTAAGGAAGGGTTTGAGCGTGGTGACAAGGCGGTTCACGTCGTTAACCCGAATCAACGTCATGACCACCTGCAACGGTTGACCGCAGCCGGGATCGACCCCACGGCAGCCGAGCAGAGCGGACAACTCGACGTTCGAATCAACACCGAAGCTTACATTCGGAATGGCCGTTTCGATCAGGATCGAATGCTGGCAGCCTTCGAACAGATGGCCAGTGGCAACGCCACGGGAGGGTTTCCACTCAGTCGCATTTGCTGCCGCATGGACTGGGTGGTTGGCGAACGATCGTACGTTGACGACGTGGTTGAGTTCGAATCGCGCGTAAATGACGTATGGCGGCGCCACGACGACGCGGTCATCTGCACCTACCATCTTGGCAAATTTGGCGGTGACACGGTGATTGACATTATGCGGACGCATCCGATGATCATCATCGGCGGCATTCTGCAGCGGAATCCGTTCTTCGTACCGCCTGAAGAGTTCCTGCACGAGGTGCGCCACCGTAAGGCCGTGCGGAATTCCCCGTCCTCCACGGCTGCCTGATATGGAGGCTCAACCGGAATACGCCTCCGGCGAGATCAAGCGTCTTCAGCGCTGCGTCAATGATCTTGTCAGCCTGCTTGCTCTTCCCGCCATCTGGAGTGGCGGGGATCCACACCAAGTTGTTGATACCTTGCTTGACACGCTTACGCGCATGTTGAGTCTGGACCTCGTCTCTGTGCGGCTGAATAATGCAGCCGGCGAGGCCCCCGTTGAAATCGCCCGAATTGCGAAATCGCGAGGACCGATCCCCCTGGCGCACGAGATCTGCGACGCGCTCAGCCACTCCTTGGGTGACAATTCGCGAAAATGGCCGCCGCTACTTCGGAGCATTCTTGGTGACGCTAATGTTTCGATCGTGCCGCTGCTGCTAGGGCTGCAGGGCGAACTCGGCGTAATCATAGTAGCGGCTGAGCGGGAAGATTTTCCACGCCAGACAGAGGCACTTCTCCTAAGCATAGCGGCGAATCAGGCGTACATCGGGCTGCAGGAGGCGCGGCTCCGGAGCCAGCAGAAGCGTATCGCGGACGAACTCGATCAGCAGATCGCGCGGCGAACGGTTGAACTTGCCGCAGCCGAGGAGCGGTGGCGCTCGGTTTTCGAGAACTCAGCCATCGGGGTTGCCCTTACTGATCTGAACGGTCGATTTCTTGCCGTGAACCCCGTGTACGAGAAGATGGTTGGTTATACGGAGGAGGAGTTGCAGAAACTCTCTTTCCTCGACGTCACCCTTGAGGAGTACTTGGAACCGAACCGGGCGCTCATCAGTGATCTCTTGGCGGGAAAGGTTCAGCAGTTTCAGATCGAGAAGCAATATCGGCGGAAGAACGGGAGCCTTATATGGGTACGCAACAATGTTTCTCTGGTGCCGGGCACCGAACGCGTGCCGCGATTCCTCATGGCGCTCTCGGAGGACATCACAGAACGCAGGCGGGCAGAGGAGGCGCTTAACAAGGCTCGTTCTGAGCTCGCACATGTGTCAAGGGTCACAAGTCTCGGAGCGCTGACGGCATCGATCGCGCACGAAGTCAACCAGCCGCTGTCCGGCATCATCACAAACGCCAGCACCTGTTTGCGGATGCTAGCGACCGATCCTCCCCAAGTTGAGGGCGCTCGCGAAACCGCCAGGCGCACGATTCGCGATGGCAACCGTATGTCCGAGGTGATCACCCGGTTGCGCGCACTCTTTAGTAAGAAAGAACTCACGACCGAATCGGTGAACTTGAATGATACTGTTCTGGACGTGATTGCCCTATCCATAGTGGACCTTCAGAAGAATCGGGTAATGCTACGTCCCGAACTTGCCGACGACATTCCGCTCGTCTCAGGCGATCGTGTCCAGCTTCAGCAGGTCATACTGAACCTGCTCAGGAATGGCTCAGACGCCATGAGCACAGTCGAAGATCGTCCGAGACAGCTGGTGATCAGAACTGAGCGAGACGAGGATGATCGGGTGCGTCTGACGGTGCAAGATGCGGGAGTCGGTTTTGACCCTCAGGCCGCGGACCGTCTTTTCGACGCATTCTATACCACCAAGGGGGACGGCATGGGAATCGGGTTATCTGTCAGCCGTTCCATTATCGAGAGGCATCATGGCCGTCTGTGGGCAACGCTCAATGATGGCCCGGGAGCCGCGTTCTCGTTTTCCATTCCACGAGCACCGGAAGGGTTGGCTCGCGCCGACGGTATCCGCAACATTCAGGCACCTGCCGTAAGTGGTCCGGGTGCGGCGTGAGGGTTATGCTCATCTTCGGCACGGTAGCAAACTAATACTAAAGTGCAATGGACGCTCTCTTTCGATGTGGCGCATTCTGGGCCTATGAAGTCCGACAACGGGGGGTGCGCCCCCGAACGCTCGCTTGTGTCAATCGTTGATGATGACGAATCCATACGTGAGTCGCTGCCCGACTTGCTGAATCAATTCGGTTTTGTGGCGCGAGCTTTTTCGTCGGCAGAAGACTTCCTCGCTTCCGATTCTGTTGGCTCAACCCGATGTCTGATCCTCGATGTCGCTATGCCCAGAATGAGCGGGCCTGATCTTCAACGGGAACTGAAGCGCCGGAGACACGCGATTCCGGTCATTTTCATCACCGCCAGCGCGGACATAACGATTCGCCAGCGGCTGATCGAGCAGGGTGCGGTGGAATGCCTTTTCAAGCCATTCGGCGAAACGGCTCTGCTCGAGGCGGTTAACTCGGCACTTCACCCGAAGTGACGCGCTTCTTTGGTTGTGGGGCCGGCAAACTCCTAGCACAAGCGACGGCGGCGATGGCTGCCGGCAAATCAGTCCCATGAAATGCCGAGTGCCCCGCGTTTTCCGATCGCGATCGCCGCATCGTTTCACCAGCACTACCGGAGACACCCAAGCGTGAGGGTGTACCAACCGCGACCGTCTTTCCATGCTCCTCTGATCTCAAAGCCGACCTCTTCGAGCAGGCTACGAATGCCCTGGTCTGTAAACTTGTAACTATTTTCGGTGTGAATGGTTTCGCGTCGCATGAAGTGAACATCAAGGTCCGCGTGCTCGATGCTTACATGCTGCTCTTGCGTGCTCTCGAGGTGCATCTCGATCCGAGACTCAATCGAATTCCAATGCACGCGATGACGGAAGCAAGCGGCGTCAAAGTTAGCTCCTAGTTCTCTATTAAGGCGATGCAGCATGTTTAAGTTGAACGTTGCGGTGATTCCATCGTTGTCGTCATAAGCAGCCAGGAGCGTGCGTTCGTCTTTCACCATATCTGTACCGAGCAATAGCGCATCTCCGGTTTGCAACTGACTCAACAAGTTTCGCAGAATGAGTTGCGCTTCTTCAGGCGAGAAGTTGCCGATACTCGTGCCGATGTAGAGTGCGAGCGTGGTGCCGTCGAAGGGGTCGAGCTGGAGCGGGTGAGTTACATAATTCCGGACGATGGGCTGCATGCGCACTTCCGGCAATGCGCATGCAACGTTCTGGCACGCCAACTCAAGCGCGTCGGGGCAGACGTCAACTGGCACGTAGGCGACATCGTTCGAAACGCGCAAAGCAGCCTCGAGCAGAATGCAGGTTTTAGAGGCCGTGCCGGCACCCAACTCAACGAGGCGCAACGGCAACGATCTGTCGCCGCGAACTGCGGCAATGATCGCATCTGCGTATCCCGCCAGGATGGCCCTTTCTGTGCGGGTGGGGTAGTACTCGGGAAGCGTCGTAATGAGCTCGAAGAGGCGCGAGCCCTCCGCATCGTAGAACATCCAGGGTGAGAGCGAGCGTGGCCGCGCGCTCAAGCCGCGCCGCACTTCGCGAGTCAGAGCTTCGCGAGTGAGTGCTTCGCGCTCATCCGCCGTTGCAAAATGTCCGATGTCAACTGTCTGAACGTAGGTTGCCATTTCAACGAATCCTTTCAGCGTGCCAAGCGAATCCCGGAGAACTGCCATCTGGTTGCCGGTGGAAAGAAATTCCGATAGGTCGCCCGAATATGACTCGCAGGAGTGACGCACGATCGTGAGAAGACCGTGCGCAGGCCTTTCTCCGGAATTTCCTGGCCAAGCGAGTTGTAATAGCTGTTGAAAAGCCAGTGGAACTCTTCGCGAAAAGGTTTGCAGCCCTTGAGGAAGTGACGCAGCACGAACGTCTCGAAGAACCATGTGGTATGAGCCTGGTGCCATTTCATGGGGCTGGCTTCAGGACACGACTGCACCATCTGATCTTCAGCCGACATACTCGCGGCCAGAGCACTGGTCGCCGACCGCACGGCCGTATATTTCGACCGGATGGCGGTATCCCGCACCTCGCTTCCAACTCTGCAGCGATCAGCTTGTATAGCTCCTACTTGGCATGGCGCTGCGATAACACTGGTTTGAGCCATAGTGTGCTCCTGAGAACTTTTACCCTGCGCATGGGGATTTGATTCGTACGTGCTCAGTGCATAAAAACAGAGGCATCAAAATGAGGCAATTGGACGATGGTATTGGGGATACGTTGGTATGAGCTCTTAAAAGCGCTGGGCGACGGGCGCTCGCGGTACAACGTAACGTTGACTCGATCGCGGCACCGCCGACGCTGCCATCGTTACCGACCGGCCCGGCACCCAGATCGACGTCCTATCGCGAAAGAAAGTCGCGGGGGGATGTGGAGGCAGATTCGGCGCACTTTATTCCACGGGACCCCATACAAAGGTATTGCCGATACCATCGTCCAATTGATTCGTTGCAGCACCTCGCGTGTAATCGCTCCATCGCAACCGATTCGCGATGAGCATCATTGAGAAAGGACGGTAGAGACATGCCGGAGGCAACTTGGAAGCCTCACGAGAAACATGGGCGGCTGACGACGCAGAGCGACTTGCCCGCCAGCGTTTACGCGTTTCCGAAGCAGCGTAAAGAACCGCTGACCGACGCACAACATGTCCGTAATGCGGTCGCGCGTTTCGATCAAGTCATCGATGTCTCCGATGCGGATCGCGCTTTGGCCTTCGCCAACATCGAGAAAGCTGCACGCTACTATGACGTGAACCTCGCGGAAACGTCGTGGCACGAACTGGGCATTCATCCTCAAAAGAAAGCGGTGCCCCGTTGAACGCGTCGTGAGGTGAGGCTCAGCTCGTTTGTGGAACCTCGCCTCACGCCAGTTCCCGTGAGGGATGATTGTGCGAGTTATGCCGAGAGATAAATCCATTCGATCCGGTTGGCGATGTGATAGTTGCGGCAGGCTTGTGCCAGATCTGCAGGCAGGCTGGGTGGAGTGGCTTGCGGCGGAGGATACCAGGGGAAAACCAAAAGTAAGCGGTTTACGGTTAGTGCACCGTCGCAACACCAGCGCAGGATCGCGAGAGCCATACGGATGCCGATACAATCCACGAGAGGAATTCAGAACAAACCGTGGCATCGTAGAAGGATTAGCTCTTGACCGGTTCGCGGGTCCTGACGGGCTTATGTTGCTGCTTTCGATGATTGCTGAACGGGAACTCCCGCTGCGGAACTGATCGAACTCGCCAAGCGAGTGCAGATCCCGGGTTACGAAGCAGCGTACGAACTGGTTCGTGATGCCGTTAGCCAAGGAGTGATAGCGCCTTGCATCTCGTCAGGCTTTTACTTGCAGTGCGAGATCTGGGATGTGCTGAAGTGGGCCAAAAACAGAACTCATGGAGGACGAGCTACTCTTGAGCGGGAGAATCAGTCCATCTTAGGGTAATGGCGTCCAGTTTAACAATAACTTGGTCAAACCCAGACCCTACCAATCACAAGCTTTGTTTATTGCGATAGAAAAGGAGAAAAGCAATGCCATACGTCACAGTTGGAAAAGAAAATTCAGGCGGCATCGAGCTTTACTACGAGGACCATGGCTCGGGTGAACCAGTTGTTCTGATCCACGGATACCCATTGAGCGGTGCTTCCTGGGAGAAGCAAGTGCCCGTTCTCCTGGAAGCGGGTTACAGGGTCATTACCTACGACCGCAGAGGCTTCGGCAAGTCCAGCCAGCCGACCACCGGCTACAACTACAATACGTTCGCCGAGGACCTTCACAAGCTGGTCACCCACCTCAAGCTGCACGATTTCACATTAGTCGGCTTTTCGATGGGCGGAGGCGAGGTGGCACGCTACATCGGAAAATACGGCTCCAAGGGCGTGAGCAAAGCCGTGATTATCTCCGGTGTGCCGCCGTACCTGCTCAAGACCGGCGACAATCCCGAAGGCCTGGATGCCAGTATATTTGCCGCCAGCGAGAAAGCTGTGGCCGCCGACCGCTACGCGTTCTTCACTGGCTTCTTCAAGGATTTCTACAACACGGACTTGTTGCTCGGTAAGCGTGTCAGCGAACAAGCCGTCCAGGCTAGCTGGAACGTGGCGGCCGGCGCCTC
Organism: uncultured Acidobacteriaceae bacterium; assembly: GCA_963778255.1. Classification (GTDB taxonomy): domain Bacteria; phylum Acidobacteriota; class Terriglobia; order Terriglobales; family Acidobacteriaceae; genus Acidiflorens. The sequence continues at coordinate 7,655 of CAVZUP010000171.1, forward strand.
CGCCATCGCCAGCATGGCGTGTATCCCAACCTGGCACGAAGACTTCCGCGGGGATCTGGCCCGCATCGATGTGCCCACACTGGTGATTCACGGGGATGCCGACCGCATTCTTCCAATCACGTCTGCGGGACCGCGCACCGCCAAGCTCATCAAAGGAGCGCGCCTGCTAGTCGTGAAAGAGGGTCCACACTGCGTCCCGTGGACCCACACGGATGAAGTCAACGCCGAATTGCTAAGTTTCCTGGGCGAGAAGGCCGGCAAGTCGCGGAACGAAGCCGCTTAAGCGGCCAGTTCGCAAAGGGACGGCCGGCTTTGAGAGCGAGTGTTTCGCCATCGTTTTGGCGGATATCGAGTTACCGGCACAACCGAAATATCTAAGTTTGTCGTTAGTGTATGTTGGCCCAACGCACAAAGGAGATCAAATATGAAAGCAGTCGTTGTCCACGAATATGGCGGTCCGGAAGTGCTGAAATTCGAGGACTATCCTGATCCAGTACCCGGGCCGGGAGAGGTGCTGGTGCGGGTCGCAGCTGCGAGCGTGAATCCGATTGACTACAAGCGACGCGCCGGATTAACGAAGGATTTTTACCCCCTGAAGTTCCCAGGGCTGATAGGCGTCGATATGGCGGGGACTGTCGTCAAGATTGGGCCGAGAGTGGAGGGCTTTTCCGTCGGCGACCAGGTGTTCGCGATGGCAGACAATACTTACGCTGAACTTTGTGTCGTGAAGGCAGCAGTCTTGGCGAAGGTCCCGAAGGGTCTCGACTTGATCCAGGCGGCGGCGTTGCCTCTGGTGACGACGACAGGCAACCAGCTCCTTTCCGCTACGGAAATCAAAGCCGGCCAGACGGTTCTGGTTGTAGGTGCCATAGGAAATGTCGGACGTTCGGCGGTATTTACTGCGAAGCAACGGGGAGCGACCGTGATTGCGGGGGTGTTAAAGACCCAGATGGATCAAGCGAAGACCATCGGCGCAGATCAGGCGGTCGCAACCGACGACGACACCGCGATTGCAAGTCTTGCGACGCTCGATGCCGTGGCGGATACGGTCGGAGGAAGAACCGCGGAGAAGCTGATCGCCAAGGTTAAGCCGGGAGGAGTCTATGCATCGGTTGTAGAGGTGCCGCAGAACGCCGCGAAATACCCGTCTGTAAAAGTGGTGCACGTATTCTCGAAATTCGACAGGAAAACGCTCGAGTGCATGGCCGAAGCCGTGCGCGATGGCAAGCTGGTTATCCCAATTAGCCAGAAACTGGCACTCAGTGACGCGGCCGAGGCTCAAGCCACGGCAGAAAAGGGCGGTATCGGGAAGATCTTGCTGGTGGCTTGACAAAGGTCTGCGCGGAGTCAACCCTGCGTCGAAACCAAGAACCTGTGGCTTTTCGGTAGTCGACATCTGAGCCCGCTACAAACGTGCCGCAAGTTCACGGAGAATCGCATAAACGTCTTTGAATGTGACTTTGTAGCCTTTCGGAGGAACATTATGTCGAGCGACACAGCAGAAATCGCCGTCGAAGCGCCGCCCAGGTCGAATCCTCTTGATGTCATCCCAAACGAAATGCCATTCGATGTACCCTACGGTCGCCCAATATCACTTGTGCGAGCCCGGGCGGTTATTCAAGCCGCTGTGGCGGAGGCCAGGAAGCGGGATTGGAAAATGAACATAGCGGTAGCCGATTCCGGTGGCAACTTGGTCGCCTTCGAACGAATGGACGGCGCAATGCTCGCCTCCATTCAGATTGCGCAACACAAGGCGCGAGCAGCCGTGACCTTCCGGCGCCCAACCAAGGTCTTCGAGGATGGTGTCCAGCTTATGCATCTCAACTATCTGCTCGCGTTCGACGGAGTCATTTGCTCTCGCGGCGGCATTCCACTGATCGACCAGGGCGATATTATCGGCGCAATCGGTTGTTCGGGAGGCACAGATTCCCAGGACGAAGTCGTGAGCAAGGCAGGGGCGGCAGTAATCAATCAACTCCCGACAAAGAATAGCTGATCCGGATCCTGTTATCGCGGTCGTCTTTTACCCTTGGATGAATCGGCTTTCGAGCGCCTTCAATGCGGGGAGGAATTGGCCGTGAAAGCAGCAAGGATTCATAGCTTCGGGCCGCCCGACGTCGTGGTGGTCGAGGATATGCCGATGCCATCGCCGGGCCCAAACGAAGTTCTGGTGCGCGTGATGGCCGCGGGCGTCGCCCCCTGGGATGCGATCATCCGCGAGGGCAAGAGCAAGGTTAGCCCGCAGCCTCCGCTCACCCTCGGTTCGGATTTCTCCGGCGTCGTCGAGAAGGTCGGCCCCGGCGTTACGGGCTTCGCGCCGGGCGACGAAGTCTATGGAGTCACCAATCCGCAGTTCTGTGGCGCCCAGGCCGAGTTCGCCGTGGCCACGTCCGGGATGATCGCCCGCAAACCGCAATCGCTGAATCACGTAGAAGCTGCATCGGCTCCCGTGATTGCGGTAACCGCCTGGCAGATGCTGTTCCAGTATGCACAGGCGATGCGCGGACAGACGGTAATGGTCGTCGGAGCTGCGGGGAACGTCGGAGCCTACGCCGTACAAATGGCCCTAGACGCCGGAATTCACGTCGTTGCCATCGCCCACCTCGATGACGAGAACCTGCTCCGATCATTGGGCATGAAATCCATCATCGACTCGAGCAAGCACGCATTCGAGCAGGACCTTCCACAGGTGGATGCGATCCTCGACACGGTCGGGGGCAGTACGTTTCAACGCTGCGTCGCTGCGCTGAAACCCGGAGGCAGACTCGTCACCTCGGTCTTGGCGCAGCCGCTCCCAGCAGAGGCCATTTTCTTCTACGCTGAGGTGACCACCGCGCGCCTGCAGACACTCACAACATTATTTGACGCGGGCAGAATCACCGCGCGCGTGGGCTCAATCCTGTCGCTTTCGGAGGCGCGCCTGGCGCAACGCATGCTTGCGGGCGCACCACACAAGCCCGGCAAGATCGTACTGCAGATCGGGTAACCGTAGCAGTACCTACCTGCGTGGCTTAGTGTGAATCGCGGCACAAGTTACGCGAACACGCGAACCGGATGGGAACGAGATTGAGCGCCAGCAGCCCTGCGCGCAAAGCTCCAACTCGAGAGACAAGCCCCTTCGTCGATCGATCACCCCAGCAACTGGCCGGCGAGCCAGTAATCGACACTGACCTTTCCCGGACCAGAGCAGATCAGCCAGATAAAGAAGAGCACGTACAGGACTTCCGGAAGATACAGGAGATCGTCGAGCCAGCTAAGAGGCGAAAGTCCTTTCGGCAAAGTGGAAATCGCGCTGGTCACGGTGGCGACAATCATATCGATCAATAAAGCTGCGCAGGCCGGACTCGAAAGACACCCCACGGCCAGCAAAGATCCGCAGACGAACTCGACACCCGAGACAAAATAAGCCATCTGGCGGGGAAACGGGATTTTGGCCGTGACGAGCGTTTCGTAAATAGTTTTCGTGCCGCCAGCCGTAAACAATTTGTTTCCCCCGGAGATGGCGAAGAACAGCCCGATCGAAACGCGTATCAGCAGGATGGCATATTGTTCCAGATCGCTGCTACCCAGCAGCGCAAATTGCACCAACCGTTTCCAATCCATCATCGGATATTTGCGCCTCCAAGTGTCGTCCCTTTTCAATTAGCTCTTTCTGGACGTCGCGGATTCCTATGCCGCGGAAACCACCTTCTTCCTCTCATTGAGTGCCGGTAGAAGAAGCTTCAGAAGCGCTTCATCAGAGAACGGGTTCTGGCCCGAGATCAGTTCGCGATCTTGAAGGACGTAGCTACTCCATGGAGCGAGCACACTTACGTCACCGCCCGCCGTTTTCAAGGCAAAGTCCGGGTAGAACAGAACCTTGCCACCAATCTCCTGCGGTTCCCGCTGCTGCTCTTCCGCTGTCGAAAAGATGGTCATCTTATATCCGGCATAGATCCAGCCTTTCGCTTTTGCGTGTGCTCCAGCGGCATCGCCCGCCGACAGCGCGGCGACCACTTCCTTCGAATTCGGAAGCGCCGAGAGCAGTGAAATCGGGCCATGGCAGAGCACTGCCGTAGGCTTGGATGTTTCGTGAAAGTGTCTCATCACTATGCCGGCATTGGGATCATCGAGAAGATCGATCATCGGACCATGCCCGCCGGGGACGAAAACAGCGTCATATTGATCCAGGCCCGATGCGATGACATCCGCGATGCGGGTTGGATCTCTGAGCCCAGCCAGGCCGTCGCGGAATAACATATAGTCCTGAAGCTTGGCCGCGTCTCCGCCGAAGAAATCGGCGACCTCTGAATGCACATCCACTTGGGGCGCGTTGCCTTTGGGGTTGGCGAAAGTGATTTCGTAGCCCTCCTGCATCAGGGCGCGAACCGGAACCGTCAGTTCGTTGAGGTAGTAGCCAGCGCCGGTATAAACCTTGCCATCCTTCAAGGGCAAACCGCGACCGCTCGATACCAGCACCAAGACTTTTCCTTTAGTTGTCATTTTGTTGTTCTCCTTTTTGAAGTCGAATTTTTGTTCTCCTGAATATGAGCTCGCTCATCGTCCGCGGCTTTCTCCAAAGTGCGCAAGGACCGGCTACCGCGGTTGATGTGAGTTATGCTCCGGGGAATCCAAACATCAACCACGACTGATTGGCCACCCAATGCGGGTATAGCTCCGTCATCTGATCGAACAGCGCCTGGTCGGACGTCGCGGTTTTCTGCAGCCGATCGAAGTCCTCGAGGTAACGCTTGGTGTCCTGGATCGTCGAGGGAGAGTCGGGCGCGCCGGGCTTCTTGTGACCGGCCACAACCGTCTTTGGATTAAGCGCCGCTAAGCGGTCCAACGCCGCGATCCAATTCTTTCGGGTCTCGGGGGTGGTGTCGCCGACGTACATGCGGCATTGGTTGTACACAACGTCGCCAGCGACGATCAGGCCGATCGATGGAACGTAGAGAGACGTCGAATCGGGACTGTCGGTGCGGCCCTGCTCGATAATGCGCAATTCGTGCCCTTCCAGAGTGAACGTTTCCTGCGCATAGGGCTCCGGTGAAACCAACTTGGTGGCGACCTGCCCAGGAAACATGCGGCGCGCCAACCGCTCCACAGTGGGAGTGAAAGACATCTGCATGGCGTTGACCGTCTTGGGCGTTGCTATCGCCCGAGCGCCCGGGAAACGATCGAGCAGAATGCTCAGGCCGTAGAAGTGGTCGAAATGGGCGTGCGTTATATAGATGGTCTCCAAGTTGCGGTTGTGCAGAGCGACCCAATCCGCCAGAGCCTCGGCCACGGTCCCCATTGCGTCCACCAGCACCGCGTCGTACTCACCGAAGATTAGAGTCGACGTGATCGGGTCAAAGCCGAGCGCTTCGCCGAAGGGCTTTGGCCGCTCGCCGACCATAGTCTTTCCGGGGGCCGTAAAAACGTTCACACCAAGCGTGTTCAACGCGACAGTCGCAGTCACGCGCGCGGTCTCTTTCGGTCCATTTGTGCCGTCCATTTGTTACTCCTTTCGATGTAAGAGCGCTTGACTGTCCAAAGCAAAATTGCCAGAAGCGCGACGACGAATCCGTTGGACGAACGTATCAATTAATGCCGAAGTATTGGCTAATGCCGAAGTATTGGCCAGACACGGCAGCCCGGAATCGATCGACGCCAGCTAGTGCAGTAGCGATTCCCAATTGGCTGGAACCCTCCCTGCCGGTCCAGGTGATGGTTGATCCTCCGGATGCGAATGTGGCGGAAGCAACTCCACACCCGTGATCATCCCCCGCCTCTCGTAATCGTAGAACCAATCCTCACCCGGCTCGAAGCTGGCAATGATCGGATGCCCTGTTGTCGCCGCATGCTTGGATGCATGCTGGCTCGGAGAACTGTCGCAGCAACCGATGTGCCCACACTTCGCACACCGACGGAGATGAAACCACCAGCCTTTCGGTGACGCCAGGCATTCGACACACCCATCGCCACTCGGCTTCGAAGCGGGGTTGATTCCGCGCTGCTCTTTTCTCATTTCGAACTGTCCTTTCGTGTCCATTCAGCCAGAACAAAACGGGCCGCGCAATTGGACGATGGTATCGCCCATACTTTCGTATCAACTGCCATGTGCTCGTGCCTACAGCTTTTCTCCATCCAGTTAGCCTGAAAATCGATCAAAGCGAAGGCCCCCCAACACGCTCGATACGAAGGTATCGCCGATACCATAGTCCAATTGTTTTACTACCCTCATCTCTGGCCTAATCGCAACCGTTCAAGATGCACGTTGATCGGGCTTAGCAGACTTTATTTGTGAGGAGAACACAACATGTCTGAACCTGTGACGAAATCTGCGCCGCAAGAACAGCGAGAACATAGGACAGAAACACGCACCGCCGTGAAACGTATCGGCGGCTTTACCATCGTCGCGACGACCGTGGCAGTGCTCGCCGTCCTCGGCGCGGTAGTCCTTTTCGCGCAAGGCCGAGACAACGACAAGTACTCGCTGATATCGCCTAGCGGAATTGCGTTCTCCGACTTCAGGGGATACGAGGACTGGGCTGACGTCTCTTCTGCCCACACCGACGAAAGGCTCAAAGTGATCGTTGGCAATCCGACGATGATCAAGGCGTTCAAGGCTGGCATCCCGCTTAACGGTCAGCGTTTCCCGGATGGCTCCATGATCGTGAAGCTCCAGTGGACGCCGAAGAAGAGCACGGAAGCTCCCTTCGTCGTGGATGTGCCCGACGTCTTTAAGGAGGCTTTCGTCATGGAAAAGGACAGCAAGAGGTTTGCAAAAAGCGGCGGGTGGGGCTACGCGGTGTTCAACTACGATGCCGCATCGGACAAGTTCACCCCCGATCCCAAAAGCCCATCAGACTGCGGATACGCGTGCCATACGCCGGTGAAGGCGAAGGACTACATTTTCCACCCGTACCAGAAGCGTTGAACCGCTGTGTTCTTCAAAATCAGGTGCCCGGCGCGGCGCCGCCGAGTGACACCATGCCCCGACGTTCTCCTCTGTCTGATCGGGAATGTGTACCACGCCTAAATTAAGAGGACCGTTATATGCCAAATGAGACAACAGCAGTGATGGCGGGAGCACGACAAAGGGCGGTTGCAACGCATCAGCCAGGCCAAGACGTTTTCAAATCGGTGCTGTCCGAAGACATCAACTGGAAGCCCTTCGCGGCGTTCCCACCTTCTGTCCGGCTGGCTGTCATTGTCGGTCAGCCCTCGGAGGCGGGCCCTTACACCATCAGGGTCCGAGTACCCCACGGCGTGAAGCTCATGCCACACCGGCATCCGGAGGATCGTGTATATACGGTGATCTCGGGCGTTTTCTACATCGGCCTGGGCGAGCAGTTTAATCCGGAAAAGCTGGAGGCGTATCCGCCCGGAAGCGTCATCGTTCTGCCCGGCAATACGTCTCATTTCCACTGGGCGAAATCGAGTGAGTACGTCACGCAAGTGACGGCGCTTGGACCGCTTGGACTTGAATACCTCAGTGCTGACGACGATCCAAGAAACCACAACTCTTAGGAGACGTCTGCGCGATCCCCGCAGCGGAGGATAGACCAGCTATGTGTTTCTCAGCCACCGCGAATTTCGTAGGCAGCGGAGTTCTGGGTGCCCTCGGCGTCGTCACCTTGACCAAGGTGAAGCACCGACGCGAACTGCTTTTCGCAGCGCTCCCCATGCTATTCGCCGTTCATCAGTTTATGGAGGGATTCGTCTGGCTAGGATTGGATGGGATTCTTTCGCCTGCCGTGGCGCACGACATGGGCGCTGCGTTCATGCTTTATGCGCAAGGGCTGCTCCCATTTTTACTGCCGCTCAGCGTGCTTCTGTTCGAGCCGAATGGGAAGAGCCGTAGGAGGATGCTGCCGTTCCTCGTGCTCGGCGGAGCGACTACGCTTTATATTTTGTGGGCGCTGACGGCGTTTCCATTGCAGCTGTATGTCAGAGGAAACAGTATCGTGTACATCAATCAAGCCACCAATAACACAGCGGTTGCGGTGTTCTATGTGATTGCAACTTGTGGTTCACTGTTTTTTTCGAAGATCAAAATGATGGTAATCTTCGGCGCGGCAAACCTGACGATACTGCTGGTTGTCATGGAGGTCAAGCGATACGCGTTCACGTCGTTATGGTGTGCGTACGCGGCGGTTGCAAGTGTGATCATCCTCGCCTTCTTCTGGAAAAGCCGGAGAGAGCGGCCGTTCCTGTATGCCTAGGGAGGTTATCCATGAGTGCAATGGACGATTTATATTCGACCGTGGGGCCTCGTACTGGAAAAGCACGTCGGCAAGAATGCGTGAAGTGGGGAGGCGATTACCGCTTTGGCGGCGATGGTAAGCTTGCAGGGCGAAGTTTTACACACGAATCGAGCGTAGCATCTTCGGAGGGCGAAATCCGCGAGCTCCACCAGCGACGACATCCGATGAAGACCGATCCGACGAATACACCCGAAGCGACAGGTAGATTGCCTGTCCTCGCGCAAGCAGTAGCGGCGCCGCTTACCCGCGCCGCGATCTTCCTGGTCGCGACGCTCAATCCGGGCTCTGAGAATCGCGCCGTTGTGCGGTCGTTCTGCGGAGACCTCGCCAAGCTGGTGCGCGCCGTGGAATTTCGCGACCTGGAAGCGAGTCTTTCCTGCGTCGTGGGGTTTGGCTCCGACGCATGGGACCGCCTCTTCGGGCAGCCCCGGCCGGCAGAATTGCACTGCTTCCGCGAGATTCTTGCGGGAGCGCGCCATGCGGTCTCCACACCAGGCGACCTGCTGTTCCACATCCGCGCCAAGCGCATGGATTTGTGCTTCGAGCTGGCTACTCAGTTAATGGCGCGTATCGGAGATGCGGTTTCGCCGGTAGATGAAGTTCAAGGTTTCCGCTACTTCGATGATCGCGACCTGCTCGGCTTCGTCGACGGGACGGAGAATCCTCGCGGCGCCGCCGTAGGCGACGCCGTGCTCGTCGGCGACGAAGACACCGAGTTTGCCGCTGGCAGCTACGTTATCGTTCAGAAATATCTCCACGATCTTCGCGCATGGAATGCGCTACCCACCGAAGCGCAGGAACGCATCATCGGCCGCACCAAGCTTTCCGATATCGAATTGGACGATTCGGTCAAGCCAACCTCAGCACACAACGCGCTCACCACAATCGTCGAGGACGGCAAAGAGATCAAGATTCTGCGTGACAACATGCCCTTCGGCCGTCCGGGCTATGGGGAATTTGGCACTTACTTTATCGGCTACAGCCGTTCGCCCCGCACTATCGAACAGATGATCGAGAACATGTTCGTCGGGCGCCCTCCCGGCAACTACGACCGGCTGCTGGACTTCAGCAGCGCTGTGACCGGGAACTTGTTCTTTGTGCCGTCGGCGACGTTTCTGGAGAACGTGAACGAAGACCAAACCCAGCCTGCGGTTACTGCGGCGCCTGCGGCTGCCGCACCTTCTCCATCCATCCCATCTTCATCCATCTCATCGGTGCGCGAGGGTTCGCTGCGCATCGGATCTCTCAAAGGAGACGTACCGCATGAATAATCTCCATCGTGAACTTGCCCCCATTTCCGATTCGGCATGGGCTCAAATCGAAGAGGAAACAACACGGACGCTCAAGCGCTATCTCGCCGGACGGCGCGTTGTTGACCTGAAGGGCCCGGCCGGTAGTGCGCTTTCTGCGATCGGCACCGGCCACCTGAGGACAATCGCCGCACCGGCGAAAGGCATCGTCGCGAGCCAGCGAGAGGTGAAGGCGTTAGTCGAGCTCCGTGTTCCGTTCGAACTGGATCGCAAAGCGATCGACGATGTTGATCGTGGCGCGAACGACTCCGACTGGCAACCGGCCAAGGAAGCCGCGCGACAGATCGCCTTTGCCGAGGACGCCGCCATATTCGGGGGCTATGCCGCGGCCGGCATTGGGGGCATCCGCCAGGGCACCAGCAATCCCATCAAGACGCTTCCCGCCGACGTTCGCGAGTACCCGGATGCCATCGCCCAAAGCTTGAGCCAGTTGCGTCTCGTCGGGGTCAATGGCCCCTACTCGGTGCTCCTCGGAGCCGACGCCTACACCGCACTCGCCGAAACCAGCGACCACGGATACCCCGTGTTGGAGCACGTCAAGCGGCTGGTCAAAGATCAAATCATCTGGGCGCCCGCCATCGCCGGCGCTTTTGTGCTAACCACTCGTGGTGGTGATTTCGAACTACACATCGGGCAGGACGTCTCCATCGGCTACCTCAACCACAACGATGCCGCGGTCCGTCTGTACCTACAGGAAACATTTACTTTCCTTCTGCTCACCACCGAGGCCGCTGTCGCTCTGGTGCCTCCCGCGAAGGCGAAGAAGACTTGACGCTTTACTTTCCGAATTCTATCCTTCGATGCCTATTTCTCCGGTCGCACTTCTCGAAAAACAAAGAGGCCGTGGTCGTAGCCTTGGTTACGATCTGCGATACCGTATTTGGATGTGCTCCCAGTTGGACCATATTTTCTGGTGTGCGTTCACGCGGCAGAGACCGGTCGAAACTGACGCTTGATCGGGCGCGAAATGCGTCGAATTTGGAGTGCCCCAGCAGCCGTAGGAGATGACGGAATCACCTTGAAGTATTTGCGTAAACTCTTCTGTTTGGAAGTTGCGATGTGTGATGGAAGATGCAGCGTTCGCCGTTGGCGTGGTGAAGTTTAGCGCAGTATGGAGCGATGCCCTTACCGATTCGAAGAAATGTTTCAGCGGCGGCCAGCATGCCTACTGTCGGTGCGATGAAATAGATCCAGAGGGTGTGCCAATAACCTCCGTAAGCGGCGGGGCCAAAGGTTCGCGCGGGGTTCATGCTCATTCCCGAGAGTGGTGTTTCGAACGTGATGTTCACGGCGTAAAGCGAACCCACAAAATAAGCCGTGTACCGTGCCAACCTTTCGTGGTTCGTCACAAGCAGCACCGTAATCATCAGGATAAAAGAGATCGCTAGCTCGGCTGTAAACGCGACGGCGGCACCATACACGCCCGGGGCAGTCACTGCATAACGCACTGTGCCATCCCCCGGAGCGCCTCTCAGTAAAAAGGTTGCGAGCGCAACGCCGATCGTTGCCCCGAAGAACTGTGCGACCACGTAAAACAGCGCATCCCAAGGACGGAGTTTTCCTAGCCGGTAGAACGCGAACGTCATGGCGGGATTGATATGCCCGCCGGATTGCTTGCCCCAGGGACTTATGATGAGCGCCATGACTGTAGTGCCGATGGCCAATCCCATCAGCGCACGGCGCACGATGCCGCTGATGAAAAAATGCCTGACCGGAGAAGCGGGATGCTGCAGTAGCGTGGCAAACGAGCAAGTGCAAAACATGAAGAGACTCATTTCGCCTGCTTCCATAAGGTACTCGGGCCAGTGCAGACGCAAGCTGGAGGCGACGCCTAAGGTGTCTCTTACGGATACCGCCCCCGGCGTACTGAGTGGGCGGGTGTTGTTTACCGCTTCCTTCACTGAATTACCGTTGAACGTCGTCATGGTCGCGATCTCCAGTGCGATTCATCCATGCGGAGCGCCGACGGCGGACGAGTTCTGCGCCAGTGGGCGGCTGCCTGAAAGGGCGTCAGTGACTTCCTGGGTTGTGACAATCGCACTGGCGTAGTTTGGGAGATTGACGAGCGCGGCGTGCATAAATTCGTCTGAGTAATCGGCGGTCGCGTCCTTCACTAAAGTGACGTCGTATCCGAGTTCAGCGGCAAAACGCACGGTTGATTCGACGCATGTGTGCGCGATAAGACCGGCGACAATCAGCCTCTGGATGCCATGCCTCTTGAGTTGTAAATCCAGATCAGTGTTAGCAAAGCCACTGGAACACCAATGCTCCTGGACTACAATGTCGCCCGGATGAGGAGCAAACTCGGCGCGGAACTCGCCGCCCCACGTTCCATATTCAAACGTTTTTCGTGACCAGGCCGCTTTCTGAATCGGCGCGATGTACTTCCAGGCCTCGTAGTCGCCGGGACGGTATCGACGATGCATCGCATAGAAAACCCTCATCCCCGTCGTTCGCGCTGCGGTCAAGAGCTGCAACATGTGACGATTTCGAAGATGGCTTCGTCGCGCTTAGCCGGAGGCGTATGCGCGGCGAGAAGCATACCGATGCGAAGATGAGCCTCGGCCCGCAGTTCTTTGGGGATCAGGGAGTACGCTCCCTCCTGCACGCGGTCGTGCAGGAATCGATACGAATCATCCCCACGAAAGATGAGGCCCGAGCGCACGGCTTCCCAGAGATCGTCATGCATGTCCTCGATTGATTCCTGATACACCATCCGGAGCATGTCGAACTCTGCGCTGTTGCCCATGCAGGCGAACTGCTGAAGTGCCTTTTGAGTGTCTAGGGGCAAGCGACTCAACTTGCCGACCATCAGCTCGACGATGTTGTCGGTGAAACCCTTGGCGTGAATCCGAAGCAAGTCCCAGAGCCATCGCCCCTCGCCGTAGTCGAACGTCAGCAGGCCCTCGTCAGCCAGCGCCGAAATGAACTGGATCGCGAAGAACGGGTTTCCCCTGGTCTTTTCGTGAATCAGTGTCGCCAGCGGATCGGCGCGCTCCGGCCCGCAGTGCAGGGAGTCCACGAGCAGTTGGAGCAAGTCGTCGCGTCGGAGTGGGGTGAGGACAATGTCCTGCACCGCCGCGCCGCTCTGGCGGATCGCGTCGAGCTTGCGGACCAGCGGGTGCGTGGCATTGACTTCGTTGTCTCGATACGCCCCGATGAGCAGCAGGTGCTGTAGATCGGTCTGGACCAACAAGTCTTCGAGCAGATCGAGAGTGGCAGCGTCCAGCCATTGCAGGTCGTCGAGGAAGAGTGCCAGCGGATGCTCAGGTCGTGCGAATACGCCGATGAACCGGCGAAAGACCAATTGAAAACGTCGCTGAGCTTCCGACGGCGGGAGTTCGGGAACGGGCGGTTGTTCGCCAATGACGTGCTTCAATTCGGGGACAAGATCGACGATCAGCAGACCGTTCGGTTCCAGTGCCTCCAGAAGCGCGTCGCGCCACTTGCGTAACTCGTTTTCTCCCTTACTGAGGAGCGGCCGTACAAGGCTTTGGAACGCCTGCGCCAGCGTCGCATACGGAATGTCACGTTTGTACTGGTCGAACTTGCCAGACGCAAACAGGCCACGCGGAGGCACGAGCGGCTTGTGAAGCTCGTTCACGACCGCGGACTTGCCGATACCGGAGTATCCGGAGACGAGCACCAACTCTGGGCGGCCGCCCGCGACAATGCGATCGAACGCCGTGAGCAAGGTGTCTACCTCACGGTCCCGCCCGTACAGTTTTTCGGGAATCATGAGACGGTCCGGGGTGTCCTGTTCGCCGAGAGCGAAAACGTCGATGGATCCGCGAGACTCCCATTGCGAGAGGCAACGCAGTAGATCGTGTTCAATTCCCGCGGCCGTCTGATACCGCTCTTCCGCTGTCTTCGAGAGCAGCTTCATCGTGATAGCGGAGACTGCCGCTGGAACGTTTCTTAACCGCTCGCTGGGTGCGACGGGTTGTCTCGCAATGTGGCTATGCACCCATTCCATCGGATCGGTCGCCGTGAACGGAAGGCTCCCGGTTAGCATCTCGTAGAACGTGACGCCGAGCGAGTACAGGTCGCTGCGGGAATCAATGGAGCGATTCACTCGTCCCGTCTGCTCTGGCGCCATGTACGCCAGCGTTCCAGCAATGAATTCTGGAGGTTCGGCCGGTTGGCGCTCGCGCGGCAGGCGCGATGCGATTCCGAAGCCGGTGAGACGGATCCGCCCAGTAGCGGAGTCCACCAGTACGTTGGAGGGTTTGATGTCCTTGTGGATTACCCCGCGCCCGTGCAGCTGACCGACTGCGCGAGACAACGGGACGGCGAGTCGGAGGAATTGTCCGATCTCCATCGGCTGGCGGACGAGGCGATCGAGCGGCTCGCCTCCTGTGTAATCGACCACGAGCATCGTCTGTCCGCGCTCGCGCACCAATTCCAGCGGCCGCAACGCCCAAGCGCTGTCCAGGTGACTCTTAAGTTCGTGTTCGCGGGTGAGGCGATTGACGCTCTCCAGGGTCGGACGTTCAACACCGGAGATGGGTATGAACGCGTGCTTCTCACCCTCCGCGTCGTTCCGCCATAGTCTGCAGAAAACACGTCCAGCATCTCGCCACAACACCTCTACGGAGTCGTTCTCCCACCCCGCCCCGAACAGGACGGACGCCCTCATCTGTTCCGTCTCCTTCTGCCCACGGGTTCAAACCGTTCGTCTGGTTCGTGTTAGCGGACATGCAATGATTGGAAACGATGAAACCCCAGGTCGCAAATTTTAGCAGATTCGTCGCACAGTCTTCGACGCCGGGCTCGCTCGCTAACCCCTGTCGGCTTTGTCGACTACTGGCTCGAAGCAAGAGCCAAACACAACACACAACGAGAAGAATCGCGTATTCCACACCAAACGCAAAGATCGACACCCCATCGTTGCACGAGAGCAGCAGAAAAGAGTAGTTGGCCGATTAAATGGACCGTTGTTGGACCCAGAATACTCACGCTGTGTGCTTGCGCCGAGAGCAAAGCGCCAGCGACTCACTGATCAGTCGAGGATTGTTGCAGACTCAACACGACGCCTCCACAATTACAATCGGCCTTTACACGGCAGAGGCGGGCCGCTGGGCCATACGGCGCGGTCTGCCCCGCGTCGCAGGGCATCGCGCCAGGGTCGCCACCGTTCGGTGCGTCGTTGAGCATGCACCGGATCTAGGCATCAGATGGCTGACCCTCTAAGCTTTTTCATCCGACAACTGGAACCGCCCGGCCGATGCAACCAGATAGTCACTCGGATTGCCGCGCCCATACACCACCGTCCACTGCCACACCCTGAAGCCTGAGATGCCGGCAAGGATGCAGATAAGCCACTGCCAAATCCCTTTTTCACTGAAGAAAACCGCCATTCCAGTGGGATTGTCGATAAACCCTCCAGCACCAAACAATCCCAAGAACGCTGCGATCACAAACACAATAAGCGTAATCCCGACGGCCCACTTCCAGGGACTTATCACTGCCCACCGCAACTCGCGTTTGCGCGCGTCGTCCTGTCGGGCATCCACTGCGATTCCCCACAATCGTGCGATCAGCAGGAGTTTGCACAGATTCTGTTTGCCTGGTTTGAATAGCGTTGTTCCGTTGGCATGCTCAATATTTACCACCGTAGTGCGGCGAACCCGCCCTTGCGAGAGAATCGTGAACTGCTTCACGCTCGGCAACACGACGACCGGCACGGCAGCACGTTTGTAGGTGTATCGCGTATTACCAATATGCTCTTGCCACGTAAACGTGAATGGCAGCAGCAGACGAAGATTGGTCAAGACCACTGCCCCTTTTTGGTAAGAGCCTTTGTACGACGATCCGGCCGGCGCCGAAACCATCGGCCAAATTCCCACGACTTGTTCGCTGAGTTCCTGGATCAGTGCATGGCTGATGATTTCTTTCAGAGTGGCATCGATGCTGGGCATATCCTCGTTCAGGAAAATGTGCTCGTAGGAATCAATCTCGCTGCAAATCAGAAGCACGTTGGTCTAGCATTGGTCGGGGAAGAAGCCAACTGATCGGCAGGCAGTCGTCCCGAGCGAACATTCACCGTTTGCAACTTGACTACTGATCGGGATTTCCATCGGTCCGTTGTTGGTAGCAGCCGCCGAATGGGTGTTCGGATTCTACAGGGGCTCCGGCGAGCCTTCCGCGACCACTTCACTTGGTGGCTGTCCTCTTCTCAAGGTGTAGCCGCCCGCCGGCTACGATATCCACCCGGCGAGTCGCTGCACAAGAGCCCTGCAAAACCTACGAATAGATCCCAGGCGCCTCATGTCCAAGCTTCTGCACGTATTCAACGTATGACCCGGGATAAACAGTGGGATGGCGGTCCGTGCCGCTCTCACCGCCCAGTTCCAGCACACGTGAGCCGAGACCGCGAAGGAACATGCGGTCATGCGATACAAAGATCATGGTGCCTTCAAAATCCTTCAGGGCGTCCACCAGCATCTCCTTGGTCGCAAGATCCAGGTGATTGGTCGGTTCATCTAGCACGAGGAAGTTCGGCGGGTTGTAGAGCATGCGCGCTATCGCCAGCCGCGACTTTTCTCCGCCGGAAAGTGCGCGGATCTTCTTGTCCACGTCATCGCCGGAGAACTGGAAGGCTCCCGCCAGATTACGCAGCGCCCCAATACCGTCCTGGGGAAAATCCTGTTGCAACTGTTCGATGACGGTGAGATCGGGATTGAGCACATCCAAAGACTGTTGCGCGAAGTAGCCCATATTGAGGCTGGCGCCGAGCCGAACGCTTCCCGCATCAGGAGCACTCGCTCCAGCAATCATCTTGAGCAGCGTGGTCTTGCCCGCGCCGTTTCTTCCCATGACGGCCCAGCGTTCTCCGCGGCGGATGGTGAGATTGAATCCGTCATAAATCACACGCGGGCCGTAACTCTTATGCAGATTCTCAAGGACGGCCACCTGTTCGCCGGATCGCGGAGGGACACGAAAGTCAAACTTCACCACCTGGCGTTTCTTCGGCAGTTCGATCTTCTCGATCTTGTCCAGCGCCTTGATCCGGCTCTGCACCTGGGCCGCTTTGGCCGCGTGCGTCCTGAAACGATCAATGAAGCGCTGCTCCTTGGCAAGCATGGACTGCTGCCGGGCGAATGCTGCCTGCTGATTGCTCTCTCGCACCGCCCTTTCGCGCTCGTAGAAGTCGTAGTCGCCCGAATAGGTGATGATTTCGCCGCCATCGATCTCTGCAATCTTTGAGACCAGGCGATTCATGAACTCGCGGTCGTGTGAAGTCATGAGCAGCGCGCCAGGAAATGACTTGAGAAACTGCTCCAGCCAGATGATGGATTCGATGTCGAGATGGTTCGTCGGTTCGTCCATCAGCAATACATCCGGCATTCCGAGCAGCACCCGTGCCAGCGCAACCCGCATTTTCCATCCGCCGGAGAGCGCGCCCACGTCGCCGTCAATCTGATCGTCTTTGAATCCCAGACCGTGGAGCACTTCACGGGCTTGAGATTCGAGCGCGTAACCGCCTAAATGCTCGTACTCCTCCTGAACGTGACCGAAGCGATCAAGGATGCGGTCCATGTCATCAGCCTTGTCAGGGTCGGACATTTCCCGCTGCAAGGCTTCGAGCTCGTGGTGCAGATCGCCGACGCGTCCGCTGCCTGCGATCGCTTCATCCAGAACCGAACGGCCCTGCATTTCCTCGACGTCCTGGCGAAAGTAGCCGATCGTCAACTTTTTGGGGACAGAGACCGCGCCCTCGTCGGGAGTTTCCTCGCCGACCACCATCCGGAAGAGCGTTGTCTTGCCCGCCCCGTTTGGACCGACCAGTCCGACTTTTTCGCCGGGATTCAACTGAAACGAAGCATCCACGAAGAGCAACTGCTTGCCATACTGCTTATTGATGTTTGAGAAAGAGATCATTTTGAAGGAGCAACTCGCGGCACCGTGCTTCTTTCAGTGTAGCGTGGACAGAAACAATTGGCGGCTAACGCTGGCACTTTGGATTCGTGAAGGTTTGCCGACTTCACACGACTAGTGTCCTCGAAGCCCGTTGTGTCGCATTCTCTGGAGGCCCGACCATCCTTCCCTTGAACCGAACCACTTGTGAGCCGCGCTCTCCGGGTACAATATTCCACTGACTATACCGAATGAATCCGAGGTCAGAACATCCGAGGTTAGAACAATGATTCGACGCGCGCTGCTGATCGGCATACTCTTCCTCTGTTCCCGCTTGCTCCCATGCAATCAACTGCTCGCGCAAGGTGTTGCCGTCCCGGGCGATCGGTGCAAGCCGATGAGTGAGCGGACGCAAGAAATCGGGTGCTGGATCCTGGCTGACGATTCTGTGGGTCAACTCACAAAACCACAGATGTTCTGGCACCTGGATACTTATCCGACACGGAGTGCTGCGCAGGCAGACAAGGGGCCGCAGGGCGTAGTTGTCGAGTCTTTTGGCAAGATTTGGTTGATGACCATTGCAGATGAGAAGTGGAGATCCGCCCACGGAAATCGCGTCGCCGAAATTGGCCCCCTTCCCATCGGGGCCGGAGAAATGTACTCGGCACAATTGATGGAAGCGATCTTCCCGCCTGGGATGACAGCCGCTGCACACATCCACTCTGGCCCCGAGGCCTGGTATACGCTGGGCGGGGAAACGTGTCTCGAAACCTCCGATGGCCGCGTCCAGATTGGCCGGGCAGGCGGCCCTCCGGTGATCGCTCCCATGGGATTGGCGATGCACCTCACCGCTACCGGCAGCGAACAGCGCCGGTCCATCGTGCTCATTCTCCATCACTCATCGGAACCCGCTACCACCATGGTCCACGATTGGACTCCCAAGGGTCTGTGCCGCAACAAAAACTGAGCCAGATTGCATTGCATCGGCGCTGACAAATTGCAGTCCCCGCATTCGACTCGAAAACATACCGCCGCGGCTGTTGCGCCGGCCATCGCCGCCCACCCGCCGAAATCCAACTTGACTTTGCCAGATAATCCACTACCATACGGTTGTGGATAAATTAGGTACAACGTTTGCCGCTTTGTCCGATCCAACCCGGCGGGCCATGATCGAACGCCTCTCCCATGGCCCTGCCTCCGTGCATGGATTGACGGAACCGTTTGCACTCTCGCAGCAGATGATTTCAAAACATATTGCCTACCTGGTGCGGGCGCGGATTGTGATCAAGACGAAGCGTGGACGAGAGAGTGTGTGCACGCTCAGGCCGGCGGCGATCAAAACAGTCAGCGACTGGGCGATCAGCTATCGCCGATTCTGGGAAGAGAGTTTCGACAAGTTGGATGTGGTGGTGAATCAAATGAAAAAAGCGGAGGTCAGAGATGACAAAAAGCATGGTTAACGAGACCGAGCGGATGGTAATCACAAGAGTTTTTGATGCCCCACGCGAACTGGTTTGGAAGGCGTGGACAGACCCAAAGTACGTGATGCAGTGGTGGGGACCGAAGGGTTTCACTGCGCCTTTTTGCAAGATGGATTTTCGCGTGGGAGGAAAATTTCTCTGCTGCATGAAGGCGCCCGATGGGCCGGAGCTCTGGACTGCGGGGGAATACCACGAGATTGTTCCCCAGGAGAAGATCGTTTCCTCCATGTACTTTTCCGACTCGAAGGGAAACAAGGTTGAGCCTGCGGCCTACGGAATCGAACATGAGGCGATCGACGGTGCGTACGACGTGACCATCTTCGAGGATCTCGGGAACGGCCAGACGAAACTCACCTTCATTGGAAATGAGCCCATGGAGAGCGCGAAAAATAGCGGTCAATTGGAGGGCTGGAACCAGATACTCGATAAAGTTGCCGAGGTTATTGCGGGGCTAGCGCAGGCGGAATAAGAAGTTGAGGTTTCGATGATCGTTGTGGGGCGGGTGACCCAGGCTTAGTTTTTGACCTCTCCAGCCCCGGCAACACAAGAGGGTGCCCCATCCTAGCGCGTCCGTTGCGCTAGAGCCTGCCCTGAGCGAAGCCGAAGGGGTGGGATTCCACGGTCCCGTCCCACGCGGGACGTCCGAAGTAGGTGCCCAACTGAGCGCGCTTTCGACTGGATGGCTCCCAACTTCGCGGGAACCATTGATCCTGAACGGAGCGCCACCTGGCACTCTTGGGTGCCCCATGTTTGCCTGTTTTTGGCAAACGTGGGATCTCGCTCGAAGAACAAATCTCTCCGCCGCGGTTTAGACACAAGTGTTCGTGGGCGGGTCCCACATCTCGAAAATCGCGAGATGTCGGGCACCCTTCGCACATTTGCTCGCGATTTGCGTGCCGGGCGTAAAATAGCTCCATGAGTCCAGACGTTTCCGAACTCTTAAAAAAGGCCTTGGCTCTCCCGCCGGAAGCCCGTGCTGCTTTGGCTGGATCGCTCTTGGAAAGCCTCGACGATACCGTTGACCCATCGGTCGAGGAATCATGGAAACACGAAATTGCCAGACGCATCGAGGAACTGGATTCCGGCAAAGTAAAACCAATTCCATGGGCAGAGGCGCGGCGTCAGATTACCGCCCTCCTCAATGGCCGCTAAGTCGCTGGACATTCACCCCTCCGCACTCGCGGAACTCAAGTCTTCCATCAGTTGGTACCTGAAACAAAGCGAAGCCACCGCCAATAAGTTTGTCGAAGAGATAGATCGGGCAA
This sequence comes from uncultured Acidobacteriaceae bacterium, assembly GCA_963778255.1. Taxonomy (GTDB): domain Bacteria; phylum Acidobacteriota; class Terriglobia; order Terriglobales; family Acidobacteriaceae; genus Acidiflorens. Next base: position 27,805 of record CAVZUP010000171.1, read on the forward strand.
TTGACCTCGTACTAGCGTCGCCCCGGCGATGGCCGGCGAGTGACCTCGACACCAGGAAGTTTGTTCTCCGCCGTTTTCCTTATGCGGTGATTTACCACGAAAGGAAATCAGTGGTTAGAATCTTGGCCATCGCCCACGGACACCGGCAGCCTGGATATTGGAAAGACCGGGTCTGACAGTCTTACTAAAAGTTTGCGAACGTCCAGTGAACTGCACCCGTCTGTTTCCGGTTTCCCCCCGAGTTTCATAGCGGAGTGCTACTTTTGCACTCCGCTTTTTACTCTTGAATGGACACGTGCCAATTTCGGAACAAATGCTCAGAAGCCACACTCTTTTCAGGTGCCTTTGTAGTTGAGCACCGGTCGTAGCGTGCGGATAACCTTAACAAGTTCTCGCTGCGCCTTGAGGACCGCACGAATGTCCTTGTACGCAGACGGAGCCTCGTCCCTGAGTTTGCCTGTCAGACTGCAGTCGTACCAAACGCCTTCCATTTGCCGCCGGAGTTCGCGCTCGCTGAACTTGCTCCGCGCCGCTCCCCGGCTCAAGGCTCTGCCCGCGCCGTGAGCGCTCGAACAGAGCGCCTCTTCGCACCCGCGTCCCTCCACATGGAAGCTGGGAGTGCCCATCGAGCCTGGGAGGACTCCGGGCTGTCCCTGTTGAGCGGACATCGCGCCCTTGCGATGCACCCACAACTCGCGCTCGCCATGACGTTCAAGCGCGACATGATTGTGATCGATGGCGATCATCGTGCCCCAACTGATGCTGCACTTCAACGTTCGCGTCAGTACTTTGGCTGTCTCCTCTGCCATCGCCTTGCGAGAAGCCGCGGCGAATTGCCGGGCCCACAAGACATCGTGAAGGTACTCTTTGCCAGTATCCGATTCCGCGTCGAGCGCACGCAGTCGCCCTTCGACCGGTTGCGCGCGTGCCAGATGCTGGTCGCGGATCACCTGCCCGAGCGCTCGCGATCCGCTATGCACCATCAGCCAGAGGCGGTCCTCTTCGTCCGCTTGCAGCTCAAGGAAGTGGTTTCCACTGCCAAGAGTGGCGAACTCTATCTCGCCCTCCTTCTGCCGAATTGCCTCTAGTCGGGTATGACTGAGCGGATCGCTTGCTATCTCGGCAGGTTGAGGAATGACCGCGTTCCGATTGTGTCTGCGCGAGGGTACCGCACGCCCGATCTCGTTCAGCAGCTGTGCGGCGGTCTTCGGATTCTTCAGCGCGGAGGCCTCCACGTCAACCGCGACGGCCAGCATGCCGCATCCGATGTCGCCACCCACTGCCTGGGGATAGATCAGGTGAGAAGTCGCGACAACGACACCGATGCACACCTCGGCGGCAAGGTGTACGTCGGGCATCACCACGACTTGTTGAACATCTGGGGCGCACCGGATTCGCGCAAGCGCCTCCGACACGTCTCGATCCAGTGGAGCAGCTAGCCAGCTTCGGAGCGGAGCCATCGACGAATCATTCATCGTCACCTCCTTGCACCGAGACCGGCACAAACGACAGCTCTGGCGCTCGCTTTCGGGCGATCGCCATCGCTACTTCCGACCGCAAACGCGATGCATCGCGCCGGAGCGCGCTCATCGCATCGACGACGGAGTAGCCATCCTGCACAACGATATGGACCAATAGATGTCCGCAACCGGGTGCTGGCGAAACCTCATCTACAAACAGTTCACAGCCAATGCCAGCAACGTTTGAATCCGCGAGCGCGAGGTTAAGCGCCCGCTGCACTTGACAGCAGAACTGTTGTGTCTTCCGTTGCACTTGGCGGCTGTCCGACCGACTGCCGCTTCCTTCTCCATAGAGAATTTCAGCGAAGTCCGCGTCCACGAACTCCGCTCCTTTACCTCGACGTTTTCTTCGTTTCACAAAGCTCCCTTTCGCGCGCACACGCGCAGAGCCGGCAGGCGCACGAATGCGCATGCGGCTTCAACTAATGAGTTGAAAGATGGAGCCAACCCAGCCGACCGGCTGGATTAGACGACGGCGGGCAGGCTCAACGTCATCGGGTTTTGCGCAATCGGCGACATAATTTTCTCCGCTGCTACGTTGAGTCCCGGAATTACAGGCGCTTGAACGCCTGAGTCCCTAATAGATTATCGCTATATTTCTGGTTTGGAGCAAGTCTCGTGTTGTGTACGGACGGACGCAAAGTCTCCTCCCATCGGATACTTCGGGGACAGACGGAACTGACCCCAATTCAGCCAGGACATACCGCATGCCATTGGTCAACCAACAACACGACGCCCGTAGCATGATCACAACTGATTTGAATCCCGCCGTACACCTACTGCTGCCCTGAGAATCCACCCGGCAAAGCCGCCTCAAGATCAATTTGTTCCCCGGTGATGGGGTGGTGGAATTTCAGAAATTGGGCGTGCAGGAAATATCCTCCATCGCCCGGGAGCCCGGGGAGATTTTCAAGTGGCTGGCCGGTTAAACCGTACAGAGGATCGCCTACCAGAGGATGCCCGATGGATGCCAGATGGATCCTGATTTGATGAGGGCGTCCCGAATTTAGCCTGACCTCAAATGTTGTGGTGCCTGCCGTGCTGCTTGGCGCCCGTGAGATCACCTTCGCCAATGACTTTGACGGTTTGCCATTTGGGCTCGCGGCCCACACCGAACCGATGCGCGGGTGCGGCACCAGTCCGATGGGTGTGAGGATTTCGTAGGTGTCGTGCTGTGCAATGCCTTGCGCCAGCGCTCGGTAGATTTTTTGAATTCTGGATGTGTTCCAGTTCGCGGATAGCTTAGCGGCCGCCTGCGCTGTTTTCGCGAAGAGGACGATCCCAGAAGTGCCTCGCCCCAACCGGTGGACAGGGTTTGCGCTAGGGGTTTGCTTTCGCACCAAGCGCAGGAGAGTGTTTTCCATGAAGCCTCCGCCGGGGAGAGTGGGCAGCCCGCCAGGTTTGTTGACGGCCAGCAGATGGGGATCTTCAAACAGGACTTCGAAGTGTAGAGGGGAGTCTGGTTCGATCCACGGTGGACGGTTCCAGACAAGAGTTTGACCTGAAACAAGCGATTCGCCTCCGGTCGCGGTGACGCCGTTGACGGTGACTTCGCAATTGTTCAGTTTTTGTTGCCAGGCTTGTGCGGTTGAGTGTGGGTAAAGGCTTGCCAGGTGTGAAAGCAGGGGCCGTCCGTGATATTTGCTGCTGATGATTGTGGTGTAGGCATTACCCCGGTTGAGCATGTGGTTTGAGTGTAAGCCTGGTGCCCCAGGTTCCGCGTAGCCGGAGGCGAGCTAACTGGGATTGCCAAGTAATTCAAGATTGTCGGATGGTTTACGGAATCCCCCGCCCAGGTTCGCGCCCCAAAACCAGAGAAGTGAAAACCGCGGACATTATAAGATGGGGCGCGAACCTGGGGCATCAGGCACCAGGCCGGCATCTCTACCGCGATCCGCAAAATTAACTGAGTGTCTTGGCCGAATTGCTCTGACTATGGTTTAATCAGGGTCGTGAAGCTGCCCCTCATCAGCATTTTCCTACTTGTCATGCCCATGCTGGTTGGATGCGAGACTGAGCAAGCACAGCGCCCCGGCTATGATCCCGACACACAGGTGGTCATAACCAAAACTGAATATGCCCGCTTGCAAAAAGCGGGACGTTTTCAACCGTTCAAGGATGTGACAGGAGTGGCTCTTGACACAAGCACAGGACAACTGTGCAAGACCCACGACTGGCAGCCATCATCAGAGCCTCTCTGCCCTAAAAACGGAAGGATAACCGAGCCGTGTGTTATGCAACGAAGTCCATACGAAAACGCGCCACTGTGCTCTTCGTTGCCTTAAATGCCGCTCAAAAAGACTTCAACTCATACGCCAAGATTTCGTCCTGAGCAGAGTCAAGAATCGCACCCCGGTCAAAGGGCGGCTTACTGCTGTAGATAGAAGAAGGCCGTGGCGCCCGATCGATGACCTTTGCAGCGATTTCATGGGCTGTGGGTGCCTGATCTTCAAACAATACGTCGCGTGGCCCGTGCAAGCGAAAAAGCATGAATCGGCGCTCTGGAATTGAGACATCGATCTTTTCCCGTTCTATGCAACTCCGAATACCAGCCCGCACAGACTCTCCGCTAAGACTATCGAAAAAGTCGCTCATTCACAGTTCTCCTTTTCCGTCACTTCTCCTTTTATTTAACCACGGGTGTCAAATGAACCCCTCGGTCTTGACATCCTTTTATAGAGCCCGCCACCCACTGAATTCGCGCTAGAAACCACGGAATGCGAAAAGGGTTTACGAGACACCCACAACCGGACGCGCCCGCGACCCACGTCAAGAACTACATCACGCCGAGCGGGCTACAGCGCCTCAAAGATGAGCACCGGTTTCTGCTCACCAGGGAACGCCCGGCCGTGGTGGAAGTGGTGGCTTGGGCTGCCAGCAACGGCGATCGCAGTGAAAACGCCGACTATCAGTACGGCAAGCGGCGGCTGCGGCAGATCGATGGGCGGATTCGCTTTCTCACGAAACGAATCGAGGCCGCGGAAGTGGTCGACCCGGAAGCTCCGAGAGCGGGGCAGGCGGCCACGAGAGCATTCTTCGGAGCGACCGTGCGCTATGCCAATGCCGCGGGAGTATCGCGAGTGGTGAGCATCGTGGGCACAGACGAGGTCGATCTCAACCGCAACCACATCAGTTGGGTGTCACCTCTGGGGCGCGCGTTGATGAAGTCGGCAGCGGGTGACAGCGTAGTCCTACAATTGCCGGGCGGTACAGAAAACCTGACCGTGCTGGAAGTGTGTTACGAGCGCATTTCTGTGGAACCGTTCCGTGAACCACCTGGATCCGAGGCCTCGGCAAAGAGACTCCATGGCCGACGCTAATCCACCTGACGAAGGAAGAGACGAAACGCCGACACATCAAGCTTGGCAATGAGAGCGTGATCATAAGAGGCATCGTGCGTCAGAGGGTCGGGCCGGTCAAAACCGGTGAGTCGGAGCGGAGGATGTCGATAGACGCTGAACTGCTGTCCATGCTCAAAACCTCGAAACAGCTCACGCAGTTCGGCGCCGCAGATGATTGGATGTTCGCCAGTCCCGTCAAACTGGGCCGACAGCCACTCAGTTACCCGCACGTGTGGCTGTGCTTTCGAAATGCAGCGCGTAGGGCCGGCGTCCCTCAGTTCGGTACACATTCCCTGCGTCACACGTACCGGAGTTGGCTCGATGCAGTCGGGACCGGTATTGCAGTTCAGCAAAACTGATGCGTCACGCAGACATCAGGATGACCATGAACCTGTATGGCGACGTGGTCACTGACGAGATGCGTGAGGCTCACTCTAAAGTCGTTCGCATGGCCCTGGCGCGGGCCTGACTGATTTCGGGTGATTTCGCAGTCTGCAAGTAATTGAAAATATGGCGGAGAGAGTGGGATTCGAACCCTGCCTCGCCCAATCGCTTCCATAAGTTATAGAAACTACATTGCCACAGATGCCAAATTTACCACCTTCGCCGCGCACCATTGCACGCTATTGCACGCTGGCAAAATCAGATACCTAAGTAAGCCTTGACGGCAAGCGTTTGAGCAACCCACATGTTCGATAGGCAAGTTATGTGTTCAAGTTGTCGGGATGGACGTACAACAGCAGGTAGCGGCACAAGACGATGGACACGAACTGAGGTTCTGCAGGTACTGGGAGGCGTGGGAGCAGAGCGGTTTGTGGAATTGGGTTGCCGGGTTCGCTCGATACGCAAAAAAAACCAAGGCAATCTGGCCAAAACAGCCGAGAGACGGGAGAAACACTGCTGAGTTTCGATCTCGAATTAACCGGCGGCGGGCAGGCAATGCCATTGCTGAAATTGCTGTCACGCTTTTCGACACTCCGAAGCAGGCCAGCCGCTCGAAGTGAAGGGGGCCGAGGTTTCGGCCCCCAAGGGTTGAATGGCGACGCTGCTCGCTACTTCGTAACCGTGAGCGTTACAAAGGCTTGGTGACTTAAAGTGCCATAGATGCCCGTTATGGTGATTGGTGACTTCTTAATTGTGGCGGAGCCACTCACTGTCAGTGTCAGAGTGCTAGCCGAGCTACTCGGGTTTGGGGAAAAGGATGCGGTGACTCCCTTCGGCAGGCCGCTTGCGATCAAAGCCACACTCTGATCGAACGTGTCTTTTGGAATTACGGTTATTGTGCTTGTGCCGCTGCTGCCTCGTGCGATCATGAGTGTCTTGGGAGTCGCGGCGAGAGAGAAATTCCCCAACGGGTTCACGGTCAGGGTGATCGTCGTGCTATTGCTCAAGCTGCCGGAGACACCTGTGATAGTCACCGCAACGGTTCCCGTCTTAGCGGTGCTGGCGGCGGTAAAGGTCAGTACGCTCGACGAATTCGCCGGATTGGCGCTCAACGAGACGCTGACTCCCTTCGGCAAACCAGAAACAGTCAAAGTAACCAGTCCCGAGAAACCATTTACCGGAGTGATGTTAATCGTGCTCGCCGCGCTACCGATGCCCTGCGTGACCGAGACAGCGCTGGGGGCGGCAGTAAGCGTGAAGTTCTGATTCGCCGGCACAACCGTGAGGGAAATCGTCGCGCTACTGCTCAGGTTTCCGGATGTTCCGGTAATAGTGACCGTGACCGTTCCGGGAGTTGCAGTGCCACTTGCGGTGAGCGTGAGCGTGCTCGCCGAAGTGGCAGGATTCGGACTAAATTTGGCGGTCACGCCACCCGGCAGCCCAGAAGCGGCGAGAGTGACGTTACCATTGAATCCGCCCTGGGGCACGATTGCAATTGCGCTGGTACCGCTCGTGCCCTGCGTAATGGTTAGCGACGCTGGGTTTGCCGCCAGCGAAAAATTGGGGGTGGGTTGCGGCCAGTTGTTTACCAGGTTCGCAGCGTTAATCGACCCGATTCCGGTGGGGAAATCCCAACCCGTTGTGGTTACGTATGCAGGCTCATAAGTAATGTCGGAAAGCGATAGTGCACCAAAGATTTCGTTTCCGGCGGAGGGATCGTAGCCAACGCAGGAGCTCACGGGGCCAAGGCAATCCACGACATTGTCCCCTAACGTGATGTCATAAAAAACACATGAGTTACTAACTGCATTTCCCAAGGTGGAATTGCACGAGTTATTACCACTTGCTCCGTACTCATTCGCTGCAAGGCTGTAATAGACCGGATTCGGATTGCCTTGACGTTCCCCAGTTTTTTGATTCACGAGCGCCTGAATGCCAGCCATGATCGGCGATGCGAAGGAAGTTCCGCCGGCGCCCGCCCAAGTGTCTGGCGTACCGGTACACGGGGCGCTTCCGTTGTAGTTTGGGTCGCTCCAACAGAAGGGGAAATAGTGGCCCCAAACTCCGTTGGAGGCAAATAACGACACATCGGGCAAATCGCGCACGCCGTCGTTCGGAACACCGACCAGCGATTGCCAGGCGGGCTTTGGCCAACCGGCACACGTGCCGCCCACAATTCCAGGCTGGGCTGGAGTTCCGGTGGCGCAACCGCTCGGACCGCCTGAGCCGGCCACAGGATACAGCCAGGCTTCTCCGGTCCCGTTGTTGCAGAAGCCCGTATCACCGTATGGTATTGGGTCGCCAAAATACAGACCGAGGAGGCTGCCTGCGCACGATTCGTTCCAGGGAATCTCGGGCACATAGGACAACGCTGACCCGTAATACTGATTGTTTGTTGCGCTCCAGTATGTGGTGTTCGTGCCGAAGTAAGTATCGCTGTAGTCGGTGCCACCAACGGCAACGTTATATGGCGTTGATGCAAATGCGTTGACGCCGACTCCCGAGTTTGCAAAGTGAACGTAAGTTTGACACATTGAGGCGCCGTCATCGCCGGAAGAAACGAAGACCGACACCCCCTCGGTGACTGCCTGCTGATATGCCAAGTTAAAAGCTGCATTGGTAGCTGCGCCGGTCCACGCTTCGCATTCGCCATAACTCATGCTTATCAACGCTGGGGGTGCCGTCTTAGCATTCAATAGATTTTGGATCGCAATCAGTCCGCCGAAGGTCGTTGTGCTTGCGCATGATGCAATCTGAATGGCGGCGCTGGGCGCGGCCGCGCTGGCGTATTCCGCATCTAGAATCGCTTCACCATCGTCTCCATTGGTGTGCGGATCGATGCAGTTGTTCGGCCCACTTGGTGGAGTGGGGTGGATCGTGGTCAGCGTGCCGTTGTACGACGAAAGACCGAGGACCGAACGGAAGGTGTTCCAGTCGGAATTGCTATAAAGATCCGTATCTTCGATCAACACAATCGTTTGACCTTGACCCGAAATGCCGGCGCTAAAAAGTGGGTTGATGTTGTAGATCGTCGCGAGATCAGAGGGAACCACTGCGTAGTAGGTACCTCCACCGGAGCCGAAGGTGAAGTCTGCGCGAGGCTTGTATTGGGTGTGTGGTTTGAAATCGTGGAGTGAAACGACGCCCGCGACGGCCGGGACGAGGGCTGCCGGAATCTGCGGATCGCTCATGTTCGCGATGTGCTTGACGCCGGCCACATTGAGGTTGTGTATTTCGGTGCGGAACGAGTCACGCACTTGCCCTGCCGTACCGGAGAAGTCGATAAGCAGGCCGTTCTGGTAGACAACGTTTACCGTGAAGCCATGGGATTCGAGCCAGCCGGTGATCGTGTCCAGATCTTGTTTCGCCAATCCGAATCGCTCTCCGAATTCCCTGGCGCCCAGCCAATGATGGAAACTGGGAGAGGATGAGTCCTGAACGCTATCGATGAACTTCTCCAGTTCGCGTTCCTGGTCGGGAGAGCGCTTCAACTGGAGCAACATGTGTCCCATTGGGAGAGTGTCGGCGACTCGGCCGCGATCATTCTTCCTGGTTGCCTCGGGCCGCGTATTGCCTGAGAGCACGGCTAGCTTAGTTTCGTCCAGACTCTGGGTGATCTGGGCAGAACCACGGCTTTGGGCTTGTGACCGCGCGACCGCAAACAACAGGAGAACAGCCAGAACGGACAAGAAGCAAAACGTGAACGACACTTTGCAGCGACTCATAGTAGATTCCTTTCGGTTCGGCCCAACTTAAGCTAAGTAGTAGATGGCACTGATCTCCAGAATAAAATGTCTTGTACGATCGCTTTATTTCGCCCCTGCCGACCCAATTTCCCGCGGGCAGATCGGGTTCGGACCGTACCGCCCGCGGCATGGGTTTCCTTCCAGAGGAAAATCATCAGTCCTCTAACCGCGATCACTCTACGCTCTGCTCTACAGCAGTCGAAACGCTGCCGTTGTTGTCAGCATCGCCGGGATAAGTTGCGACCAGCGTTCTTATTCCGGTGGAAGCAAAGGTGATCTTGCAGGAGCCGTTCCCGGCGCTTCCGATCGTTCCACTGCAGCTTTCACCGCTGCTGGCATTGACAGTCACCGTGCCCCTCGGATTCGTCTTATTCGTGCCGTCTTTCGCCTCCACGCTGAACTCCACGGTCACCGCATGACCTACCTTGCCCGGATCGGGGCTGTGGTTGGTAATCGTGTTTTTTGTTTGATTCATCACCGTTTGGGTGACTGGAGCTGAAGCGCTGCTCTGATCTCCAGCGTCGCCGGAGTAAGTCGCAGTCAGCGTGCGCGCTCCCGCAGAAAGAAACATCAGTGTGCAATGGCCGGCGCCATTTGGCCGTATTGCTCCGACGCAGGCTTCACCGGTGCTCGCGTTTACAGTGACTGTTCCGGTGGGCTTGCTGTTGGCGAGGGCAGTTTGCGCGACGGTGAAGGCTACGGTTACTGCTTGGGCTGTCGCGGAGGGGTTGGGTGCGTTCTTATTTATGGTAGTGGTGGTCTGGACTGGATTCGGAATGAGTTCGGTGATCGTCCCGAAGCCGGAACCGCCGTAGCCGATACCGCCATCATAGGAGACGCCGTAGAGATTTCCGGCGGGGTCGAACAACGGTCGTGTTTGGTAACCATCACCATCTATTCCTTCCGTGAAACTATACAACGTGCCTTCCTGCCAGGTACTTGTTCCGCTGTTTCTGGGAGCCATGAGTTCGAAAATGAGCGGACAACCAGATCCGAAGAAGCAGGTTGGGTTGGGACCGCCAATCGCTTCGCCGTAAAGGTTACCTAGCTTGTCAAGCACGACGCCACCGAATGGATAGCTGCCGTCTTCCATTCCAGTAAAGGCATAAAGCCAAGTTATTTTCCCGGATGGAGTGAGCTTGTAAACTCCACCGTAGCCCGAAAGGCCCCCTACCACCGTGCCGTACATATTGCCGGCGTTATCCATGGTCAAAAGCCCCTTCGGGGTCGCTCCGTCACTTGGGCCGCCCTGGAAGGTATAGAGCGTGGTTACGACCCAGCCTTTCTTCGCGCTGTTGTGCAACTTGTAGACAAAACCGTTCTGAGGTGATCCCCACATTCCACCGTCAGCGACGCCGTAAAGGTCGCCCTTGCTGTTGATGACAACACCGTTAAGCTCTCCGGCAAAGTTCGCAGTGAAGGAGTACAGTGCCTTTTCGATCCATTGGCTGTCGACCGACTGCAACTCGAAAATGAGAGGCCCGTAGATACTGCTATAACTCGTGCCATACACGTTTCCAGAAGAATCCACAACCACGCTCGACGGGGAAGCACCGTCGGTTGTTCCGGTAAAGTCATAGGCGTTGGTCAAGATCCAGGTTCCATCCGGTTCACGGCTAATCTCAGACACCGCGCCGTTTACAGTCCCGTTACCCCAGACTGTCGAGATGTAAAGATTGCCTTGGCCATCGATAGTCAGCGCAGCCGGAAGGGCTCCGTCAATGCCGCCTTGGAAGCTATAAATTGTGTTGTAGGTCCATCCGCCGTTCCCGTCGGGGCTCAACTCGAAGACCGAGCCGCACCCGATACGATCCCCGCCACCCTCGTAGCACGGACCGCTGCTGCCGAGATATGTCGCGCCATAGAAGTTGCCGGCGCTATCCTGGACAAGGCCCACAGGATTGGTTGGGTGCGCCGGCTCGCCGAAGGTGTAGAGAACGTTTGGCGAGAAGGTTTGCAACGCAACTTGCCCTTCGGCTGCATGGGTACGCGTCGCCTGCGCATCGGCGAGCACAGGCAAAAGGATCAATAGAGCCAGCACCGACAGCATTCCCAGTTGCACTCTAAGCCAGCAATCAGTAGATCTCTTCATGGTAAAACCTCTCCTTAGACGGACCTTCCGGTTACGCAGTCTTCTATTCTTCCGCGAACTGCTGCTCGTCTAGTTAGACAGTCAGAGGCAGCCCGCATTAACTCAAGGGGAATGGCACGAGCGTTACGGGTTCGGCGAGACCTCAAAGACACCACCGAAGCCATAACCTCCGAGGAAACCCATGCCATAAAGATTGCCGTTTTTGTCGACGATCAACTGATTCCAGCCGGGCTCGTCTAGTTCCGAGCCATCGCCACCGTAGACAAACTGGTCGTAGATCGTCGTTTCGGTCCAGCCGGTTTTCGCCGAATAAGTGAGCTTGAAGACGCTGCCGTCGGTAAACTGACCCGAGCCGCCGGTCGTGCCGAACCAGCTACCTTTGCTATAAACGAGCCCCCAATTCGGATTTTCAGCATCGCCACTGAAACTGTAGAGAATCTGTTCCGTGTATGTTCCTTCCGTTGGGGAATACAACAGTTCCCAAGCCGCACCACCCCCATAATCGCCACCGCCGCCCGCCGTCCCAAAGAGGTTCTTCTTCGAAGTCATAGCTGGTATACCTCCCGGGCTATAACCATCGTTCGGATTGGTTCCGAAGGTATAGAGCACGTTTTCAGTCCATTCGCCTGAGCCAGCAGGCGTGAGCTCATAAACGATGCCGCCGCCGAAGGGCAGTCCGGGCACCGCGCCCCCGTTGGATGTGAAGCCGTAAACATTGCCGTCATTCTGAAGAACGCCTCCCATCGGCTGCCAACCGTCGGGCCCGCCAATGACTCCGGCGAAATTGTGAAGTATGGTTTCCGTCCAGCCGCCTGGAGATTTCTTCGTTGGCCTTGTATAGGACAGCTGCCACACGGTCCCCGCTCCGGAGAGACATGTGTTGGCACCGTCTGTACCCGCGCCGCCATTTCCGGATCCTCCGCATTCCGTCGTGCCATACAGAACAGTGCCCGCGCTATTTCCCAGCGTGACACCACCTTGAGGCGAGTATCCATCGACGCCGCTTGCTCCGAAGCTATAGAGGTTGGTTTCTGTCCAGACGCCATTCACCAGAGAGAGCTTGAAGACCGTGCCGCATCCCACGTTACTGCCGTAATTGTCGTAGCAAGCGTTGTCGCCGCCATTAGCCGCCGTACCGTAGAGGTTACCCTTGTCGTCGATGGTTAGCAGTCCCACCGGTACGCAACCGTTGCCACCGCTCGTTGCGAGCGAGTTGAAGTCGTGTATGTCGGTTTCGTTCCAACCGCCATTTCCGTCCGGACTAAGCTCAACAATTGAGCCGCTGCCATTACCGCCGCATGTTTGAAACGGTCCACCGGTCGCGGTTGCGGCGAAGATATTGCCCGACTTGTCGATGACCATGCCGTTCTGCGCCGGCATCTTGCCGTCCGGATAATTGGTGCCGAAGTTATACAGAACCTTTCCGGTATAAGACTTCGTCTTCGCTGCTGAACGGACGGCTTGCGGCGCAACCGCGACATTGGTGTCAGTCCCCCAAGCACACGCCACGAGCAGAAGGATGGTTGCGACGACAACTCCCTTTAGTGAGTGTCGTGCAAGCGTTGCTTTTGCATATTCCATAACCGGTCTCCTTGATATTCGAGCTGTGGTGAACTGGCCATTCTGCAACTTCATTTCGAGAACTGACTTAATCCTCGTTGCCGCTAACTAGAAGCTGTTTGCGCAATCTGGCCGCCTCGCAGCCACGCTACCCGTGCCACATGAGGAAGCGATCCGCCAACTACACTCTGCGGCAGCGACGTTCAGTTGCGAAACCTAATCTAATGTCGCGCCTCTTTTTTTATGGCGGACATGGTTGGAGCGGCTTCGGCTCCTGCTGAAACGTCCCGCTTCTTCTGGCGTGCACTCCTACCTCGCGTTGAAGGGCAAGCCCGGCACTTCGGTTGCAATCCTTTCCGGGCTGCCGCATCATGCTTCTCTGTTCCGAGACGCGAAGTTGATGAAGCAGGAATCACGGCGCGTTTCGTTATTCCGTCACCCTCCTCAATCTCCTGCAGCCTTCTTGGCAGAGTGGCACCATACGTCGCGATGCTCAAAGCTAGCGCAGCTAAGAACAACTGAACACTACTTTTCGCTAGCCACATCGCTAGTCTGAACAAGTGGGCCTTCAGGGTACTCCAGGAACCGCTTCTCGACGCCTTCACGCAACGCCTTCCTTTTCTTGGCAACAACTGGCGAGGACGAATCAGTTCCAAGAAATTCCACTCTGCAGAACGCTCCTACTAGTTACAGCGAAAAACGGATCTCAAAGTGGCCCCTCAAAATCATTTTTTTCTTTCGCATGCACGGCGTTGCCATATGTACGCAAGCCTTTGCATGCCGCGGGCCGGAAAAACAACGCGGATACGTCCGGAACTTCACAGAATTCTAAGATTGTTGTGGTAGCATTGCGCAGCAGTTGTTATCCCTCCTGCGTGTTTTTTTTCGCAAGCCTATGGGTGCGTCTTTGACCGGCATTACCGAGTTGCTTCACACCTGGAGCAATGGCGATGATGAGGCGCTGAGTCGGTTGACCTCGCTTGTCTACGAGGAATTGCATCGCCTGGCCGGCGGCTACATGTCTCAGGAGCGGACGGATCACATCCTGCAAAGTACGGCTCTCGTAAATGAAATCTATCTTCAGCTAGCGAACGTCCGGAAAACCAACTGGCAGAGCCGCTCCCATTTCTTCGGTGTGTGTTCGCAAATGATGCGGCACATCCTCACCGACTACGCGCGCCGCAGGCTCCAGCTAAAGCGTGGAGGAGAAGAAGAATTCGTACCGTTGGATGAGAACATGGACGTGGCCAACTCTTATTGGTACACGGAACTGATCGCTCTCGATGACGCGTTGCGCCAACTGGCTGCCTTCGACGAGCGCAAGAGCAAGGTTGTGCAGCTTCGTTTTTTTGGGGGATTTAGTCTTCAGGAGACTGCTGCTGCCTTGAATATTTCGGAACGAACGGTAAGGAAAGATTGGCTTTTCGCCAAAGTCTGGTTGCTACGTGAACTCAAGAATGGCAAGGCGCACAATGGATAAAGACCGTTGGCGACGAGTGGAGGACTTGTTTGACGCTGCACTTCAGCGCGCGGACGACGAACGAAGTATCTTCCTGCAGGAGGAATGTGGGAGCGACACCGAGCTCCGAACTGAGATTGAGTCACTGCTTGCTTGCGAACCCGAATCCTACACCTTTATCGAATCTTCGGCTCTGAATGTCGCCGCAAAGCTGCTTGCCAAGGAATTAGTCCAAGAAAAGAACAGCAAAGAAATTGACCTGGGCGCGTTCCGCAAGGCCGATTCTCGCTATCGCGTCTTAGAGAAACTGGGCGCGGGAGGAATGGGAGTCGTTTATAAAGCAAAAGACACCAAGCTTAACCGGCTCGTCGCGCTGAAGTTCCTGCCGCCCATGTTGACTGACTTTGGGTCGGCAAGTCCGTCTCAAACAGTGCAATATACGCGTCCCACCCTGCAGCGCGCTGTAAGCGAGGCCCGCGCCGCTTCTGCCCTCGATCACCACAACATCTGCATCGTGCATGAGGTTGAGGAATACGAGGGTCTTCCTTTCCTCGTCATGCAGTTTTTGTCTGGGCGAACCTTGAAACAGGAGATAGACGGCAAGCCCTTACCGACTGGGCGAATATTGGATCTCGGCATTCAAGTTGCGGACGCGCTCGAAGCAGCGCATACGGCCGGCATCATCCACCGTGACATTAAGTCGGCGAACATTTTCGTCACAGATCGCAACGAGGTAAAGATATTGGATTTCGGCCTTGCCAAACTGGCAGCCTCGTCAGCGGCAGGGCAGGAGCAGCAAGAGGCGAATCGGCTAGAGGGGAGGAAAGATCCGAGCGAGATGCTGTCTCGGGCGAGCGTGGCCGCAGGCACAGTTTCTTACATGTCGCCGGAACAGGTCCTCGGTCAAGCCGTTGATGCACGCTCGGACTTGTTCTCCTTCGGAGTGGTGCTCCATGAGATGGCCGCGGGAAAGGTGCCCTTCAGGGGAAGTACGGCGGCGATCGTCTTCGACAAAATCCTGCATGAGAACGCAACGTCGATTTCCAACGCAAGGTCCGCTCAGGCCGAAGAGTTGGAACGAATCATCCGCAAGGCAATGGAAAAGTCGGCAGAACTTCGGTATCAATCGGCTGGCGAATTGCGCGACGATTTGGAACGCCTGAAGGCGCGCTTAGCGAATCCGGCTAGAACAAATTTAATACCGAAACTTGCCGTCGGGGCGGTGCTCCTGCTGGTTGCAATGCTTGGGTTTTCTCGCTACTTGCGAACGCGACAGACGGCGGGAGCCACCGATCAGGATACCGTCGTTCTTGCCGATCTAGAAAATACTACGGGCGAAGCAATCTTCGACGAAACGGTCAAGCAGGCTTTGAGGATTCAGCTGGAGCAGTCTCCATTTCTCAACATCATTCCTGAGAACAAAGCGAGACGGGCATTGACCTTCATGGAACGACCGGGCAGCACCCGCCTTACGGAAGGTATTGCACGGGAAGTATGTTTGCGGGTTGGAGGCAAGGTCGTCATTCAAAATTCAATTTCAACTCTTGGCCAGCACTACGTGATTGGACTTCGAGCCGTCAATTGTCAGAGCGGCGATGCAGTGGCCAACGAGCAGGCGGAAGCCGAGAATCGAGAAGGAGTGCTGCGAGCTCTGGATGTTGTGACCAAGACGATGCGAAGCCGGCTTGGCGAATCGCTCGCGAACATCCAGAAGTATGACACACCCTTCGAGGCTACAACTCCGTCACTGGATGCTCTTAAGGCTTACAGCATGGCGATTGAAGTTAGGGATCAACAAAGTGGCAAGGACGCTATCCCTCTCTTTAAGCGTGCGATTGAAATTGATCCCAATTTCGCCATGGCATATGCACGATTGGGAATTGAGTACATCAATTACGATCAGTCGGAGTTGGGGCGCGCTGCGATTAGGCGAGCATATGAGCTCCGGCAGCACGTGAGTGACCGGGAAAGGCTCCACATTGAAGCCTTGTATTACCGCGACATAACCGGACAACTCGATAAGGCTGTCGAAGCCTACCAACTGCGGAAAAAGATATATCCACAGGATAATTCTCCCCGAATGGGCCTGATGATTGTCTACAACAGCCTGGGTCAATTTGACGATTCGATCCGTGAGGGAGAAGAATCT
>CAVZUP010000172.1:0-8159 GCA_963778255.1 uncultured Acidobacteriaceae bacterium
TACTTGGAGCGTGTTTTATAAACTGGCTTTGGTCGTCACGTTGCTCCCGGATTGCCGTCACTCGGGCACGATCGCCACGGTTTCAAGCGTGAGCACAGCTGTAGGTTTCTTGCAGACATTCCGTGCAGTGGCAGGCAAGCAGCGTCATAGAATTCACGGGGGTCTAGAGCGTCGACAAGAATATGGTTGCGGTGGTGCCGCGCTCTCGCGGGACTAGGAGCAGGCAAGACGTGCTCCCTGTAACGCGGACCATTCCAAGAGGGAGCTGGAGTCGCGACCGTCGTCGGGGGATTAGCTATCGGCCCCACAGTCATGGCGCTCATCATGAGCCCCTGGGGCTGTTCGTAGTTACCAAGGGTACCTATTTCGGTTCTGGGAGCCCACATTAGGGCTGTGTGGAAATAAGAGTTCGGGCAATAATGAACGGGGCTCCCAATCTGGCTTTGCTTCTACGCTAAACCAATGTTCGTACGTAACGACGGTATCTCATCGTTGTCCCTGAAGCTGCCTCGCGCGCGTGTTCGATCTGCATGTGTGTTTTTTCTGGGCTGTGCGCTCTTGTTGCCCTTTTGCGCGATAGCTCAGACCACGCCCAGCATCACTGCCCTTTCTCCATCTTCCGTTACGGCAGGGGGACCGACCTTTGTTTTGACGGTCAACGGCAGCGGGTTTCAATCGAGTTCCGTGGTGCAAATTAACGGGAGCAACCGCCCCACCGTATTCAAGAGCGCGTTGCAGCTCACCGCCACGATTTTTGCCTCGGACATTGCAACGCCGACAACGTTGCAGGTGACCGCCTTCAATCCGTTCGCCGTTGGTGGCGGCCTAACTTCGAATCCAGTGTCACTCATCGTAGGTACAGCGCCAGTTCCGGTCCTGATCAGTTCGTCTCCGGAGTTTTCGACGCAAGGTGCCAGCCGCATGCAGATGACGCTGGTCGGATCGAATTTCAGGCCGGGAGCGACGGTTGTGATCTCTCCGCCACTCCAGAGCGTCGGCCAATCCAATGGACACACACGCGCTGCCGATGTTGCGGTGCTGAGCGTGAACGTTGTTAGCAGCAGCTTGATGACGGCCATTGTTAGCCTGGGTCCCACGGCGGTGGTTAGTCTACGTGCTGTAGATGTTCTGAATCTCGACGGAACGACCACAGCGGGCTCTCCAACTGGAGGCCCGGGCACGTCGCAGCCCATTTATGTGCGATCATCCAACTCGCTGGGAGCACCGCTGTTCGTAGTGAATATGGCCTTGATCCATCCGCGCGATGGAACGGTGGTCACGCTGGGCGACGATCTAGGCGCCGAAGCTGTACTCGGCGGCACAGGCACGGGCACGGTCATTGGGCAATGGGTCTGGGATGGAAATGTGGTCGAACAGTTTTCTGCTTCCATAGTGGGCGGGCAAAGCACGACGATCAGCATGCGTCAATCATTGCCAACCTGGTTTCTCGGCGGCCACACACTGCAGTTGCGGATCACGCAGCCGAATCAGATCGCAACCAAGCCGGTTGTGGTGGTGGTGACTCCGGGAGAGTGGAAGCTGGAACAGCTGATCCAGCCCGAATATGGCGCGGCGTTCGGTGGCGATCATCCTCCGCAGTTGCTCTGGGCGCCCGTGCCGGGAGCCGCAAAATATCAGGTTGGGTTCTCGGATCAGCCCTATCTTTCGAGCGTTCACACTTGGTTTGACGCGGTCGAGAACGAGTGGGAGGTTCCGGCGCGTATCTGGCAGAGTTTGTCCGAGGGCGAACTGTTTTGGACGGTACGAGCTATCGGCGCTACAGGTGAGACGCGCAAGCCTCGGCCGATGAGAAGTATCTACCACCTGCCGGAGGGTGGACTGATGCCCGTTCGTCCGGTTCCAGCCAAGACCACAGCTGGACATACGCTGCTGGAGTGGAAGCCTGCACTCAAGCATGGCTTCTACTACATAGTCATCAGCAGCGATCCTGGGGGAGATCATCGGATTCGGCAATATCTGACCGCAGAGCCTCAGTTGGACCTGCGCGCGGTAGATGGCCGGCTTGCTCCCGGCACGACCTATTTCTGGCGCGTAGATGCGGTTGCGCCGAACGGGAAGGTCGTCATGTCCGGGCCGCCGCAGAGTTTTGTCGCCGAGGTGGTTCCGAAGGCGAGCCTGAGCGGGAACGTGAACCTGGTGCAACTGGCTTCGCTCGGACGTCCGTTGTCTTTGCCTGCGGCTTTCGACCTCGTTTCCCAGATTGCCGATCGAACACCGCCGCCCAACAGCAATATCAATGATCCGAAGCCGACGATCTCGGTGGGTTTTCAAACTCCGGTAAATCCCGCGGATGTCAGTCTGATGGTGGATGACATTGACATCACCTCGATGGCACAGGTAAGCGATGTCAAAGTCGCGTTCACGCCCCCACTGGCGCTGGCCGGCGGCGACCACAATGTCAACCTGACAGTCGGTAACGATGCTGCCTCATGGAAGTTCACAGAGGCTTCGACTGCGCCGGCAGCGGCAGCGGCTCCAGCTACGCCAGCCGCCGCCGTTCAGCCCGGCAACGATTCGGAAGCTCCTCCTGCCCTGTATGGAGTTTTGCCGTCATCTGCCTCCATTGGGGCGGTTCCTGCGGTTGCGGCCAGTCCGAAGCCGGCTGAGACTCACAAGGCGGGTCCATCGGAACAAGGCCAGGTCAGCTCGAACACACAGTGGGCTTCGGGATCGAACCCTCCGGACTCGAATAACTTTTCAGTTTCAGAACGCGTGATGTATGAAGACGGTCCGTGGAAATTCCAGGCCAATGGAAGTGGCGTGCTCAATTCCATTCTGAATCCGGAGGCGCTGCGCACCAGCCACGGATTGGTGAACGACTACGTATTTCAGCTCGGATACAAAGGAAACGGGTGGGGAGCCAATCTGCGCTTTGGCATTGTGTCGCCAGTTTTATATACGGACGCTCAATTCGTAACCGCAGCGACACCGCGGCAGGGTGTTGAAGCCACGCTGACGACGCGCGCCGGTACATTTGGCTATTTCGTGAACACCAACGACCAGGCGCTCGGCGGCGGTGCGGGGATTAGCTTTCATCAGCAGATGATGGGGGCTAGTTGGCAGGCGCCACTGCCGAAGTGGGCGCAGTTCCGCCTGATGTGGCTTAGTGCGCAAGATATCGGCGCGCCTACAAGCGTGGGATACGATTCGCAGGGCAATCCAATTATTCTGCCCAACCCCGTGGCCACGAAGGCTCGCGGCGATGTCTACGGCGCGTTGCTCAATATCCATTTGAAGCAGAAATGGCTGTGGTCCTCTGAGTATGCTTTCAGCCGTGAGAATGCCAATACCGCAGATCCAACTTCGCAAAATGAATTTGGACGCGCGTGGCGCACGGGCATCTCGGGACAGACCGGCAAGACCAGTGTTAACGTTTCGTACCGCGACGTAGGGCCGAATTTCGGAAATCCGGCGAACCCCAGCCTGACGCAAGCCAGTCAGCCCAATTTGCGCGGCGTCGATTCGGGAGTCACGGAAACGACAAAGGCGGGGACGTTCGGCCTGACTTACACTTTCCTCGAAAACAACGTGAAGCCTACCACCAGCGACGAACTGGTGCTGCATACTTTCGACGAAACCTGGAGCAAGCAGGTTGACCCGAAGACCAACATCGTCGTGGACGCGCGGCAGTCGCTCACGCAGACGGGCACAATTCCCGCTGCGTTGCAAGGCCAGCCTCCCGAGCAGACCGGCGCCCAGGATTCGCGGGACGTCTCCGGAAATATCAATCTCAGCCGGCAGGTGGGCACGGTGACCATGTCGGCCGGAGGCACGCGCGACTGGAATCGCAACAACTATTTTCCCACGGCGGACACGATCACTTCATCGCTGACGTTGGGTACGAATTGGATAACACGCGGATTCTTCCAGCTCAATTCCCAGTTCAGCGCGAATTGGGTGGCGGCGGATGGATTGACGACGGGCACCAGCCGGAACATCACACTCTATCTGCAGCCGGCATTTGTCTGGAAGAAGCCCGCGTTGCAGGTTTCACCCCTGATCTCGTTGATGAAGGGACGAACGATTTTGGCGAATGGCTCGCTGACGAGCGACACTTTGACCGGGCAATACGGCGGCAGAGTGTCCTGGACGATGCCGGGCGTCCTTAAGTTCAGCACGCTGTCGGCTCAGGGGAGCTACAACCAGAATCAAGACAACATCATGAATTTCGACCACCGCAGCACGCAGTTGCTGGTGTTGTGGACGGCGACTTGGGGCCACAAGCACACGTTCTGAGGTTTTTGTATCGCTAGAGCTTGAACAAGGGGACACGGCGTCGCACGGCGTTGATTACGGAGTTGGGGCTCTCGATGCATTCGATGCGAATAACTCAGGCGCAGATCGCGCGGGTCACAACCATGCGGTGGCTGCTATGCGTAGCGGCAGTCACGTGTGCGCTGTCTGGATTGGCTGGCGCGCAAGCGAAGCCATCGAAGCCGACATTGATTGGCTTCAGCCCGACGCAGGGAGCCGCCGGATCCACGGTGACGATCACATTCACCGGAATGAATTTCGCCCCGAGATCCTCAAACCTGATCTTCACGCCTAATGCCGGACTCACAGTCTCGAACCTTCAGGTCGTTTCTCCGACCCAGATCACCGCGCAAGTGCAAATTGATGCGAGCGCGCAGCCGGGCGCCCGCCAAGTGCTGCTCGTGGACGCCGACCTGAGCTTGCGCTCTCCAACGCCTTTCACGATTACTTCGCCCCCAGGTTGCTCACCCCTGGCCGCTACGGCGAATTGTGGACCGAGTGGACAGAAGACTCCGGCCATTCGCGAATTCTCGCCGCTGCAGGGAACGCAGGGCTCCACCGTCGCGCTGACATTGACCGGTGTCAATTTCACCTCGCCTGCCACGCTGCAATTTACGCCGAACTCCGGACTCACGGTGCAGTCCACGACAGTCGTCAATGCCAATGAAATCCACGCGCAAGTGAGTATTGCGCCGAATGCTCCTTTGGGAGCGCGCGCAGTCGTGTTAGTCGAAGGCGCGACTCATGCGACCGCGCCCAATACGTTCACCGTGGTCGGGAGCCAAGTACGCACGCAGCCAGTCCAGATTCTGCGCGTGATTCCGAACCAGATCACCGCCGGAAGCCAGAATGTGGATCTCACTCTGCAAGGTACGAATTTCTCTCCCGGAACGCAGGTGACGTTTACGGTGGGTGCTGGGGTTCCAGCGGCTGTATTTTCGGCGGGGCCGGCGCGTTACATCAACAGTACTGAGATGCACGTCACCGTCAGTGCGCTTTCCTCGGCGCTCCCCGGCGGACGGGATATCAATTTGCAAGTGCCCAATCAGCAGGCGGTGGTGGGCAAGGGAATGCTGAACGTGCAGGCGGTCAAACTAGCAGGACCGCCGACAGTGCTGAAAATTCCACCAATCACGCTGCAGAATTTTCCGGAAGGTGTGATCACCCTGGATACGCCGCTGGTCAAGCAGGCGTTTGAGGGCGGACCAACGGTCGTCCCTCTGCTGGATGACGATGCAGTCTTTCAATGGCACGAGCAGAATCCCGGAACCGCCGACTACTACGAACTGCGCATTTACGCGCAGGATAAGAAATCGCTGATCACGAAAAAGACAATCTCCGGGCCCAATGTACTTTATTACGGCAGGCAGACTGCGCTTCCTCCTACGTATTACCGGCCTGACTCCGCGTTTCTTACGGACGTGTTGCAAAACCGGTTCTCCGCCCTGGCGAACGGCAAGCCGCAAATGATCATTGACTACCACCAACTCTACTGGCAGGTGGCGGGTTTTCATACTTACACGAAAAACGGCGTAATGACGCGGCAGGCCGCGCAGAACATTGCAACAAAGAACATCGTGCAGACGCAGACAGGGAGCCAGTCGGCGGGCGCCAACCAGCAACCTGCCGAGACCACCAGCCTCGAAGTTGAAGTCTCCACGCTTTCGCAACTGGGCACGACGCAGACGCCAACCGGCCTGCAGTGCAACGGTTCGGGCATGAGCAAAGGGCTCAATATTACCGACGCCGACCAAACTCAATCCGATCCTAACTCTTATGTTCTTGACCGCTGGCTGCTATCGGGGACGGTGGACCTGACGAACTCACCGTATCGCGCCAATGGCACGCCGCAGGAATCGGGCACCGGCCTGATCAAGAACGTGAACCTGATGACGTTCGACAACGTCTTCGTGGATTGGGGCGACGGCACGGTGCAGTCGCTGAGCGCCATCCCGACGGATCACACGACGGTGGATAGCCGGGGGATCAAGTTCACGCTGCCGAATCAGATCAACCAGCAATATGCGTTGTGGCACGCGTACCAGACCCCGAATAGCTACACCGTGCGCATATTTCAGCTTTCCGAAGCCGACGCGCAGCATGTGAACGCGTCTGTTGTGGCGGCGAGCGTGGATGGGCCGCTCAGTAATCCTTATTTGCAAACTGCCCTGCTGCAGAAAATCGCCATGCCGGGCAGCAGCGCATCGCAGGGCAATGCGTCGAACGCCTTTCAGAACGCCCTCATCGGCGCTTCAAGTGCGCCCTCAGGCCCGACTCCGTTGCAGGTGGCAAACGACGCTTACATGCTGTATTGCCATCCGGTGACGATTGTGCCGATCGAAGATCTGGCAGCGGATGGCCCGCTGCACCTGAAGAGCATCGACGATCCCGATTTCCCCGGCTACGACGTGAACAAGCCGTCACCACTGGTGCCGAAGATGCTCAACAACCTTCCCCGCAAGTCGGAAGGGCCGCGGAACGCGCCGCATCTCGTACCGCATCTCGTACTGACGAGTGCCGAAGAGCAGAAGCCGAAGGTCGAAATTGCCGTGCCCCAAAGGCCGCAAGTTCCCGCTGCAAGCGGACCAACGGCTATCTGTAGTACTTGCGACGATGGCATGGTCGCGGAATCGAATATTCACTACTATGGCCGCGGCCAGGTCCAGGTCACGTGGACAGTGGACGGACAGCAGACGCAGCAGAGCTTTGACTTGGGGCCCTCGAAACCGCGCACGAACTTGACGCGGGCTGACGTGGATCCTTCGAACTCCTTCATCTGGTCGCCTTTCGGCACACCGCAGAATCAGCCTTATGTTGACATCAGCGCGCCCATCGATTCGCAGGCGCTCCCGGTAAAAATGATCGGCATGCACAACGTCAGCGTGCAAGCCGATGTCGTGCCGGAACCGTCGAGCCCCTATCTTTCCATCGCCGTCGGCCAGACTTTGCACGTGCTTACCGCGGGCTTCTCGGCGACAAATGGCGGCTCGCCGAGTGTTTCGGCGTCCGGTGTGGAACAAGCCAAGTCGCTGCTGAACACGCTGGCTTCGCCGCCGGGGAGCAATCTCCCGCCGCTGAAAGTTGGCGTTCTTTCGCCCAGCAAACAAACAGTCTCCGGGTTGGGAGCGGTTCAATACTTGAATGGCGCGCTGCAAGCCATTGCCGGCCAATCTGCGAACCAGTTGCCGGATCAGCATGTCGCTTCCAACCCAAAGGAGTACGAAGCGGTTGCTGCCGATCCGAAGCAACCATGTAAGTTCCTGTTTCCCGTGAGCGACGGGACGTTTGAAATCGATGGCCTGCAGAACCATGTCACAAGAAACGGAACCAAATACACAGGAACGGGCAATCTGATCATTCGTCTGGCCAACGCCAGCAGCGGCGGTTATCAGGAGTATCCGCCGATCCCAGTGAAGATTGACAACTGGGATGTACCCGACGGCCAGACCGTGAGCAACGGAACCACGCTTGATGTTTCTCCGAATCTCGCGCTCGACCAAACCACTCCCGCGCTGAAAGGCACGATTGCTCGCCTGCAAGGGACGGCTGGTAGCGCAATCAATGCGACGCTGAGCCTGACCCTGAAAGACGACACGCTGCGCCTGCCGGGAGAACAGCCGGTGTCCTGGAACGGAGTCCAATCCGTGTTGCATCCAAGCGGCGACTGGACGGCCGACGGACTGACACTGCCGCGCACGATCATTGGCTGGAGCGCTTTTCAGATGCAAGCCAGCCAGAGTGTCCGCCTTGATCTGAGCCATAATGACGGCGACGCAGGCAACGCGTTGTGCGGTCCGCTTGCTGGTAAAGACTGGGTCGGTGTGAGGTTATCGACGTCGACTGTTTATCCCTACACGATGGATTTGGTTTCGGGCGCGTCTTTT
>CAVZUP010000173.1:0-27799 GCA_963778255.1 uncultured Acidobacteriaceae bacterium
TGTTCTTCTTCGCTACTCGTTAGGTTGCGTATGCTCCTTTGGGACGTGGGTGAGCCGAAATAAACGCGCCGGTAGGAATCGATCGCCGCCTGATATTCGCGGCGAGTACGCTCCGCCAGGGGACGCCCGTTCAAAGCCTCCCGCATGCGTTCCGCTTTAGCGAATTGCTGCCGCGCCCAGGCATCGTTGTGGTGGACGCGAGCCGATGCGGAAACCAGCGGCAACAGCACGAGCAACAACATCGCGCCAAGGCGAAAGGTGAGGCCGCCTCGAATTAGGGTCGTAGAAGCCTGGGTCTTCACTAAGTTCCTGCTACCAATTCAGCCAACCCAAATCACGTTGCAAAGTTGCGGGAAAACCACCCGCACTCTCAAAAGTCGCCGCACCCCGCTACCACGGCGGGAAGCGCCGCTTACTCCGTATTGCTGATGTAGAGCACGCCGCGAGCATCGCGCTGCACCCGCACCGGCTCATACACCGTACTACGAAAAATATTCGACACCGCTCCGCCGCCGTTGTACAAACTCGTGATCCGGCGAACGTAGTCCTGTGTTTCCCTGAAATGCGGAACCCCCGCACTGCGCGCCACCGCTCCCTCGCCCGCGTTATAAGCCGCCAGACTGAGACGAACGTTGCCGCCATAGCTATCCAGCAGCTTTCTTAGATGCCGCACCCCGGCATCCACGTTCTGCGCCGGGTCAAAAGGATTGGAAACATTGAGCGACCGGGCCGTCGAGGGCATCAACTGCATCAGCCCCATGGCGCCCTTACTCGACACCGCATTGGGATTGAAATTCGATTCCACCTTAATCACCGAGCGCACCAGGCTCGGATCCACATTGTGCCGCTTCGCCGCCACTTCAATCGCCGCGTCGACATCCTGCTGTGTAAAAGCGCGATTCAAAGTCTGGTGATTCTGCACTTTGCCGTCGAGGTAGGTGTGAACTTCCGAAGCCGCCGAACGCGCCGCCCGCATCACCGCTCCACTGGTCGGAACCGGCTTGAAGCGGTGTTCGGTGGAACTCCAATACATCAGGCGAGATCGCGAAGCCGTGGAAGCTTCCGCGCTCGAAGCAGCCGGGCGCTCGTCCCCGTTCACATAAATCTTGCGCCCGGAGTCGTCGGTAGTCGACGTAATCGCCCCCACCCGTTCGCCAGACTCGGCGCGGGCCGGGAGCGCGGAAAACATGGTGGAAAGAAAGGAGATCGCGGTTAGGCTGGCCATCAGCGCGGTTTGCAGGCGTCTACGCATACGGGTTCAATTCGGCCGAAATGACCTCGGCCAGCGGGGCACACTAACTCCTCAGCAACCCTACCCGATACACCTGCCGGAGAATCCAGAACCAGAGTACCGTCAGTATAGGTGGCGACGGGGGCGACGGCAATCTCTCCGAAGGGAGTAGAACCACTGGAGTAATCTACGCAAGTGACTGAAAGCGCTAACTTTTTCCGAGGACTAAAGACCCGCACCTATGCCCCGCCGTATCCCGTGGTTGATTTTGCACCACCGGGCGCTGGCAACACCTTCAGCAATCTACAATGGCATGTGCGCCTATGAACTCCCAAGCCCTTCGCCAGCTGTTCGAACAGGTCAAGAAAAAGCGCCTCTCCCCCGACGAAGCCGTCGAGCGCCTGCGCCACCTGCCCTTCGAGGATCTCGGCTTTGCCAAGCTCGACCATCATCGCGCCCTCCGCCAAGGCATGCCCGAGGTGATCTTCGCCCAGGGAAAAACGCCCGGCCAGGTCGCCGCTATCTTCCAACACCTGGCCGCCCACGAAGGCAACGTGCTGGCCACGCGCGCCACCGAAGAACAATACGCCGCCGTAGCTGCCGCACTCGCCGGCAACAAGCCCCAGCCCGAGTACCGTCCCCTCGCCCGCTGCATCGTGCTGAAGCGCGACCGCAAGCGGCACGGCAAGGGAGTAATCGCAGTCGTCTCCGCCGGAACCAGCGACATCCCTGTAGCCGAGGAAGCCGTAGTCACCGCCGAATTGATGGGCAACCAGGTTCAGCACATCTACGACGTGGGAGTCGCCGGCATCCACCGCCTGCTAGCCCATCGCGGAGCCTTAGCCAAAGCCCGCGTCATCATAGTCTGCGCCGGAATGGAAGGCGCTCTGCCCAGCGTAGTCGGCGGTCTCGTAGGAGTCCCGGTGATCGCCGTTCCCACCAGCGTAGGCTACGGCGCAGCCTTCGAAGGCCTCGCTGCTCTCTTAGGAATGATGAACTCCTGCGCCTCGAACGTAAGCGTAGTCAATATCGATAACGGATTCGGCGCCGGATACGTCGCGTCCCTAATTAACCGCCGATGATCTCGTGTAGAGCGGCCACTCCTGTCCGCTGCCTTTGACTTTGATTTCTCTAAACCAAAACAAGCCCGAGGGTGCCCCATCCTTCCGCGCACTTTGCGGAAGGGTGGGATTCCACGCATCGCTTCCCTTGGGATTTTGATTTTTGTGGCAAAGTAATAAAGGATGCTCACCGCGAAAGACCCGCGCCTGGCCGGCCGTGTCGCCTTCACCTATCCCAACTTCGTCCGCTATACGTTCGCGCGCTTCTTCATCGTAGTAGCGCTGGAGATGCAATCCGTCGCCGTGGGATGGCAGGTCTACGCCATCACCAATCGCCCGCTCGACCTCGGCTACGTCGGCCTGGCCCAGTTCGCCCCCGGCTTCGTCCTGTTTCTTTTCGCCGGACACACCGCCGATCTCTTCGACCGCCGCAAGCTGTTGATGTGGTGCTACGCCGGATACGGCCTCTGCGCGGCGCTGCTGTTAGCCATCAGTTGGCGCGCTCCGCATTCAGTTCACCTGATCTACGTAGTCCTGATCTTGGTCGGAGTCTCCCGCAGCTTCAGCTTTCCTGTAAGCCGCGCCATTCTGCCACAGCTGGTTCCGGAAGAACATTTTCCCAACGCCGTGGCCTGGAATGCCAGCACCTATCAGATCGCAAACATCGCCGGACCCGCCATAGGAGGACTTGCCTATGCCGCTTTCCGCGGCCCCGGAGCCGTCTACGCCATTGCTCTCACCGTCTCTATTCTTTCCATCTTCTCGACTCTGCGCATTCATCCGCTGACGTCCCCGACGACGACCTCGGCAGCGATCTCGGCAGAAAAAAGACGAGAGAGAGAACCAACGAGCCTGCGCACCGTGCTGGCAGGTTTCCGTTTTATTCGCGAGAAGAAGCTGATCCTCGGCGCAATCTCGCTCGACATGTTCGCCGTCCTGCTGGGCGGAGCCGTAGCGCTCTTGCCCATCTACGCGAGAACCATCCTGCACACCGGCCCCTGGGGCCTGGGCCTGCTCCGCAGCGCTCCCGGAGTAGGCGCAGCCCTAATGGCCATCGCGGTAGCTCATCGCCCCATCCGCCGCCGCGCCGGGGTGACCATGCTGTTAGCCGTAGCCGCCTTCGGCGTATTCACCATAGTCTTCGGAATCTCGCACAACCTCATCCTCTCGCTGGTAGCCCTATTCCTGACCGGAGCCGCCGACATGATCAGCGTCATCATCCGCGCCACCCTGGTGCAGGTAGCCACTCCCGACGAAATGCGTGGCCGCGTCAACGCCGTGGACATGATGTTCATCGGAGTCTCCAACGAACTAGGTGAATTCGAATCCGGTCTAACCGCCCAATGGTTCGGCACCGTCCCCGCCGTAATCCTCGGAGGAGTAGGAACGCTGGTAGTAATCGCCACCTGGGCGTGCCTCTTCCCCGACCTGCGCAAAGCCGATCAGCTAACCGTAGCCGAATTGGCACCGAAAGAAGTTGTGTAGAGCGGACACTCCTGTCCGCTACCCTTGATTTGATCTTGGTTTTGGTTTTGATCTTGATTTCTTCAAACCAAGAAACGCCCGAGGGTGCCCCATCCTTCCGCGCACTTTGCGGAAGGGTGGGATTCCACGGAGGTGTCCCGCTAAGGATTGTGTCCAATTCCCTGGTCACCGATGCCCGCGCTGGAGTGAATCGAACCAACCGAGCGGTCACCAGTCCCCCTCAATCTGCTGCTACAATTTCCCGTTCGCATCCTACCGAGGTGCCTCCATGCCGGAAGCTCTGCAGCTAGCCAGTCCCGCGCCGCTCACCACTCTCACCGAAGACGAGATTCTCTTTCGCGACAACGTCCGCCAGTTCGCCGAAGACAAGATTCGTCCGCTGGCCAAGGAAATGGACGAAAAGGCAGTCTTCGATCATGCCCTGCTCGACCAGTTCTTTCAGTTGGGCCTGATGGGCATCGAGATCCCCGAGCAATACGGCGGAGCCGGTGGCAAGTTCTTTGAAGCGATCCTGGCCGTAGAAGAATTTTCGCGCGCCGACGCTTCCGCCGGAGTCATCGTCGACGTGCAGAACACGCTGGTAGCCAATGCAATCCTGCGCTGGGCCAACGAAGATCAGAAGAAGCGTTATCTGCCCAAGATGGCCGCGGACACGCTCGGAGCCTACGCATTGAGCGAGGCCGGATCAGGATCAGACGCATTCGCCCTGCAAACCAAAGCCGAACTCAAAGGCAATTCCAATGACTTCATCCTCAACGGCCGCAAGCTCTGGATCACGAACGGCAAAGAAGCGGGCCTGTTCATCCTGTTCGCCACCATCGACGCGTCGAAAGGATACAAAGGCATCACCGCATTTCTGATCGAGAAGAATTTCCCCGGATTCACCGTCGGCAAGAAAGAAGACAAGCTCGGGATTCGAGCTTCGTCCACTTGCGAACTGATTCTCGAAGATTGCCGCGTGCCCAAGGAAAACGTATTAGGCGAAGTCGGCAAGGGATACAAGATCGCGATCGAGACGCTGAACGAAGGCCGCATCGGAATCGGCGCGCAAATGCTGGGCGTGGCCCGAGGCGCATGGGAATACGCCGCCAAATACGCGCAGGAGCGCACTCAATTCGGCAAGCCCATCTCGGAGTTCCAAGGCATCCAGTTCCAGATCGCGCAGATGGCCACCGAGATCGAAGCCGCCCGCCTCATGGTCTATAACGCCGCCCGCATGAAAGATGCCGGAGTGAATTTCGTGAAAGAAGCCGCCATGACCAAGCTCTTCACCTCGCAGGTGGCCGAGCGCGTAACCTCGCTCGCCATAGAAATCTACGGCGGATACGGTTTCACCAAAGACTATCCGGTAGAAAAATATTGGCGCGATGCCAAGATCGGAAAAATCTACGAAGGTACGTCGAACATGCAGCTGGCAACCATCGCGAAACTGGTGATGGGGAAATAAGGTCAGAGGTTAGAGGTCAGATTGCAGAGGTCAAAGCAGGTTCTCAACCTCTGCAATCTGACCTCTAACCTCTGACCTCTCGGTATTGACTGCGGAAGTAAAGCAGCGGCTCCCCGTCCCGAACCACAACCTCTTCCACTTCCGCAATGAAAATGGTGTGGTCGCCCGCGGGTTGCGCCGAGTGCAACCGGCATTCGAGATAAGCCAGAGCTCCCTGCAGCACCGGCGTTCCGTGCAAGGTGCGATCGAAGCGGGCGCCCGCCTCCTCGGGATGCTGATGGGTTTCAGACGACCGCGCGTAATACTCTGAGATGGCCCGCTGGTCGCTGCGCAGCACATTCACCCCAAATCGCTTGCGGGCGTGCAGATGAGCGTGCGTCCGCGCCCGATGATCCACGCAAACCAGCACCAGCAATGGATCAAGCGAAACCGCGGTGAACGCATTCGCCGTCATGCCGTGGACTTCGCCCTCCTGATCGACGGTAATCACCGTCACGCCGGTGGCGAAACACCCCATCGCCTTGCGGAAATCCTTCGTACTAACGCTCATACGGAAACCTGCGGGCCACGGCTGCAAACCGCTCCCTGAAAGTCGCACCGGGACATGGATTCGCTCCGTCCGTTATGATCGTTCCCATCGCTGTTGCCGTCGCCGCTGTTGCTATTGCTGGAAAGAGTCGGCGGCGGATTCGTATGCATCGAATTTCGAAGTAAAGACGTATGGCTACCTATTTACCAGATGCGCTCGTAACGGCGGAATTGGCCAACGCCGAGGCGCCGATCTCCCGAGAAGCGGCGCGCCAGTTGCTGCGAGCGGACGAAGCCATGCTACCTTCCCTGCTCTCGGCGGCGCAACTTGTCCGCGCAAAGTTCAGGCCGGCAATCATCACCTACTCCCGAAAAGTTTTTCTTCCCCTGACGAATCTTTGCCGCGACTACTGCGGATACTGCACCTTCCGCCGCGATCCCGCAAACCCCGGTGCGCACACCATGACTCCCGACGAGGTCATGGAAGTAGTCCGCGCCGGTGAGCGCATGGGATGCACCGAGGCCCTCTTCAGCTTGGGCGACAAACCTGAGTTGCTCTTCCCCGAGATGCGCGAGACCCTGCGGCGCCTGGGATACAAATCCACGCTGCACTATCTCGAAGCAATGTGCGAGAAGGTGCTGCGCGAGTCGACCCTGCTGCCGCATCCCAATCCCGGCCTGATGAGCGCGGAATGGCTGGAACGCCTGTCCCGCGTGGCTCCCAGCATCGGACTCATGCTGGAAACGACCAGCCCGCGCCTGCTCGCAAAAAACGCCGCGCATGACAACGCTCCCGACAAAGACCCGCAGAAGCGCCTGCGCGTAATCGAAGATGCCGGTCGCCAAAAGATCCCATTTACCACCGGCATTCTAATCGGCATCGGCGAAACGCTGGAAGAGCGCGTCGATACCCTCATCGCGATCCGTGACTTGCACGAGAAATACGGACACATTCAGGAAGTAATCGTCCAAAATTTCCGAGCGAAAAGTGGAACGCCCATGGCCCACTGCCCCGAACCCGATCGCGGAGAAATGCTGCGCACGCTGGCCGTGGCGCGCCTTCTGATGCCCGAGATGAATCTGCAAGCGCCGCCGAATCTTTCCGATCCACATTACGCCGACCTGCTCGACGCCGGCATCAACGACTGGGGCGGAGTTTCGCCGCTGACGCCCGATTTCATCAATCCGGAAAAGCCCTGGCCGCATCTGGAAGAGCTGCGCCAGCGCACCGAGGCAAGAGGATTCGAGCTGCGCCAGCGCTTGCCGGTTTATCCTGAATTCATGGAGATGTTCTTAGGACGACCAGCGGGTCACAGCGATCTTCTGGCCAAGCGCCTGAGCACCGCCGCCAACGCTGAAGGCTACGCTCAAATCGGGAGGGCGGCATGATTATGGTTCTAACCGGCGGAACCGGCGGCGCTAAATTTGTGGATGGACTCCGGCAAATCGTTCCTCCGGAAGAACTGACCATCATCGTGAATACCGGCGACGACCTGCGCTGGTGGGGATTGTACGTTTCGCCGGACATCGACTCCATCCTCTACATGCTGGCCGGCAAACTGAGCCAGGAGCGTGGCTGGGGCGTGAAGGGAGACACTTTTTTCTGCCAGCAAGCCATGGCTCAACTGGGGCAACCGGCGTGGTTCAACACCGGCGATCGCGATCTGGCCACGCACATTTTCCGTTCCAAGCTGCTGGCCGAGGGCAAGACGCTAAGCGAAGCCACGGGCGAGATCGCAACCAAGCTTGGCCTCAATGCACGAATCCTGCCCATGAGCGACGCGCGCGTGGAGACAAGAGTCTTGACTCCGGCCGGCGATTTGAGCTTCGAAGAATATTTCGTGCAGCGCTGGTATCAGGATCCAGTGGAGTCCGTGCGCTTCGTAGGCGCGTCGGATGCGCAACCCGCGCCGGGAGTGCTCGAAGCGATCCATTCAGCAGACTTCGTGCTCCTAGCGCCGAGTAATCCCATAACCAGCATCGCGCCAATTCTCGCCGTACCGGGAATTCGCGAGGCGCTACGCGAAACCCGCGCCCGCATCGCCGCCGTCAGCCCGATTGTCGGGGCAGCCGCGGTCACCGGGCCTGCAGCGATACTCATGACAGCGCAGGGCGTCGCCGTTTCCATTGCCGGAGTTGCCGACTTCTACCGCGACTTTCTCGATCTGCTGGTGGCCGATACACAAGACAAGCTGGCCGCCGAAGAGTTACGCAAGACCGGCATAAATGTGCATTGCACCTCGACGGTCATGCGCAAGCCGGAACATAGAGTCGCGCTAGCCCAAAGCACTCTGGACGCCGCGAGACAACTCCCGCCCGCTCCAAACGAGGCCGAGCGAGCATGATTCTCGTCCCCGTAAAAAATCTCACCGACGCCAAGCAGCGCCTCTCTCCGATTTTGACTCCAGATGAACGTTTCTCGCTGGCGCAAGCCATGTGCGAAGACGTGCTGCAAGCTCTGGCGCAATGGCAGAGCCGTCCCGCGGTTGCCGTGGTGACGAATGATTCCTTCGCGCGCGCCCTTGCAACGCGTTTGAATTTCGACGTAATCGCCGACGACAACTCCGGAGAAACCAACGCCATCGAGACGGCCACAGCCGTTTGCCGGGACCGCGGAGCCGAGAGCACACTGGTGGTTCCGGCGGATATTCCTTTGATCGAAAGTTCGGAATTGCAGAAGATCGCAGATTGCGCTCCGCGTGGCGGCGCCGTGCTGGTGCCGGATACGGCGGGACGCGGCACGAACGCAGCCTGGCGCTCTCCTGCCGATTTATTCCCGCTGCGCTTCGGCAACGATAGTTTCTTGCCGCATCTGGCCGCTGCCAAGGCAACCGGCCTGCCGTGTATTGTGCTCGAACTGCCGGGAATTGCGCGCGATGTGGATCGTCCCGAGGATCTCCGCGAACTAGCCGCTGCCAGTGGAGACCGGCGATCGCAGAAACTGGTGCGAAGCTGGAGGCTTGAGAATCGAAATCAGGTTGAACATGGCGTCCAGCACGGCTAGCTACGCGAGTAAACAGAGGGCAGGAGAAATTCGTATCCTGCCGCTCGCCATCAGTGGAGAAATCCGCGCCGGAGAATCGCTCAGCGCAACTTTGTTAGCAGCGGCGCGAAGTTCGAAGCTGCGCTTTCAGGCTGGCGACATCCTCGTGGTGAAGCACAAAGTCGTTTCCAAGGCGGAAGGCGCGCTGGTCGCGCTGGACGAAGTCCAACCCTCCAATGCTTCGCGCAGTTGGGCGCAACGCTACGAACTCGATGCCCGCGTCCACGAACTGGCGCTGCGTGAGAGTCGCCGCATCGTGCGGCAAAAGCGCAATGTGCTGATTACCGAAACCAAACACGGTTTTATCTGCGCGAACAGCGGCGTGGATGTCTCGAACGTCGATGGCGGGCACCACGCAGTATTGCTGCCGGTAAATCCTGATCGCTCCGCCGCAAAGCTGCGGCGCGAATTAAAAAAGCACCTCGGAATCGAAATCGCGGTTATCGTCAGCGATAGCTTCGGCCGTCCCTGGCGCGAAGGCTTGACCGAGGTCGCGATTGGCGTAGCCGGAATGCGCCCTCTCATCGACTACCGTGGACGCCGCGATCCGCACGGCTACCCGCTTCATGCGACCGTAGACGCCGTGGCGGACGAACTGGCTTGCGCCGCGGGACTGGTCTGCGGCAAGCTGGCAGGTACTCCCGCATGTGTCATTCGAGGCTATGCTTATCAGCGGGGAAACGGCGCGGCGCGGCAACTGATCCGGCCCGCGAAGAACGATCTTTTTCGCTAAGAGTTAGAGCTAAGAGTTTTCGATAGGAGAACGTTATGGACTGGCAGGGTTCCGAACTCGAGCAATTCCCAGCGCTGACCTGGGAGCAGATCGCGCCACAAGCGTCCCCCCAGATTCGCAGCGCCTTGGAGCGCGTGCTCGAAACGCAGGACGGCGCATGTTTAGCCGACGAAGAGCGTTACGCCCTGGCGAACTGCGACGGCAAAGACCTGCTCGCGCTGCTCGTGGCCGGAGATACGCTCCGCCGCGACCTCGTCGGCAACATCGTCAGCTACGTGGTCAATCGCAATATCAATTTCACCAACATCTGTTTTGTCGGATGCAAGTTTTGCGCCTTCAGCCGCGGCCCGCGCGAGGCCGACTCCTACTTTCACTCGCTGGAGGACGTGGGGCGAAAAGCAAAAGAAGCCTGGGACATTGGCGCAACCGAAGTCTGCATTCAAGGCGGACTGCCGCACGGTCTGCCCCCGTTTTATTACCGCGATATTCTGCGCGCCGTGAAAAGTGCCGTGCCAAACATGCACATCCACGCCTTTTCTCCGATGGAAATTGTCTACGGCGTCGAACTCACTGGCATGACCCTGCGCGACTATCTCACCATGCTGCGCGATAACGGACTCGACACGCTGCCTGGCACCGCCGCCGAAATTCTCGACGACGAAGTGCGCCACGTTCTCTCCCGCAACAAGCTTTCGGCTGCCAAATGGCAAGAGGTCATTCGCACCGCCCACGCCTGTGGCATCCGCAGTACTTCGACCATGATGTACGGACACCGCGAAACACCCGACCACTGGGTGCGCCAATTGAATCTGTTCCGCCAGATTCAGTCCGAAACCGGCGGCTTCACCGAGTTCGTGCCGCTGGGCTTTGTACACCAGGAAACGCTCCTGTTCCAGCAAGGACTGGCGCGTACCGGCCCAACGCTAGCCGAACATCTTAAGGTTCACGCGCTAGCCCGGATCCTGCTAGCAGGCTCGATTCACAACATTCAAGTCTCGTGGGTGAAGCTGAACCGCGAACTTTCGCAACTCTGCCTGCAAGCCGGAGCCAACGATTACGGCGGAACGCTGATGGAAGAAAGCATCTCGCGCGAAGCCGGAGCAACCGCGGGCGAGTACACCAGTCCAGCGGATTTTCAAGAGATGATTCTCGAAATCGGGCGCATTCCAGCCGAACGCAACACAAAATATTCGCGCATGAAAATCAAGCTGCCGGTCGAGTCGGTCTCTTCCGAGGATTCCTCAGAAACCGCGCTGCTGGCCGAGTTCGCATGAACGATCGCATGAACGCAAGCATGAGCAATACGACGCGCCCCATCGCCATCCTAGGCGGCACAGGTCCGGCGGGCACAGGTCTGGCGCTGCGCTGGGCGCGCGCCGGAGAGACGATCATCATCGGCTCGCGCGACGCTGCGCGGGCCGAGCAAACGGCCGAAGCAATCCGCAAGCGAGTCGGAGCAACCGCTCAAATTTCCGGCATGGAAAATTCCGCCGCCTGCGCCGCCAGCGATCTGCTGGTGCTCACCGTGCCGTTCGAAAGCCAAGCCGCGCTGCTCAAGCAGTTGAAGCCCGCAATCCGCGCGGGCAGCATCCTGATCGATGCCACCGTCCCGCTAGCCGCAAGCGTCGGCGGACGCGCCAGCCGCACCCAGGGCGTATGGCAAGGCTCGGCCTCGCAACAAACGGCGGAACTCGTTCCCAAGGGAGTCTCCGTAGTAGCGGCTTTCCAGAACGTTTCCGCCGAAGTGATGAATGGCGATGACGACGTGGATTGCGACGTAATCGTATGCAGCGACGATCCCAACGCCACGCAGGTCGCGATGGAACTCGCGGCCAAGGTCAAGCGCGTGCGCGCCATCGATGGCGGCAAACTAGAGAACGCCCGCATAGTCGAGCAAATCACCGCCCTCCTGATCGGCCTCAACATCCGCCACAAAGGCCACGGCGGAATACGAATCACGGGGCTGCCGGCGAGCGCATACAAAACGCGGTAGTGGAGAGCCACACGTGGCCGGACCAGCCGCCTACTCTTCCACCGCCTGCGCATTCATCTCCTCAGCAGGTTCGCCTCCGGCTAGTCCTTGGGCAACAATCAAGCGGTGGGTCTCAATGCGCAGGTCGGGCAGCGCGCGCCAGAACCACACCGCGCCTACGAGGCAGGCCACGCCTCCGGTAGCGACCGTGATCGGAGCGCCGATGCGGTGCGCCAATGCTCCTCCAAAGAACGCTCCGAACGGAGCCATGCCCATGAACATCATCGAATACACCGACATGACGCGGCCGCGCAGCTGGTCCGGAACCATGGTCTGGATCAGCGTGTTCGAACACGCCATCTGCAACATCATCGAGTAGCCAGCGGGCAACAGCAACGCCACCGACAGCCAGAATGAAGTCGAGAACGAAAAACAACACAAGCTGATCCCCAGGCCCGCGCAGCTGAATGCCACCCAGCGTCCCAGGCCTTTTACGCC
Source organism: uncultured Acidobacteriaceae bacterium (assembly GCA_963778255.1). GTDB lineage: Bacteria > Acidobacteriota > Terriglobia > Terriglobales > Acidobacteriaceae > Acidiflorens. The sequence continues at coordinate 11,999 of CAVZUP010000173.1, forward strand.
GGTTTTCGCGGCCAGCGTCAGGGCTCCAAACAGAGCGCCCACGCCGGTCGCGCCCATCAGGATGCCCAGCCCCCGCGCTCCGCCATGCAGAATTTTATCGGCGAAAACCGGCATCAGCACAACGTACGGCATGCCAACCAGGCTGATCAAGCCAATCAGCAGGAGCAGCGCGCGGATGATCCGCGTGTGGTTGGCCCAGCGAAAACCTTCGATAATGTCTTCGATCGGCGACTGCTTGCTGGCGCGCGGAGCGCAATGCACGTGCATCAGTATCAGTCCAACGATCACGGCAATGTAGCTGATGGAATTTGCGGCAAAGCACCAGCCTTCGCCGATTTTCGATACCAGGATTCCGGCGATGGCTGGTCCGATGATGCGCGCGCCGTTGAACATCGACGAATTCAGCGCGATGGCATTCATCAGGTCCTCTTTGCCGACCATATCGATGAGAAAGGACTGTCTGCCCGGAATATCGAACGCGTTCACCACGCCCAGCAGAGCCGCCAGCACGAAAATGTGCCAGACCTGAACGCGTCCGCTCAGCGTAAGTGCAGCCAGAACGCCCGCAAGAATCATCGAAGCCGTCTGGGTGGCAATCACCAGGCGCTGGCGATTGACGCGGTCGGCGGTAATCCCTCCGAAGGGCGCAATCAGAAAGACGGGAATCTGGCTGGCAAAGCCGACCGAGCCCAGCAGCAGGGCCGATTTCGTCATGCTGTACACCAGCCACGACTGGGCCACAGTCTGCATCCAGGTGCCGATGAGCGAGACGAGTTGTCCGCTGAAGAAGAGCTGGAAATTGCGGTGACGCAGGGCGCGCAGAGTGATGGCCCATTTCGGCAAGGGCGCGGTTTTTACTTCCGCTTCCTCGGCCGTGGCGGAATTTGACGCTTCATTCACTCTTCTAGAACTTTTTCACATCTTTAGGATGACAGCAACCGGCGGCAAGATGCAGAGCGGAAACCGGAGTGGATCGACGGTCGTCCTAGCCCGTCCCGAAGTTTCCCCAGAGCGTCGACGATGCCAGTCGCTGTCGTGTTTACTTTCCATACAGTTTTCCACAGCCCGAGGACGTGTCCTACTTGGAACTTCCCCGCCGCCTCGATCCACGATAGAGTTAGGTTCCGCTGATCCAGAAAACTGGGTCCGGCAAGGATGAACCGATGAGCACAGATCCTAATCGTCTGGAACGTCGTGGCGCGCAGCGTTTCGAAGTGCATCAACCGCTGGCCGTTCACTTCGAGGGAAAGACTGTGCCCGGCTTCGTGCAAAACCTGAGTGGCCGCGGAATTTTCTTTTACACCGAAATGGCCCTTCCCGCAGGCGCGATCGTGGAGCTGACCTTCACCATGCCCTCGGAAATTACCCTGGCGGAAAACATGCCAGTGCGCTGTCGCGGACGGGTGGTACGCTCCTCGGCTTCTCCGGCAGATCAATCCCCCGCAGCTCCGCGGAACGGGGTCGCTGTGCAAATCAGTTCCTACCAGTACTTGCCGGCCAACGACTTCATGCCGCAATTTGTGCGCGTTTCAGCCGCCGGTGCCGCTGGATCGGTCGCGAGTCCGGCTTCGCGCTAAGCCCTCGTTTCTCGGCCTCGCGCCATAATTCAATATCTTTCATACGGAATCGCCGCCTCCGTTCCTTTGGGCTATAATCCTGCAACCCATGGCCTTGACCTCTGGCACGAAGCTCGGTCCCTACGAAATTCAATCCCCACTCGGAGCGGGCGGAATGGGCGAGGTTTACCTCGCGCGCGACACACGCCTCGACCGCACCGTGGCCGTCAAGATTTTGCCGCAACATCTCTCTGCGAACCTCGAGGCCAAGCAACGCTTCGAACGCGAAGCCCGGGCCATTTCGTCGCTGAACCATCCCAACATCTGTACCTTGCATGACGTCGGCCACCAGGAAGGAACCGATTTCCTGGTCATGGAATATCTCGAAGGCGAGACCCTGGCGGATCGCCTCATGAAAGGCCCGCTGTCGCCAGCGCAGGTAGTTAAGTATGGGATCGAAATCTGCGAGGGCCTGGAGAAAGCTCATAAGAGCGGAGTGGTTCACCGCGATCTGAAGCCGGGCAACATCATGCTGACCAAGTCGGGAGCCAAGCTGATGGACTTCGGATTGGCCAAAGCCACGCTCGCTCAAGCCCCTCCGTCGTCCAGCCTGACCATGACCATCTCCGGACCTTCAGCAGGCCAGCCCTTGACCGCGCAGGGCATGGTGCTCGGAACCTTCCAATACATGGCGCCGGAGCAGTTGGAAGGCAAGGAGGCCGACGCGCGCTCCGATATTTTTGCCCTGGGAGCGGTGTTGTACGAAATGGCCTCGGGCCGGCGCGCGTTCATGGGCAAGAGCCAGGCCAGCATCGTGGCCGCGATTCTGGCATCCGACCCGCAGCCGATTTCCGCCGTGCAGCCCATGTCGCCGCCCGCGCTCGACCGCGTGGTCCGGACCTGCATGGCAAAGGATCCCGAAGAGCGCTGGCAGACCGCGCACGACGTCAAGCTTCAACTGCAGTGGATTGCCGAGGCCGGATCGCAGGCCGGCGTCCCCGCCCCCGTGGCGGCAAGGCGAAAGACCTCGCAGAGAGTTGCGTGGATCATAGCCTCCGTCGCGGCCGCAGCCGTGATCGCACTCGGCACCGGCTTTGTGTTGCGCGCCCCCGTGCCCGTCCATCCCTTGCGAGTCAGCATTCTGCCCCCGGAACAGCACTCTTTCGATCCGATGAGCATCGCTCTTTCGCCGGATGGCACCAAGCTGGCGTTCGTGGCATCGGCTGCCGGAGGCGTCCCGCAATTGTGGGTGCGCCCCCTGGATTCGACCGCCGCGCAGCCGTTGGCGGGTACGGATGATGCCGCTCTGCCCTTCTGGTCGCCCGACAACCGTAGTCTGGGATTTTTTGCGCAAGGAAAACTGCGAATCATCGACGCCAGCGGCGGAGCGGTGCAAACCTTGGCCGACGCTCCCCAAGGGCGCGGCGGCGCATGGGGACCCGATGGCACCATCCTGTTCACTCCCGACACTCTATCCGCCATGTTCCGCATCCCGGCGGCCGGCGGAACGCCATCTCCAGCGATGGGCCCGGAGAAGGCAGCCGCAAGCGTTGGCTCTCCGCGCTGGCCAGCATTTTTGCCCGACGGCAAGCACTATGTTTTCTTCCAGTTCTTACCCGACAGTCAGGGAGCCGGAGGAAGTATTCACCTCGGGGCGCTCGATTCCCAGCAGGACACAGCTTTGGTGAACTCCGATTACCGCGCCGCCTACGCGAACGGACATCTGGTGTTTGTCCACGGCGGAAATCTGATGATCCAGAACTTCGATGAGAGAAAATTGAAGCTGACGGGCAATCCTGTGCCGATCGCCGAACAGGTCCGCGGCGACGAACGGGGAGGGTCTGCGTTCTCGCTCTCACACGACGGCAAGCTCCTTTTCGCCGGCGGGCAGTCCGCGACTCTCGACCTGGCATGGTATGACCGCAACGGAAAGAAAGGCGACCCGATCGACAGCGGAACTTTCCAGGATGCCCACATCTCACGTGACGGAAAGAAAGTCTCGGCGGCGCGAACCGACGCCGGAGGTCATCTGGAGATCTACATTTACGACTTGGCCCGCGGCACCAAATCGCAATTCAGTTTCTCGCAGTCCCGCGACGACGATGCGATCTGGTCTCCCGACGGAAACACCATTGTTTTCGATTCGGCGCGCAACGGGAAAATCGACCTCTTCACCCGGCCGGCCAATGGCGCTCGTCAGGAAGAATTGCTCTATCACGACGACTCCGATAAATATCCCTTCAACTGGTCGTTCGACGGCAAATACATCTTGTATGAAGCCATCACCAGCGGCCACTTCGATATCTGGGCGATGCCCATGTTCGGCGATCATAAGGCCTTCCCTTTTTTGCAGGAAAAGTACAACACTCGTTATCCCGTCTTTTCGCCAGACGCAAAATGGATATCTTTCACCTCATTTGAGTCCGGACATAGCCAGGTCTACGTCGTCGCCTTCCCTAAACCCGGCGGCCGGTTCCTGGTGGGCGACGGCCTGGGCGCGGTCTGGAACCGCAACGGCAAAGAAATCCTCTACGTGGATGACCACTCGCACATGGTATCGGTGGAAGTCACCGCGCACGGCGACAGCGTGGAACTGGGAAAACCAAAAATTCTGTTTCCCATGCAGTCTGTGGGAATCACCCAATTCGAGATCAGCCCTGACGGCCAGCGCTTTCTCATGATCCAGGCGCCGGTGCAGGAGTCGTCGAGCCTGACCCTGGTGGTGAACTGGCCGCAGGAACTCAAGAAGTAGACTAAAAAGTAGAAAATTGCGCTCGTCTTTGCAACCGCCAGCCTTTGCCTTACAATCAAGTTAAACCAGCAGCCTGGCGGGATTTCTGCCTCGATTCGAAACTCGCCGCTGACCTGCCGCCTCGTCTGCGGGCGCCTTCGATTACGAAGGTCATTTGGCCCCGACGCGGGAAGTTCGTAGCATGACAATGGACACCGAGAAGCGAACCATGCCCGGGATCGCCGTCGCCCTCCTCACCGAGGACCGTGAACAATCCGTCGTGCTGCACAGCCGGGTGGAAAGCACCAATCTGGCCCGCACCGTCTTGAGCCACGTCGGCTTTCCGGCCGGACCGAGCGACGCCATTCTGCGTCAATTGCAGGATCAGCGCGCCGAAGTCGTTCTGGTAAACATCGACCCGCAAAATCCGCAGCGCGCCATCCGCACCATCGAACTGATCCATTCCAGCACTCCGGAAGTCACGATTTTTGCCGTGGGCGAAATGAATCAGCCCACCAACATTGTTTCCGCCATGCGCGCCGGCGCGCGCGAATTTCTGGATCATAACGCCAGCCGCGAAGCCTTGATCGAAGCCTTCACCCGCTTCTCGGCCACCTTGAGCCGTGCGCAGCGCAGTTCCACCAAAGCCAGGGTCTTCACGTTCCTGAACGCCAAGGGAGGAGCAGGCGCCACCACCACCGCCGTCAATACCGCCGTCGCCTTGCAGGAAACTCACGGCCGCGTCGTGCTGGTGGATTTCGCTCCCATCGGCCACACCGCCCTGCAACTAAATCTGCGGCCGCAATTCACGCTCATCGACGCCCTCCAGAACCTGCATCGCATGGATGGTTCGCTGCTCGATGGCCTGATGACACCGTACCGCAATGGCCTGCACCTTCTGGCCGGAGCGCAGCAACCGCACAACAGCATCCCGACCTCGTCGGAACTAGCTCGCCTCTTCGACCTGCTGGTAGGCCAGTATCACTTCGTGGTGATCGATGGCTCCGGCCGCATGGATGGCACCATGCAAATGATCTGCGACCTCTCCAACGCCGTGCTCATGGTGGCGCAAACCGATGTAGTTTCGCTGTGGAGCGCCGGCCGCATTCACGCCTTCCTGCAAGAGGGAGCGGGCCGAGATCGCCTGCGCATCGTCCTCAACCGCTACAAAAAGATTCCCGGCTTCACCGACGAAGATGTGGAAAAAGCCACCAACTGCAAGGTGCTGTGGAAAGTGCCCAACAACTTCCAAGTCGTCGGACCCGCGATAGACAAGGGCAGCCCGGTGGCAGCCCAGGGAAATCACGAAATCGGCCGCTCCTACCAAGGCTTAGCCGCGGAACTAGCCGGCGCAACCACCTCCGGCGAAGGCGCCCTTTCCCTCCTCTACCAGCACGACAAGGGCGACGCCAAGAAACGAGCCAGCGCCCAACTGATCGTCTCGCCCATGCGCGCCGGGCAATAAATCTTTTGTCATCCTGAGCGGAGCGGGGACTTCACGAAGTGAAGTCTCTGGGAGTCGAAGGACCCTTATTCCGGAACACAGTCTAGAGTGAGTGGGTTTTTGTCCGTGTCGAGCCGGTCTGACCTCTGCAATCCCACCTGTTAGAATCAAGAATTCGCCCATGTCGCCAAGAATCGTTGAGATCCTGTATCAGATGATCGCTTTCCTGTTTGCGATCAGCGTGCACGAGTCGGCCCATGCCTGGACCGCGTCCCGCTGCGGCGATCCCACGGCTCGTATGCTGGGACGGGTCTCCCTGAATCCGATTCGCCACATCGATCTCTTTGGGACGATCATTCTGCCGCTGGTCGCGGCCATCAGCGGCATCCCCTTGCTGGGCTGGGCCAAGCCCACCCCGGTCGACCCGCGAAATTTTCGCCATCCCATGATGGACGACATTCTCACCTCCGTAGCCGGCCCGGTCAGCAACTTCATCGTTGCCACCGGAGCGCTTCTGCTGCTGGGCGCCATCTCACTTTCTTCGGCCGCGGGGCACGCGCTGATCATGGACTTGCCCGCCGGCTTCAGCGGCGCCGCTTCCGATTCCCCGCTGACTCCCGTGGCCATGCTGCTGTACGCGCTCATGATCGTTAACGTGGTGCTCGCGGTCTTCAACCTGATTCCCGTCCCCCCGCTCGATGGCAGCCACGTCCTGCGGCATTTCCTGCCGGATTCGATACGCGTGGTCTACGACCGCATCGGCATTTTCGCGCTGCTGGCGCTGGTCTATCTCGGCGGAGGATTGCTCAGCGGCCTGATCCGCCCGTTTCTTCGCTTCTACCTTTCGCTGTTGGTGAGATTCTGAATGATGATGACACCTCCTTCCACTAAGAAACGCGTGCTCAGCGGAATGCGCTCGACCGGCAGGCTGCACCTGGGAAACTTCGTGGGCGCGCTCCAAAACTGGGTCCGCATGCAGGACGAGTACGACTGCTTTTTCTTTATCGCCGACTGGCACGCGCTGACCACCGACTACGCCGACACTTCGCGCCTCAAAGAAAACTCGGTCGACGTGTTGCTCGACTGGCTAGCAGCCGGGCTCGATCCCGCAAAGTGCGTAATGTTCATCCAGTCCCATGTGCCGGCCCATGCGGAATTGCACCTGCTGCTCTCGATGATCACTCCCTTGGGCTGGCTTGAGCGCGTTCCGACCTACAAAGAGCAGAAAGAGAACATCAAGGAAAAAGACCTGGGCACGTACGGATTTCTCGGTTATCCCGTTCTGCAATCGGCGGATATCTTGATCTACAAAGCGGATGTCGTCCCAGTCGGCGAAGACCAGGTGGCGCACGTCGAGCTGACCCGCGAAATCGCGCGACGGTTCAACGGTTTCTACGCCGGAGGATTGAACGACAAGAAGCGCGAATATGTTTTCCCCGAACCCGCAGCCTTGCTAACCCCCGCTCCGCGCCTGCCCGGAACCGACGGCCGCAAAATGTCGAAGTCCTACGGCAATGCCGTGATGCTCACCGATCCCGAGCCCGTGGTGCGGCAAAAATTGAAGACGATGGTCACCGATCCCGCCCGCGTACGGCGCACCGATCGCGGCAATCCCGACGTCTGTCCCGTGGGCGACCTGCACAAGATATTCAGCAGCAATGAGACCATGGCCAAGGTCAACGAAGGCTGCCGATCGGCCGGAATTGGCTGCATCGAATGCAAAAGCTGGGTGGCCGACGCCCTGGTCCAGATCCTCAACCCCATGCAGGAGCGCCGGAAAAAATACGAAGACAATCCGCGCCTCGCCTGGGATATTCTGGAAGCCGGCTCGGCCCGCGCTCGTGAAGTGGCCGGCGCCACCATGGACGAAGTCCGCCAGGCAATGGGTCTGGACTATCTTCCGACCACCGGGCCGGCGAAGGATTCCAAGAAGTGACGGATTTGTCTCAACCCACATCCGAGCAGACGCCAATCGAGGCTTCCGGGCCAAGGCAAGCCGCAGTTCCGCCCGTGACGCCCCCGTCGCAAAGGTCCGCCAAGGATAAGGATAAAGATGACGCCAGCGATTTCCCTTTCGCCATCGAACTCGGCGAAATCTACGAAGGCCCGCTCGACCTGCTGCTCGATCTGGTCCGCAAGCAGGACATCGACATCTACGACATCCCCATCGCCAAGATCACCGCGCAATACCTCAAATATGTCGAGCGCATTCGCGAGCTCGACGTAAACGTCGCCAGTGAATTTATCTACATGGCGGCGGTGCTGATCCACATCAAGTCGAAGATGCTGCTGCCGCGCGATCCGCTAGCTCCTGCCGACGCGCAGGAAGATCCGCGCAATGAGCTAGTCAACCGCCTGCTCGAACATGAGAAATTCAAATCCGCAGCGCAGATGCTCCTCCAAAAACAGCAGATCGAAGAAGCGGTGCTGAGCAATCCATCGATCCGCGAGTTCATGGATGCCGAAGGCACCGAGCCCGAACTAGCCGCCGACGTTATCGACCTGGTCAAAACCTTCCAGCAGATTCTGGACCGCGCCCGCACCCGGCCCATGCTGCAAGTCGATGAAGAGACCGTGACGGTAGGCCAGATGATCCAATACCTGCGCCGCCGCCTCTCGCTGGAAGATCGCCCGATTCGTCTGAAGCAGATGCTCCGCAACGTGCCGTCAAGAGCCGCACTGGTCTGCATGTTTCTGGCGTTGTTGGAAATGGTAAGGTTGCAGGCCATTCAAGTAAGGCAAGACCACGTCTTCGGCGAAGTGCTGGTGAGAAAGCACTCCCACTTCGAAGAAGTAATGACCGAACAGGCCGCGGTGCGCGATGATTGGAAGTAACAAGCAAGGTTTCAGAGCTTCAAGGTTTCAATGTTTCAAAGAAAAACCAAGCTCGTCGAGAGCTCTTGCCTTGAAACATTGAAACTCTGAAACCTTGAAACCTGGCACTTAATTTATGAGCCTTAAACCCCAACTCGAAGCCATCATTTACGCGGCGGAAATTCCGATTTCGCTGGACCAGATTTTTTCCCTGGTGAAGGAGTCTCTGCTCGCGGAAACTCCGGAACTCGACCCCGCCGAAATCAAATCGCGCATCCGCGCCACGCTCGAAGAACTGATCGCGGATTACTCCGGCGCAAGCCACGGCATCGAAATCCGCCAGGTTGCCGGCGGATACCGCATGTCCACCAAGCCCGACCAGCACGACGTGGTCCGCGCCTTCGCCAAGAGCCTGAAGCCGCCATTCCGCCTGTCGCTTCCGGCCCTCGAAACGCTGGCCGTCATCGCCTACAAGCAGCCCGTCACGGTGCCGGAGATCGGCGAAATTCGCGGCGTGGATTCCGGCGGCGTCATCGCCACCCTGCTCGACCGCAAGCTCGTCACCACGGCCGGCAGAAAAGCCGTAATTGGCCGCCCCATTCTCTACAAGACCAGCAAAGATTTTCTGCTGCGCTTCGGCCTGAAAGATATCAACGAACTGCCCAGCATGGAAGAATTCGAGAAACTACTGGCCGAGTCGTTCCAGAGCGACCTCATCCCGAGCGAAGGCACGCCCGCAGAAGCCTCCGCAGGATTACATTTAGTGCCTGGAAGTGATTCCACGGAGACTGCGTCCAGCTCCGAAAATTCTGCCGAGGCCACCGAGTCGACCGAACACGAAGCCACCGCCGAAATCGTCGCGGAAACCGAAACCCCAGCCAGCACCAACCGGGAGTAGCCATGCCAGCCGAACGTTTGCAAAAAATTATCGCTGCTGCCGGAGTCGCATCCCGCCGCAAAGCTGAAGAAATGATTACCTCGGGCCGCGTGGTCGTCAACGGCCAGGTGGTCACCGAACTCGGCACCAAAGCCGATCCCGAACAAGACCACATCCGCGTCGATGGCAAACTGCTGCAAGGTCCCGAGCGTTTCACTTACGTCGCGCTCAACAAGCCCAAAGGATACGTCACCACGGTCAGCGACGAAAAGAAACGCCCCACCGTGATGGACCTGGTGCAAAAGGTGAAAGGCCGCGTGTATCCCGTGGGCCGCCTGGATTGGGCCAGCGAAGGCCTGCTGCTGATGACCAACGACGGTGCGCTCGCAAACGCCTTGATGAAAGCGTCCTCCAACGTCCCGAAGGTTTACGTCGTGAAAGTTGCTGGCCAGCCCGACGAAACCAAGCTCGACAAGCTTCGCCGCGGAGTCTCCATCGCCGAAAAAGGCGGCCGCCGCGTGCGCACCGCCCCGGCAAAAATCAGGCTGATCCGCGAAGGCGACAACCCCTGGCTAGAAGTAACCATCATCGAAGGCCGCAACCGCCAAGTCCGCAAAATGTTTGAAGAAGTAGGTCACCACGTGGAGAAAATCCGCCGCGTGCAGTATGGCCCGCTCACCCTCGATGTACCGCCGGGAGATTGGCGCAACCTAACTTTGCTGGAAGTTGCCAAGCTGAAAACTGCTGCGTCGGGACCGAAACTTACGCTACCGCCGCCCCCCGTGCCCGCCCCGCTATTCGCACCCAAGGCCCCCATCGCCAAACTGGCGCGCATACCGAAATCGTCGAACCCGCCGCGTACACCCAGACCACCGCGCGCGGGGAAGCCTTCTTTCACTCCCCGCTCACCCAGACCATCGCAGTCGGGGAAGCCGTCATTCGCCCCGCGCTCACCCAAGCCATCGCACTCGAAGACTCCGTCACGAACGCCGAAAGCTACGAGCTTCAGACCGTCGCGCCCACCGAAACATAAGCGCGATTAGCGCTTGGCGTCCGCGACCATGGGCAGGCGCGCCGCACCATACAACCCGGCATCGCTGCCCAACAGCGCGCGCGTGACGATGGTTTTCGGGCCAGGCCCGGGCTTCACATGCGCGGAAGCGCCTTCGTTGCTGCCCGGCCCATCGTGCGGAGCTGTGGCAGCGTACACAACCGAACGCCGCCGCAATTCTTCAAAGAGCGCCGGTGAAAAAGCCTCCCACGCGCTCGATGCGCCCCCGCCAATCACGTAAATCGGAAGGTTCAGCGAATTCACCAATGAAGAAAGCACGATCCCCAGGTAGCGGCCCACGCACCGGAAAATGCGCTGTGCATCTTCATCGCCCTGAATCGCGAGATTGTAAATCGATTTCGCGCTGAATTCCGGATCGGAATTGACCGCGTGCGCCAGCGCCGACCCGCCATTGCTCGCGACCGCTTCCCGCGCCATTCGGACCATCGCCGTCGCCGATGCATACTGCTCCAGGCATCCCCGATTGCCGCACCCGCAAGGGTGTCCGTCCGGTTCCACTGTGGTGTGCCCAATCTCGCCAGCCATGCCGTTCGTGCCGCACCAGATCGAGCCGCCCAGAACCAGGCCCCCGCCCACGCCGGTGCCCAGCGTCAGCATCGCCATGTCGGAATAGTCCTTGGCCGCGCCCAGCCATTTTTCTCCAAGCGCCGCCACATTGGCGTCGTTTTCGAGAATCACCACCGTCTTCAACCGCTGCTCAATCGCGGCGCGCGCCGGATAATCAACCCAGTCCGGCAGGTTGGGCGATTCCCGCACCAGGCCCGTCTGCATGTCGATGAAGCCGGGCACACCGATGCCGATCCCCAGCAGTGGCGCGGAATTCTTGTATTTATCCGACAGCCGTTGAATGGCGTCGCACATGTCGGCAATGACGGAATCGCGTCCTCGCGAAACCTTGGTGCCGAGCGTGACTTTCTCGACCAGCGTACCTTGCTCATCCACGGCCGCAATACGCAGATTCGTGCCGCCGAGGTCCACTCCAATGGAGAGTTTATTCATAAAGAAGTCGATTCATAAAATTGATTCGCGGATTGGATGGTGACGAACAACTTGATGGTCCGTTCGGGGAAATATCAGCCTTGCCCTTTTTACAGCGCGGGTGTCCATTCGTCAATATTAAATCGTTATATTAGCGCTATTTTTGACATGTTGTACAGTAATGGCTGCTCCGCCCGGCCAGCACCACCCGCCGGATTCGGGTCCCACACACCAGGCAAGGCTCCCCTTCCCGGCCATAAACCCGATGCTGGAGCTGGAAGAATCCTTCTTCTCCATCGGCGTCCACGTAATCGGAGATCGAAGAGCCGCCCAGCGCAATCGCCTCACCCAGCACCTCCTGCACGGCAGCATGCAACCTGGCAAGCTGCGGACCGGTGATCGTAGACGCCCGCCGCAGCGGACGTAGCCCCGCCCGAAACAAAGATTCGTCGGCATAAATGTTGCCCACGCCGCGCAGCAGTTTCTGATTCAGCAGCGCGCTCTTGATGGGAGTCTTGCGCCCACGAAACAACGCAATAAACCGCTCCTCGCTCACCTCCAGCGGCTCCACTCCTCCAGGATCAAACCCGCCGGATTCGGATAAAGCATGAACGCTCAGCTTGCCAAACATCCGCGGATCGATAAACCGCAGTTCGCGTCCCGAAGCCAGCCGCGCTATCAGGTGCGTGTGCTTGGTAATCTCCGCCGCCGGTTCCGAAACCACCAAGCGCCCGGTCATGCCAAGATGGACGATCCACTGCGCGCTCGGCTGAGACGCGGATTGCCTCGTCTTGTCGCGAACGCCCCGCTTGTCTTTCTTATGACGCGCTGCCCCCTCCAGGTCGAACACAATGTGCTTGCCCGCACGGTGTACACGCACAATCCGCGAGCCTTCAAGCGTGGCCGCAATGGCGGCAGCCGGCGATTTGAGCGGCTGCTTGCGCGAACCGATCCAAACCGATTCGACTGTGTCTCCAGCAACGCGCTTATCCAGCCCGCGCGCAATGGTTTCAACTTCAGGAAGTTCAGGCACGCTGTCAGGATACAAGATCGGCGTGAAGAGAATCGCTATTAGCTCTTAGCTATTAGCTCTTAGCTCTTAGCTATTAGCTCTTGTTCTTAGCTCTTAGCTAAAAGCCAATAGCTAAGAGCTAATAGCGATTCTCCCCGTTTGCTCCTCCACCGCCCGATTCGGTATGCTAGAGCGTACACACCAGATACCGCCGATATTCCCTTTTTTCAGTCTTTTCAGTAGCAGCGGCGCGACCAGTGTGTGCGACCCTGGGGCGGCCTGAGGGCCGCGCATGATTCCAAGTGGAGCTTTCCTTGAGCAGAAGCAGCACGAGCAGAGGCAGAACCGCGGTCATTGTTGGCGCCCAATGGGGCGATGAGGGCAAGGGCAAAATCGTCGACGTCCTCACCCAGACTTTTTCGGTCGTAGCTCGCTACGCCGGCGGCCACAACGCCGGACACACCGTCATCATCAATGGAAAGAAGTTCATTCTGCAGCTCGTGCCCGGCGGCATCCTCCGTCCCGAGTGCATCAGCGTCATCGGCAATGGCGTAGTCATCGATCCGCTGGCCTTCCTCAAGGAAGTTGCTTCCCTCCGCGCCACCGGAGTGAAAGTCGATGGCAACCTCTTCGTCTCGAATCGCGCGCAAGTGATTCTTCCCTACCATCGCATGATGGAGCTCGGATCGGAGAACGCCCCCGGCCGTGTAAAAATCGGCACCACTTCGCGCGGCATCGGCCCCTCCTACGAAGACAAAATGGGACGCCGCGGCCTGCGCGTAGCCGACCTGCTCGACAAGCAGTTACTCCGCACGCACATCGAGAACGCCTGCCGCGAAAAAAACACGATCGCGCACGCGCTCTTCAACTCCGAGCCTCTCGACGCCGACAAAATGTTCCACGAGTACGCCGCCGCCGCCGAACAGCTTCGCCCCTTCGTCCGCGACACGGCGCTCCTGCTGAACCGCGCGCTGGCCGAAGGCAAGTCGATCGTTTTTGAGGGCGCGCAAGGCACCATGCTCGATATCGATCACGGCACCTATCCATTCGTGACCTCTTCGAGCTCCACTTCCGGAGGCGCGGCCACCGGCACCGGCGTGCCGCCGACCTCGATTGACACGGTCATCGGTATCACCAAAGCCTATTGCACCCGCGTCGGCGGCGGTCCGTTCCCCAGCGAACTCCTCGACGTCCAAGGCGAGGACCTGCGCAAGCACGGCAACGAATTCGGCGCCGTCACCGGTCGTCCACGCCGTACCGGCTGGCTCGACTTGCCTCTGCTCCGCTATGCTGGCATGATTAACGGAATCTCCTGGCTGGTGGTCACCAAGCTCGATGTGCTCGACCACCTCACGGAGATTCCAGTTTGCGTGGGGTATAAAGTGGACGGCAAAGCAACCGACGAAGTTCCGGCGCAGGCCAGCGGCTACGAAAAGCTCGAATGCATCTACCGCAACCTGCCCGGCTGGGCCACTCCAACCCAGGCTCTTCGCACGGTAGAAGCGTTGCCCAAGGCCGCCCGCGAATATCTGGCCTTCATCGAAAAAGAAACCGGAGCAAGGGTAGGCATGATTTCCACCGGCCCCGATCGCGAACAGACGATCCTGGTGCCGGACTTCATCAGCGCCTTGGGATTAAAGAGCAACTAGAAGCTGTTCTATACATTTTGGGAAGGACACGGCTTCAGCCGTGTCGTTTAGAGCCAATAACAATGCGGGCTTTAGCCCCTGAGGGCAAAAGCGCAAAAGCAAAGAACGGAGCGACGGATGGTGGTGCTGGCCGTAACCTGGATGGCAAAAATCGGACGCGAGTCCGAAGTGGCCGCAATCTTCGAAAAACTCTCGACTGAATCGCGCAAGGAACCGGGCTGCCTCATGTATCAGGCGCACAAGCACAAGACCGATCCGCGCCGGTTCTTTGTCTATGAGCAGTATAAGGACGACGCCGCCCTCGAGGCGCACCGCACGTCGCCCCACTTCCTGCAGTTCGCAAAGAAAGAACTGCCCAAACTTGGCGACCGCACCGAAGGGCACTTGTTCGAACCGCTAGGGTAGCTTTCGATCAACTGCCATCGTGAGCTGAGCGAAGGATCTCATTTACACGCATCTTCAGCCTACCTGTATTCAAGCAGGACTCGGACGTGCATGAAGATCCCGGCGTCATGACTTCCGAAGCGGGCTGCTACGTGCTGCTATCATCCGAAAGCGCGTTCGCCAGGAACATCGTATCGCTTGGTGCGATCGCGCCGTTGCTCGATACCGAAAAGCCCTGCTGATTACCGCTCGTGTTGATTTGGATTCCGACTACAGGGGGCGAACTAATTCCGACCGGACCTGCGCGAATCGCACCACCACGTCCAGCACGTAAGCCGTATCGTCCCAATGAAGTTTCGCATCGTCAGACGTGAATGCACCTGATCCGTTCGAATACTGAATGGCTCCGTGGGTCCGGTCGCGTTGGCTGAGCCGGTTGGTCCGGTCGGACCCGTTGGTCCCGTGGGTCCCGTGGTGCTTGCGAGGTCCGGTCGCACCCGTAATGCCCTCTGGACCTGCCACCGAGATATAAACGCCGACTTCCTGTGCGTTGGAAAATTGATGCCGGAATTTGACGAACGTAATCGGGGAAAACCGCGTAACCACCGGGGCTCGTGACGCTTCCCGAAACCTGATAGACCCAGATTTGAGTCTGATCGAGAGAGAGGAGAGGATGATCTGGCTGTCTATATTTGTCGAAATGTAAAGTATCAACAGACTGCTGATGTTCGCAGAGCTATCGCTTAGATAAATAAATGAAGCGGTGGTCAGGTCATTTGTATCGATACCCATCGCGCCCGAAGTTGGGCTAGTAGTGGAGTACCCAAACGTCGCCGGATATCCGTAATAGTTTGGCGTGGCGGTCGGACCCACCGGACCCACCGGCCCCGTTGCGCCCGTGGAACCTACCGGAGCCCCTACGATGAAAGTCCAATTGAGATTGTATGCCGCGACCACCTGACCGGTTGTGTTGCCAGTCGTAACATCGCCTGTCGCGTAATAGACTGACCGTCTTGTCGAGCGAGAGGGCGAAGCCAGCGTCGTTTGCACCTACGGTCCCGAGATACATCGGATTGGCTACTTCGGTAAAATTGAATTGCCAGGTTCCGGCGATCGGCAAATATGTCGCGGTATAGATTCCGGGGAAATTTGCTTCGACCGCACCCGTGCCGGTCGTGTTGTAATAATAATCAAAGAATTTGGTACGTCAACAATCGTGTAGTCCAAAATAAAACCCGGTATGGCGGCGGGGCTCGTCTGATTGTTGGTCAACCCATAGGTCAG
>CAVZUP010000174.1:0-42334 GCA_963778255.1 uncultured Acidobacteriaceae bacterium
GCCCGTTTGAGTTGCTCCACGCACGCCTTAGGGGAAATAGCGCTGCGCATTCGGTTGGTGGATGCCAGCGGTGAGTTGCTTGACGAAATTGCAACCCGGTGACAGTGATCGCCATCACAGCGACCGCCATCTCCATGACGAGGATTAGCATTCGATCAGGTTCAAAGCGAGGCCGCCGAGCGACGTTTCCTTGTAGTGGGTCTTCATGTCCATGCCGGTCTGATACATGGTTTTGATGACTTGGTCGAGTGAGACTTTATGTCCGCCCGTTTCGCGCATGGCGATTCGGCAGGCATTAATTGCCTTGACGGACCCCATGGCGTTGCGCTCAATGCAGGGTATCTGAACCAGCCCTCCGATTGGGTCGCACGTCATGCCGAGGTTGTGTTCCATGCCGATCTCCGCAGCGTATTCAATCTGCCGATTGTCGCCGCCAAGCGCCGCAACCAGGCCTCCAGCCGCCATGGAGCAGGCGACGCCCACTTCACCCTGGCAGCCGACTTCGGCCCCTGATATGGATGCGTTCTCTTTATAGAGAATACCGATAGCCCCCGCAGTCAGCAGATAGTGGAAAATTCCTTCCTCGGAGGCTCCGGGGACAAATTGCCGATAATAATGACCGACGGCTGGGATGATTCCGGCGGCGCCATTGGTTGGCGCGGTTACAACTCGTGCGCCGGCGGCATTTTCTTCGTTGACTGCCATGGCGAAGGCATTCACCCAATCCATGGGAGCGAGCGGGTCGCTATTGTTCTGCTGGGTGAGCTTCTGAAACAGAGCCGGTGCCCGTCGCCTTACGTTGAGTCCGCCGGGGAGAATCCCCTCCGTCCTCAGGCCACGGTCGAGGCATTCCTCCATCGCTTTCCAGGCACGTGCCACGTACTCATGAACTTCGCTCTCGGGCCTCCAAGCCGCCTCGTTTGCCAGCACGATCTGCCAGATGCCAAGCCCGTGCTCGTCTCCGATCCGAAGGAGGTCATCGGCGCTGGAGAAATGGTAAGGGACCTCCGGCCGAGTCACGTCCGGGGAGGCCCCGGCGCCTTCCTTCTGGATAAACCCGCCGCCAACGGAGTAGTAGATATCCGAAGCGATCGGGCTTCCGGCGGAGTTCAGCGCCGTAAAGCGCATGGCATTGGAATGGGTTGGCAGGGTCTTGTCGGGGTGGAAGACGATGTCCCTGGTTTCATCGAATTCGATTGCACAAGCGCCATTCAACATCAGCGTTCCTGAACGGCGCACCTGATTGTGCTTGGGCTCGATGGATGCCGGATCGATCTCATCGGGCCGTTCGCCCATCAGCCCAAGGATGATGGCTCGGTCGGTGCCGTGTCCCTTGCCGGTCAGGGCGAGTGAGCCGAACAACTCCACGCACAACCTTGAGACCGTAGATGGCTGTCCCGGTCGGTACAGTTGTGCGGCGAATTCGCTGGCGGCGCGCATGGGCCCAACCGTATGAGAACTCGACGGCCCGATCCCGATTTTGAACAGCTCGAAAAAACTTGTCTTCACGCCGCCCACCTGGAATGCATTGCTGAACAACGAGTAGTGTACAGGTACTCTCCTGGTCGGAAGTTCCACACTTCTCAGGATGCCCTAGCAGCTTGCGGAAAAACGTGCTCCGCCAGCGAAGTTGGGAAGGGCACGAGTTCACTCGTGCCGTTAAGTCGTTGAAAATGTGTCCGCGCTTTAGCGCCTGGGGTAAGCTTCTTGCGCCCTCGACCAGTTTTTCCGCAGCTTGCTAGGACATGTCAGGCAGACAAAAGGCCAGCCGTTCGGTCGCCGACAACGTCCGCGAGATGCTAAGAGAAAATCGTCGAATTTCACAGTGGCAAGTCTAATTTCCTGGAACAACGTGAGCTCGTTCGGCGGTCGGATGGATTTCATGTTTCCGCTTCTTCCTATCTAGCCCACATGGATTCGTTGCACCCCAGCGTTCCCGCCTTACGCCTCAAATCGCCCACCCTTGAAGACCGAGGCACGGTGCCTGCTCATTGAATTCTCCAGTTGCCGAACGCCCGCACCGAGGTAACAGCTAAAGTCTTACGTCCGGTGTGCCGATAAATGGCCGCCTAATTTTGTGTTGCGTCAGGAGAAACATGACAACAACTGGGGCTGCTCGAGTATCAGAAGTAAAAGGATGGCTGCCCTTATTGGCGCTGTCGGTTCAGGAAGTTTTCGAAACCATGCTGGCCACGAAAATCGTGCCGGTTTTTGAGGCTTCCCAAAAGGTGCATCTCGACTGGACGGCGATGGTCGGGCTCACTGGGCAGCTGCGCGGAATCGTAACGTTTAGCTGTGACGGAAGAACTGCCACTCAGATCGCATCGAAAATGCTGGGCGTCGCCGTGAAAGAGGCAGATGAGAGTGCGTGCGATGCGATCGGCGAAGTCTGTAACCTGATTGCCGGAAACTTCAAGCACAAAATCAGCGAACTCACGGACGATTGCGCACTCTCGCCGCCCACGGTAGTGATCGGCAGGGATTATCGGCTATATCGGCGTTCCTCAGGAACAGGGTGCTCATTACAGGTGACTTTTGCGTTCGATGGAGTTCCGATTCACGTGTGTCTCGACGTGCGGGACTAACAGGTAAGCCCGCCGCTCTTCCAGATGGTCTTCGGTGGAAGAACACCGATTACGAGAGTAACCGATTGGGTGGCGCGCTCTTGACGCCACGTGGCAAGGGATGTGCTTGGTATAGAGCGAGCGGGGGATTCACTCTAATCAACCGTTCATTAACTGCGTTTACACGACCGTTTGTGGCGTGGCCGAGCTGATGGCAGGGAAGTTGGGCGTCGGCTGCAAGGGAATTGGCAGGAGCAAGACGGAGTTGTTCCGGGGGATATCGTCAAATGAGCGACATGGAGATCGTCAAGGAATTCCTGGTTGAGAGCTACGAGAATCTGGATCGTCTCGATCAGGACCTGATTACTCTGGAAAAGGACCCGACCGATCGGGATACTTTAGCTAGCATTTTCCGTACGATTCATACCATCAAGGGGACTTCGGGCTTTCTGGCGTTTAACAAGCTCGGGGCTCTCACCCACGTTGGCGAAAACCTGCTTGCCCGTTTACGCGACGGACAGTTGACGCTGAACCCTGAACTCACTACCGCACTCTTGGCGATGGTCGATGCCGTCCGCCAGATGCTGGCGAGCATCGAAGCCGGCGGCACCGAAGGCGAACGCAACGACAGCGAACTGATCGCCACCTTGACGAAGCTGCTGCAGCCGGCGGAAACAACTCTGGCTCCAGCTCCCGTGCCGGACAAGAAAAAGGAACTGAAAAAGGAAGTCAAGCAGAACGACTTGCCCCAGCCCACACCCTCCGTCGGCGACATCCTCATCAAGCAGGGCGCGGCCAAGGTTAGCAAAGTCAGCGAAGTCTCCGAAGCCGTGACGCAGCAAAGCTCAGGAGCCCCGCAGCATGTGGACGAGATTCTGGTCGATAAGGGAGCGGTGAAGCCGCAAGATGTGCACGAGTCGGCGAACGTCCAGCAACAGGCCCGCGGACAAGGCGCCAGCGACAGCACCATCCGGGTTGACGTCTGCTTGCTCGACCAGCTCATGAATCTGGTGGGTGAGTTGGTGCTGGCTCGCAACCAGGTCTTGCAGTTCACGAATTCCTCCGAAGAAAACGGATTGCTGGCGACCAGCCAGCGGCTGAACCTCATTACCACGGAGCTGCAGGAAGGCGTGATGAAAACACGCATGCAGCCGATCGGCAACATCTGGAGCAAGTTTCCCCGCACGGTTCGCGACGTTGCGCTGGGATGCGGCAAACAAGTGCGCATCGAGATGGAAGGCAAGGAAACCGAACTGGACAAAACTATCATCGAAGCGATCAAAGACCCGCTCACCCACCTGGTGCGAAACGCGGTCGACCACGGGATCGAATCTCCCGAAAAGCGGGTGGCAGCTGGGAAGCCCGTGGAAGGATTGCTTTCCCTGCGCGCATTTCACGAAGGCGGCCAGGTCAACATCGAAATCTCCGACGACGGCGCCGGCCTGAATCGCGAGAGGATTGTCAACAAAGCCGTCCAGAAGGGACTCATCAACGCGGACCAGGCGGCTCGCCTCAGCGATCGTGAAGTCAGCAACCTCATTTTCAGCCCCGGGCTCTCCACTGCGGAAAAGGTGACGAATGTTTCCGGCAGGGGCGTCGGTATGGACGTGGTCAAGACCAACATTGAGAAGATTGGCGGCACGGTCGATGTGCAGTCCACACCGGGACAAGGTTCAACCGTGCGCATGAAAATTCCATTGACGCTGGCCATCATCCCAGCTCTGATCGTGACCAGCGCCGGAGATCGCTATGCCATCCCGCAGGTGAGTCTCCTCGAACTCGTCCGTCTGGAAGGCGAACAGGCGCGCAAAGGTATTGAGTCCGTCCACGGCGCCCCGGTGTGCCGGCTGCGGGGACGTCTGCTACCTCTGGTTTATCTGAACCGCGAGCTGAAAGTAGAGCTGAACGCCCAGTCGCGGGGCGCGCAGACCACGAAGATCCTCTCTGCCGGCGACCTCGATTTCTCGCTGGTCAGGGACAAGCACCGGCAATGGTTTGCCACCCTGCAACAGGTTCTTGAAGGGAAGATCACGATGACTCCGAAGGAGGCCGGTTCCCATGAGACCTGCGCCTTGGGGAAGTGGATCTACGCGACGGGCCTGAAGGAATACTCCGCCATCACCGAAATGCAGGTGCTGGAAAAGACGCACAAGGAGTTTCATGGGCTGGTCCACAAGGTGCTGTCGCTGAAGAGCAGTGGCGAGGAAGGCCTTGCTCAACAGGAGCTGGATGCGGTCCAACGCGTTTCCCAACAGATCATGGAGCTGACGACGAGCGTGGAGAGAAGCGTTCTCGAATGCCGCAACGTCAACATTGTGGTCCTGCAGGCCGACGACCGGCAGTTCGGCTTGGTCGTGGACGAGATCAACGATACCGAAGAAATCGTGGTGAAGCCGCTGCGTAAACAGCTCAAGTCTGTGAAAACCTTTGCCGGATCGAGCATCATGGGCGATGGCAAGGTAGCCCTCATCCTCGACGTGCTCGGCCTGGCCCAACGGGCAAGCGTGGTGACCGAAACCAAGAACCACACCGTGGCGGAAAAAGCCGCGGATACCGCGGAAACCTCGGGAGAAAAACAAACCTTCTTACTTTTCGCGGGCCCTGGCGACTCCCGCATGGCCATTCCGTTGAGCACGCTGGCGCGTCTGGAAGAGTTTCCCGTGGCGCAAGTGGAAATGTCGGGTAGCCAGTGGGTAACGCAGTATCGCGGCCAGATTTTACCCCTGGTTCGCCTCACGGTCGCGCTGGAAGAGCGGCGCGCTCGGTTGCGGGCTCTGCAAGCTCCACCCGCACCCGACTCCGGACCAATTCAGGTGCTGGTGCTGAATCACGAAGGGCACTTCTTCGGCCTGGTCGTGGACAAGATTCTGGACATTGTCGAAGACCGCGCTGACGTGAAGTCGGCGGCTACCCGGGCGTCGGTTCTCTATTCCGTCGTGATCGGGGACCGCGTTACGGAATTGCTCGATATTCCAACGATTCTGCGCAGCGCGGATTGGAACGCGGTCCGTCCCGATGGGGCGGCCAGAGCGGCGGGGGTTACGAACTAAGCCATGGCTAACACTTCACAATTTTGCACATTCTACTTGGACAAGCTGCTGTTCGGCGTGGAATTGAAGGGCGTCCAGGAAGTCATCCGTTCGTTGGACATGACCAAGGTTCCGCTGGCGCCGGCCGTGGTCAGCGGCCTCATCAACCTGCGCGGCCAAATCGTCACCGCGGTCGATCTGCGCCGGCGGCTGGAACTGGAACCGAAGCCGGCGGGTACGTTGGCGATGAACGTGGTGGTGCGTTCCGAGGACGGCGCGGTCAGTCTGCTGGTGGACGAAATCGGCGATGTGGTCGAGGTCGACGAAGATAGCTTCGAACCACCGCCAGAAACTCTGCGCGGCTCGGTCCGGGCCATGATCCTCGGTGTCCACAAGCTCGACGGCCGGCTCATGCACGTGCTGGATATCGAAAAAGCTTGCCAGATGACGGATGTCGTGGAAACCGCGGCGACAGGCCGCTAGAAGTCCCCGATAGAAGACTGAAGTGAAAGTCACCGCAAGGCAACGCGGCTGGTGCGGATCCGAAAGGAGGACACGGTGCTCAAGTCAATGCGGTTAACGGCCAAGATTGTAGCAACGATTGTGATCACCTTGGGGGTAACCTCCACGGTCAGTTTTTGGATCACCCAGCATCGTGTGAACCAGCAGGCTGAGGACGCGTTTCGTGACAAAGTCAGCCAGTTGACCGGTATGGCCAGTGCCACTTATGCCTGGGCCTCTGACAACACTGAAACCCAGGGCTACGCGCAGACGCTGGGGATGGCTTTCCATACTCCGTCGCTGGCCTCACGTACCCAGAAGAATCAGCCGGATGATTTCGAACGGCGTGCTATCGAAAATTTCCAAAAGGATCCGTCCTTGAAAGATTACTCCGAACGAAGGGTGGAGAACGGGGAGGATGTGCTGCGCTATGCCCAACCTGTCCGCCTCAAGTCGGATTGCCTGGGATGTCACGGCGAACCAGCCGGAGAGAAAGACCCGTACGGCTATGCCAAGGAGGGCATGAAAGCCGACGACCTGATGGGCGCCTTTACCGCCAGAGCCTCCGCTCAGACCCTGGTCGCGACCTCGCGAGCCAATTCGGTTGCCACTTTTCTCGTCAGTCTCCTCATCCTGCTGACGGCTGCGGGCGCGATGTTCACCATGGTGCGAAAGCTGGTGGTGAAACCATTGTCTGCATCTGTGCAACTGGCAAATGCGATTGCCGACAATGACCTGTCGCTGGATGACTTGCCCGTGGAAAGCCAGGACGAAATCGGGGAGGCTAGTTCGGCTCTGAATACCATGAAAAACAACTTGCGAAGGACGGTCCACGCCATCGCAGAGACAGCCGAGCACGTCGCCACCGCCAGCGAGCGACTGTACGCTACCAGCCACCAGATCACGTCCAATTCCGAAGAGACCTCCAGTCAGGCCCGGGTCGTGTCGAGCGCCAGCGAACAGGTGAACGAGAGTCTGCAGACCGTGGCTACCGGCTCGGAGGAGATGAGCGCCAGCATCAAGGAAATCGCCAAGAACGCGCACGAATCGGCCAAAGTCACCAGTGGCGCCGTCAGGGTGGCAGAAGAGACCAACCAAGTCGTGGGCAAACTGGGAGAGTCCAGCATCGAGATTGGGCAGGTTATCAAGGTCATCACTTCGATTGCCCAACAGACCAATCTGCTGGCCTTGAACGCCACCATCGAAGCCGCCCGCGCCGGAGAAGCCGGCAAGGGTTTCGCGGTAGTCGCCAACGAAGTCAAGGAACTGGCTAAGCAGACGGCGAAGGCGACGGAAGACATCAGCCGCAAGATCGAGGCGATCCAAGGCGACACCAAGAGCGCGGTGGGCGCCATTGGGCAGATCGGCGAGGTGATCAAGCAGGTGAACGACATTTCCAACACCATCGCCACGGCTGTGGAAGAACAGAACGCCACGACCAACGAAATGTCGCGGAACGTGAGCGAAGCGGCGAGCGGTTCGTCGGAGATTACCAAGAACATCAACGGGGTCGCCGAGGCGGCGAAGAATACCGCACAAGGCGCTAACGAGTCGGCGACGGCAGCGCAGTCTCTGGCGGAGATGTCTACCCAGCTGCAAGAACTGGTGGCGCAATTCAAGATTGGCAATGCGCACTCCAAGCATGGGTCGAAGCAACAAGGCATGAAGGCGATGGGTACCAGGGCGGGCGCCTAACTTTTTGAGGAAGACGTAAGAAGGCAAGACCTGCTGTTAGTTCGACCCGAGGGTCGAGGACGTGAATCCAAAACTGCCAGGGAGTTATAGAGCAGTCGAGGTGGGGCCATGAAATTAAGACTGAAGTTCAAGGTGATGGTCATAGTGGCGGCAGCTGGGCTGCTGGCTGTCGCTGGATTTTGGATCAAGGGCGAGCACTCGACGATGCTCGCCGAGAAAATGCAAAAGACGAAAGACCTGGTTGGGGTGCCGTACTCGATCATAGAAGAACAGTATCAGCTGGAACAGGCCGGAAAAATCAGCCGCGTCGAAGCGCAACGGCGCGCACTCGAAATCATCCGGCCGATGCGCTATGACGGGAGCAACTATTTCTGGATCAACGACGAGCATCCGACGATGATCATGCACCCGATGAAGCCCGAACTGAATGGAAAAGACCTGACGTCACTCGCGGACTCAAGCGGAAAGGCGATGTTCGTTGAATTCGTTCGCGCGGCGGAGCAGACGTCCAGCGGCGATTATGTCTACTATCAGTGGCCTAAACCGGGAAAGGACAAGCCTGTCGAAAAGCTTTCGTTCGTCAAACGATTTGCCCCTTGGGGCTGGGTAGTTGGGACAGGGATCTACATCGATGATGTCGATGCCGCCTGGCGGGCAAGCGCACTGACGGCGGCTGGACTGTCCCTGGTTTGCCTGATTCCTCTGGTAGTGCTGTCGATCGCCACTGGACGTTCGATCTTCACGAGGCTGCAAAATATGGTGGACCGGGTCCAGGACGTGGCCGAGGGAGAGGGAGATCTGACCAAAAGGATCGATATTACTTCCGAGGACGAGGTGGGAGAACTGGCGAAGTGGTTCAACGTTTTCCTGGACCGCATGCACGATATGGTCCAGGCGATTGCCGAAAGCGCGACGCATGTAGCCAGCGCGAGTGAGGAATTATCCGCCACCAGCCAGCTGATTACCGCCAACTCCGAGGAGACTTCGACCCAGGCCCAGGTGGTGGCGAACGCCGGCGAGCTGGTCAACCGGAACCTGCAGACGGTAGCCACCGGATCGGAAGAAATGAGCGCCAGCATCAAGGAGATCGCCAAGAATGCTCACGAGTCGGCCAAGGTCGCGACGGCAGCGGTCAGGGTTGCCGAAGAGACCAGCCAGGTCGTCGACAAGCTCGGCATATCGAGCGTCGAGATCGGGCAAGTCATCAAGGTGATTACTTCGATTGCGCAACAGACCAATCTGCTGGCTTTGAATGCCACGATCGAGGCCGCCCGGGCGGGAGAAGCCGGCAAGGGCTTTGCAGTCGTGGCCAACGAGGTGAAGGAACTGGCCAAGCAGACGGCGAAAGCCACGGAAGATATCAGCCGCAAGATCGAAGCGATTCAAGGAGACACCAAAGGAGCGGTTGGCGCCATCGCCCAGATCAGCGAGGTGATCAAACAAGTGAATGACATCTCCAACACCATCGCCACGGCCGTGGAAGAACAAAATGCCACGACCAACGAGATGGCGCGGAATGTGAGCGAAGCGGCACGCGGCGCCTCGGAGATCAGCAACAACATTGCTGGGGTAGCGAGTGCCGCCGAGAATACCGCGCAGGGTTCGAACGACTCAGCGCAGGCCTCGAAGGCGCTCGCAGAGATGTCTACCAAGCTGCAAAAACTGGTTTCGCAATTCAAGCTCGATGCCGGCGACAAGGGACGCGGCAAGAACTCAGAGACAACTCCGGCGCGGACCAAGGCGGCCTATGCAAGCTTGTAAGGTGACCAGGCTGGTTGTGCTGGCAAGCGAATCGATGACCCATTTAGTTTTTCGCAAGAGAAAGCGCTATTGACGGAGCCGGGCCGATCCCGGTGAGCTGCGAGAATTGCTGACTTATGCGGGAGTGGCCGCGGGAAGACACCACAAGACTCAAGGGGAGATACAACGTGAAACTGACTTTAGGAAAGAAAATTGCAGCAGGCTTTGCCGCGGTACTCGTACTTATGTCCATCACCGCGTTAATCACCTACGTTCAGCTAGGCATCATGCGGAAGAATACGGATAAGGTTGCGGAAATTCGGTTGCCCTCGGTGGAAAACATTAAAGCCTTGCAGAATGATCTCAACTACTCAGCGGCCAAAGCCCGTCAGGCGATCCTGGCAGGCACCGATTCCAAGAGAAAAGCTGCAGCGCAAAGCGCTTTCGAGACGGCATGGACAAGAATCGGAGCCGATGAGTCCCAATTGAAGGAAATTGCCCCCCATTGGACGCTACAGGAAAACCGTGACCGGCTGGCTGCGGTAGTGGACCAACTACCCGCAATTCGCCAGGCGCAGCAGGCCGCGATCGATACAGCAGCCAGCGGCGACCGCGACGCTGTGATTCGAGGAGGCAACGACTACGCTGACAAAGTCACTCCCGTAGTGGAGGCCGCAACGGGCAAACTGGGTGAACTGGCGGAATCCAACGAAAAATTGCTCAAGATCGAAGAGGCAGACGTGGCTTCCGCGAACAACTCGACGATGTGGACGATGGGGATTGCTACACTCCTTAGCCTTGTCATCGGCGCCTTAGTGGCCATTTTCCTGGGCCACAGCATTACCAAATCAACCTCTGCCGTCCTGGCTCGGGCGCAAGCCGTTGCGGCTGGGGATCTGACCGGGCAAGACCTGCCGGTCATCAGTGCAGATGAAATCGGTGACTTGACCACGGCGATCAACGACATGAGCGGCAGTTTGAAGCAGATGATCGTCTCCATCTCCGAGAATGCTCAGCACGTGGCCAGCGCCAGCGAAGAACTCTCCGCCACCAGCCAGCAGATCACGGCCAACTCGGAAGAAACTTCCACCCAAGCCCAAGTGGTATCGAGCGCCAGCGAACTGGTCAACAGGAACCTGCAGACCGTGGCTACCGGCTCGGAGGAGATGAGCGCCAGCATCAAGGAAATCGCCAAGAACGCGCACGAGTCGGCCAAAGTCGCCAACGGCGCCGTCCAGGTGGCCGAAGAGACCACCCAGATCGTGGGCAAACTGGGAGAGTCCAGTATAGAGATTGGGCAGGTTATCAAGGTCATCACTTCGATTGCCCAACAGACCAATCTGCTGGCCTTGAACGCCACCATCGAAGCTGCCCGCGCCGGAGAGGCCGGCAAGGGTTTCGCGGTGGTTGCGAACGAAGTCAAGGAACTGGCCAAACAGACAGCGAAGGCGACCGAGGACATCAGCCGGAAGATCGAGGCGATCCAGGGCGACACCAAGGGCGCCGTGGGAGCCATTGGCCAGATCAGCGAGGTGATCAAGCAGGTGAACGACATTTCCAACACCATCGCCACGGCCGTGGAAGAACAGAACGCCACGACCAACGAGATGTCGCGGAACGTGACCGAAGCGGCGAGCGGTTCGTCGGAGATCGCCCAGAACATCACCGGGGTCGCCGAGGCGGCGAAGAACACCGCGCAAGGCGCCAACGACTCGGCCAAGGCGGCGCAGTCTCTGGCGGAGATGTCCACCGAACTGCAAAGACTGGTTGCGCAATTCAAGGTTGACAATGCGCACTCCAGGCCGGAGTCGAAGCGGCAAGTGTTGAAGGCAATGAGCGCCCGGGCGGGTGTCTAGTCAGTTGCCTGCTGTTCTTTTTTGGTTAATCTGCCGCGGATGCTGCACTAAGAACGCAGCATCCGCCGCAAGTAAGTAGAGGTTCCATGGCAGCGGTTCGCGTTTTGATTGTGGATGATTCCGTGGTTGTCCGTAAGCTGTTGTGCGATGCCCTCGCCGCCAGCGCGGAAGTGGAGGTAGCAGGGAGCGCCTCCAGCGGGGCCCTCGCTCTCGCTAAAATCCCGCAGCTGAATCCTGACGTGATCACGCTGGACATCGAGATGCCCGGCATGGATGGACTGCAGACCCTGTCCGAGATCCGGAAACGGTACCCCAAGCTGCCGGTCATCATGTTCAGCACCCTGACCGAGCGGGGAGCGGCAATCACTCTGGACGCTTTGTCGCGAGGTGCTTCCGATTACGCTACCAAGCCCACCAATAGCACGAGTCTGGCCGACTCGATGGAGCAGGTGCGACAGGAATTAGTAACCAAGATTGTTTCCCTGGCGGGTCGTCCCAAACATGTTGTGCCGCCCCGAGTGTTTCCTCCTGTGCTCCGAAAAAAACCGGTTGCCCAGCGAATCGACATTGTCACCATCGGCACTTCCACCGGCGGTCCCAATGCGTTGGCCGCGTTGATTCCCTGCCTGCCAGAAAATTTTCCGGTACCGGTGGTGGTGGTGCAACACATGCCGCCCTTGTTTACTCGATTATTGTCGGAACGTTTGAATACGCTTTCTGCTGTGAGGGTGCATGAAGGAGAGGCGGGAAGGAAATTGGAACCGGGACAGGTTTGGATTGCCCCTGGAGGCCACCACATGACGGTGGCGCGAAAGGGAAAAGATGTTGTGCTGGCGATGAACGACGATCCCCCGGAGAATTCCTGCCGGCCGGCCGTGGATGTGTTGTTCCGTTCCGTCGCCCAGGTCTACGGGGCCAATGTGCTGGCGGTCGTTTTGACGGGAATGGGTGCGGACGGACTCCGCGGCTCCCAGTGGATTCGTGAAAAAGGGGGAGATGTTATTGCCCAGGACGAAGCCACCTCGGTTGTCTGGGGAATGCCGGGCGCGGTGGTGGGCGCGGGACAGGCAAGTGAGGTTTATCCCCTGGAGATGGTGGGCGCGGAAATCGTGCGCCGGGTGGAGACAGGGGAACACTTGGCAAAGCACACCCAGGCTGCGGCTCGAAGTTGATCTCTTTACGAAGTTGCCGAGAATGATCTTGATGACCAAATACAGTTCGCGATCGGATATTAAACGTGCCCATTGACTTGGCAAAGGACAAAAAAAGCGGGTTGTCAGCCGAGGCCGACCTTAAAGACCCCGCATATTTAAAGATCCGCGATTTGATCTATCAAATCTCCGGGATCTACCAATCAGAAGAAAAGCTGTATCTTCTCGCGTCGCGTTGTGCACGGCGAATGATCGCGATGAACGCGAATAGTCCATCCGAATACCTGGAGCATCTCACCGCCCGCGGAAATCGCGATGCGGAGTTACGGTTGCTCTTGAACGAGATCACTATTGGCGAAACCTATATGTTCCGCAGTCCACCCCAACTGGAAGCGCTGCGAGGAGTCATCCTGCCGCAGTTTCTTGAGGCGAAAGCGAAGCTGGGATTCAAGCGCCTGAGAATCTGGAGCGCGGGGTGCTCGACCGGCGAGGAACCTTATACCTTGGCGATGTTCCTGCTCGAGGAGAGTCAAAAACTGTTGCGGGGATGGACCTTCGATATCATGGCCACCGACCTGAACGACAATTCCCTGGCGACGGCGAAGGCTGGAATCTACGGAGAATACGCTCTTCGCAACACGACTGACCTGTTGCGAAGAAAATATTTCACCCGGGTAGATGATAAGAGACTGCAGGCCAGCGATCAGTTGAAAGCTCTGATTCGCTTCGATCGCGTCAACTTGAGCGATGACAGCAAGATGCTGTTCTTGAAAGGCTTGGACATCATTTTCTGCTGCAACGTTCTGATTTACTTCGACCTGAGCTCGAAGCGCAAGGTCGTGCAGCACTTTTACTCGAATCTGGTCCCCGGTGGGTATTTATTTTTGGGTCACGCCGAGTCCCTGTTCCAGGTAGACGATACCTTCAGGCTGATGCACTTCCCAGGAACGATTGGGTACTGGAAACCGCCAGCCGGATACACCGCTGGAGGCAAGCCATGAATCAAGTCATCAATAGTGCGGAGCGGCTCGAGAAACTTCGTCCCAGAATCAGGGGGCTCGAAGCCATGCCGACGATACCGGCGATTGTGCGCCCGCTCGTCGAGATGCTCGAACAGCCGATCGATCAAATCGACCTGGAGAAGGTTCTGGAACTTGTGTCCTACGACAAGACGATCGCCGGACAGTGCCTGCGGATGGCCAACTCCCCTTTATTCGGACGACGCCAAACAGAAACCGTCCGGTCAGCGGTGCTCGCGTTGGGACTGAAACGGGTGCAAGCGATCCTGCTCGGCTGTTGCATGAATATGAGCATTCCGGCCGACAAGTGGGCCTTGGATCCAGTGGTGTTCTGGCGGCACTCTCTGGGGGTTGCGCTGGTGAGCCGGAAGATGGCGCAGCTCATCGGATATCCGGACCCGGAGAAAGCCTATCTCGGTGGCCTGATGCATGACCTGGGGATATTGGTGAACTCTCTCGTGTGTGGAGAGGAGTTCCGCAAATGTGTCCAGACCGCTGCCGAGGAACGCTTGGCCCTGGATCAGGCCGAGGAAAAGCAATTTGGGTTTACCCACTGTCAGAGTGGAAAGATTCTGGCCGAACAATGGAATCTCCCTTCCGATATCGTTGAGGTGGTCGAGTTCCATCATGACGTGAAGATGGCGGACAAAGCTCAACCTCTGGTGTCTTTGGTGCACTTGAGTGATCTGCTGTGCCGGGTTCGCGATCTGGGATACGGTTATTACGAGGTTATGGGGATCGATCTTGCCGGAGACGCGGCGTGGGCGGCGTTAGTCCCTCACTACCCCAAACTCGCCAACATCGACCTGGCTCGGCTCACGATGGACATTGAGGCATCCATGGACGAGATCGTGCATCT
Source organism: uncultured Acidobacteriaceae bacterium (assembly GCA_963778255.1). Taxonomy (GTDB): domain Bacteria; phylum Acidobacteriota; class Terriglobia; order Terriglobales; family Acidobacteriaceae; genus Acidiflorens. The sequence continues at coordinate 14,415 of CAVZUP010000174.1, forward strand.
CGTGGATGCTGTCTTCGGGGCACAAAGCCAAAAACAGTAGCGGCCGGCCGCGGCCGTTTGACTTCACTTCTGCCGATGGGTGTCCGGAGCGGATCAAGCCCGTGCGCCCGATCAGCCCACCTCGTTCCGCGTGTCCCTACCCGCAGCGGTCTTGTTCTATTCCTCCCACGATTTTTCAGGGTGTGATTGAAATCACATCACGCTGTGACGCTCGACGCAGCAAACCTCCAGAGCTTTCCCCATAATTCGCCAAATCAGACGTTAGCCAAATTAGCGATTTACCCACAACCACAACAGTCGAGGGGACGATTAAGGGTTCTTGATCAGAACTTTACATTCGCATGACACGTTCTTGGGTTTTATGTGCGATGAGTAGAGAGCGTCTGCTGAGCATTGTGCCCCAGTGACGCAGAAATCGTATCGAAATCGTAAGGAGACTATCCAATGGATGCACGCCATCGGGTTCCCGTGGTTCTTGCTCTCGCGCTCACGGTCATACTGCTGACTGGAAGCAACTACGCAATTCCGGCCTTCTCTCGCCAGTACGGCACCTCCTGCACCACCTGCCATGTTGATTTTCCCAAGCTCAACGATTTTGGCAAAGCCTTCAAGGATGCGGGATTCAAGTTCCCGAAAGACGATGAAACTTTCATCAAGGTTCCACCGATCATGTTGGGAGCGCCCGCGCAAAAAGATATGTGGCCCCATGTTATCTATCCGGGCACCATCCCGGGGATCCCGCAGATTGGCCTGCGCTTCAACCAGTTTTTCCAGTACACCAGCGGGAACGCCAACAACTACTACCAGGTTCCTGCCGGAACGCCGGCCGGAACGGCGCTTTCCCCAACCATTCCGCGCACTGATTTTGAGGCGGGCTACTTCAGCATCTTTATGGCGGGAAATTTCGGCAGCGATATCGCCTTCTGGGTGGATGACGACCTGAGCGTGTCGGGACTTAACGCGAATGGCGCTCTTGGCGATGGTTACCTGCGCTTCGTCAACATCGGACGGTTCTTGAAACTCCCAACCGATGCATTGACCCTGAAAGTGGGCCAGTTCGAACTGGACTTGCCGTTTACCCAGGCGCGGTCGATCAATATTAGTCCCTACGACATCTACACCGAAGCGAACATCGGATCGAGCGCCACCGGTCAGAACGTGAACAACCAGTTCTCCATGCAGGATGCCGTCCAGGGAGTCGAGTTCAGCGGAGGCCACCAGTATGGCGGCTACCACTATTCGCTGGCCATTGTGAACCAGAACACCAGCGGCGGCGCAGCCGCGGCACCGGCCAATGTCTCCTCGCCAGCGGGCTTTTTCTCGGACTCCAACTACAAGGATATCTACGCCCGGTTCTCTTACCGTTTCAATCTGGAGAAGGATCCAGCGAGCCGCCACGATATTCAGGCGGCGGGCGCTACTGGACCGCGCGATCATACCTACCTGAGCCTGGGTTCCTTTTATTATGCAGGGCGCTCGGTGCAGCGCTTCGCTTCCGGGACGGAAACCTTGCTGACCGCTCGCGAGCCCTTCTACCGCGTCGGCGGAGACTTCAGTTTCAACTACCATACGTTCAATCTGTTCGGGCTGTACATGTATGGGCACGATCAGGATCAAGCGTTCAACAGCGACTACAGCGGATTTATTCCCGGCAGCGCCGCCAAGTTCAATGGCGGTTTTCTCGAGGCCGACTATCTCGCGCTGCCCTGGCTGATGACGATCGTGCGCTGGGACCGTGTCCAGTCCACGGGAGATTTCCTGAACGGAGTGAGCGCGAGCTCTTCAAATTACTACTCGCCGGTAGGGAGTACGCGCGACCGATTTACACCCGGCGTTCAGTTCCTGATTCATCCCAACATCAAGGCCTCGTTTGAGTACGCGTTCCGTCCGCAACAGGCCCTCTACTACAACGAAAATGGACAGTCGGTGGCGGCATTCCGTACTAACACTGCCACCGGCGCGCTAGAATTCGTCTACTAAAGAAAAGGAAAAAAGGTCCAGCCGGACGGAGATGCCCGGCTTTCCACCAGAAAGATTGAATCGGAAGCAGAAAAGAATCAGGAGAGAAAAATGAAACGCACTCTAGTGATGGTAGTGGCGTTGGCTGCAATGATGAGCGTGACTGCGAGCGCAGGTACGATCAGCGGCAAAGTTTCAGGCGTGGCCGGCGAGTCGGTTGTTTATGTGGAAGCACCCGCAGGCAAGACCTTCCCCGCTCCCACTCAGCAGCCCGTGATCGATCAGAAGGGCTTGATGTTTCAGCCGCATATCACAGCCGTGCAGGTGGGCACGACCGTGCAATTCCTGAACAGCGACAGTGTTGCCCACAACGTGTTCTGGCCCTCCGTCGGCGGCAACAAGAAACTCACCCACAATCTGGGCACCTGGCCAAAGGGCGACAAACGTCCATTCAAATTTGATAATCCCGGCGCGGTGCCGCTGCTGTGCAATGTCCATCCTGAGATGTCCGGCTATGTTGTCGTGTCGCCTACGCCGTACTTTGCGGTGACGGATAAATCGGGCGAATACAAGATCGAGAACGTCCCCGATGGCAGCTACAGCGTAACCGCGTGGCATGAAGGCGCCAAGAATCAAACCAAGCCGGTCAGTGTGGCTGGCGACAGCAAAGCGGACTTCACGCTGAGCAAGTAGTTAGAGAATGAGGCAAGAGGCGTCTCGCCCGCACTACCGGGCGGGACGTCCGGTTTTCCACCAGCAAACGCCGAACGATTGGGGAACGGCCACGTGCTGAAAAGATTCAAAGACAAGAAAGTCGACAGGGACTGGTTAAACACCAATTTTCCCTGCATGATGGCTTGTCCCGCCCATACCAACGCGGGTCGCTACGTCTCCCTCATCGCCGAAGGGCGGTTTGAGGAGGCATATAAGTTCGCCCGCGATCCCAACCCGCTGGCAAGCATCTGCGGCCGTGTCTGCGCTCATCCCTGTGAGACCGCTTGTCGCCGTGGCGAAATCGATCGTCCAATTGCCATTCGTGCGCTCAAGCGTTTTCTGACGGAGCGCCACGGCCCTGAATCCAAGCGTCCGGTCGATGTGTACGAGGGCCGCGGCCAGAGTCAACTGCCCTTCAACGTAGCTGTCGTTGGCGGCGGACCCGTGGGGCTATCCGCGGCGCATGACTTGGCTCTCATGGGCTATTCCGTCACGATTTTTGAATCGGCTCCGGTTGCCGGTGGAATGCTCTACCTCGGCATTCCCGAATACCGCCTGCCTCGCGATGTGGTGGAAGCGCAGGTGCGCGAAATTCTCGCGACCGGCGACATTACTCTCAAACTCAATCACACGGCCGGACGCGACTTCACGATTTCCGATCTGCGCCGCCAGGGCTTCGATGCAGTGCTGATCGCAGTGGGCGCGCATCGCAGCCGCGACCTCACCATTCCGGGAGTCGATCTGGACGGGGTCTACAAGGGCATCGATTTTCTGCTCAACGTGAACCTCGGCTACAAGTTCACCATCGGCAAGAAGGTCGTGGTGATTGGCGGCGGCAATGTCGCGATGGATGTGGCGCGATCGGCGGCTCGCGAAGTGGTCCGGCAACATGCGTCTGGAGTAGAAGACCTCGAGTCTTCGCTGGAGACGATGAGTGCCGTGGCCACGAAAGAAATGGTCGATGTATCTCTCTCGGCCCTGCGCTTGGGCGCTCAGGAAGTGCATCTTGTCTGCCTCGAAAAACGCGAAGAAATGCCGGCCGCGCTCGACGAGATTGAAGAGGCCGAAACGGAAGGCATCATCATGCATCCCGGGCTGGGCCCCAACCGCATCCTGGGCAAGAATGGCCGAGTGGTGGCGCTGGAGACGCTGAAGACAAAATGGGTTTTTGACGAGAACAAGCGCTTCAATCCGGCGTTCTACGAGGGCAGTGAGACGCAACTGGAGTGCGACACCATTATTATGGCTGTCGGCCAGGCAGCCCGGCTGGATTTTCTGAAACCCGAGGACGGCGTGGAATTGACTCCCCGCGGTCTGATCGCCGTGAATCCGCAAACCCTGATGACCTCGGCGAACGGCATCTTTGCCGGTGGCGACTGCGTGTTCGGCCCGCGTCTGATTATCGATAGTGTGGCGGACGGCAAGCGCGCGGCCATGGGCATGGATGAGTTCCTGCGTCTGCATCGAACGCGGGAAGCTGCCGCCGGGGTTGACAGTGGCGATGGCACCACGGGTCGCCGCGTGTTGATCGGACGTGCATCCATTGACAGTGTGGCCCGCGGCCGGCACGCCGCCTCTGGCATCGATAACTTCCTGTTGACCGAAAAGCATCCTGAACCTTTGATCGAAGTAGAAGTGCTGAAACGCCACAGCATGCCACTGGAGTTGTTGGACCTGGTTCGCCCGTCTATGCCCTTGCTGCCGCTCGACCGCCGCACCGGAGTGACCGAGGTTGAGCTTGGCTACGATGCTCAGTCCGCAATGGAAGAGGCACAGCGCTGCCTGCACTGCTGGGTAAACACGGTCTTCGAAGGCGTTCCCGAAGACGGCAGCATGTGCATTCTCTGCGGTGGTTGCGTGGACGTGTGTCCGGAAAAATGCCTGGAGCTCGTCTCGCTGGATCGCATCCAGTTCGAGCCGGACACGGTGCAACACATTCGTGAGAACCAGGAGTTGTTTGGCGTGGAGCTGGATGAAGTTGCGGCCGACGATCTCGGCATTGTGACCGGTTCCGCCATGCTGAAAGACGAGACGCGGTGTATTAGCTGCGGACTCTGCGCCGCGCGCTGTCCCGTTGGCACCATCACCATGGAGTCCTACAACCTGGTCTCCGCCGAGGCGACCGGATTGATTTCGGTGGAAGCCATCGATGGACCCCTCCGGCCCAAATCGCCCGGAGGCTCGAAGTAGGAGGCTCGAAGTAATAGTCCGACGTAAAAGAGGCAAATATGTCTGATGAGAAAGAGATCAAGCCAGCGGAAGCCGGGAACGACTTCAACCGCCGCGCTTTTTTCGTAAAGCTGGGGTTGGGGTCGCTGGGCATCGCCGCTGCCGGTACGGCGGCGTTCTCCTACCAGTTTCTCTCGCCCAACGTCTTGTATGAGCCCTCTCCCATCGTCAACGCCGGTAAGCCGGAAAATTATGCGGTCGATTCGGTGACGCTGGACGTGAACTCCGGAATTTATCTGATCCACGCGCAGGAAGGGTTCTTCTCGTTGAGTGCGATCTGCACCCATCTCGGTTGCATGACCGCCTGGAAACCGGAGGTTGGCAGAATCGAATGCCCGTGTCATGGCAGCAAATTCTACGTTTTTGATTCCAAGAAAACCCCGGGAGAGAAGATTGAAGGTCCAGCGCCCAGACCACTACCTTGGCTGCAAGTCTCGCTCAGCGACGAAGGAGATCTCATGGTGGACCGTTCCAAACAAATTGAGCCTATGAAGTTCTTGAGGGTGTGAGCGTGGCGAAAACAATCACCAACTACTTCGAGGAACTACGCGGCACGCGGGTTTGGCGCTCAGTATTTCGCAGTGGAACCGGATCGAGCACTCTGCACCGGGCGCTGGCCATACAGCAGAACGTGTTCCTGCATCTTTTCTCCACCAAGGTGCGCACCCGTATGCTCAGCTTCAGCACGACCTGGTATCTGGGCACGCTGACTTTCGGGACGTTTCTTATATTGGTGGGCACCGGCATTCCGCTGATGTTCTATTACCATCCCTCGGTGCCGCAGGCTTATGCGGACACCAAGGATCTGCAGTTTGTGGTTTCCTCCGGCCTGTTTCTGCGCAACCTGCACCGCTGGTCTGCGCACGCCATGGTCTTTCTTGTGTTCGCGCACATGTTCAAGGTGTTCTACCGCGGTGCGTACCGGCCGCCGCGCGAATTCAATTGGGTGATCGGAGTTCTGCTCCTTTTGATCACGCTGCTGCTCAGTTACACCGGATACCTGCTGCCGTGGGATCAGTTGGCCTTTTGGGCGATCACGGTGGGTTCCAACATTGCCTCCGCGGTCCCGGTGATGGGCAACAAAGTCCACTTTCTGATGCTGGGCGGCAACGTGGTGAACGCCAACGCGCTGCTGCGTTTTTACGTGCTGCACTGCATGATTCTGCCCCTGGTGGCGCTGCTGTTTGTCGCGGTGCACTTCTGGCGCATCCGTAAGGATGGCGGCCTCTACGCGCAAAAAAGCGAGCCTAGAGCGGTCGCGGCGGAAGCGTTGCCCGCTGCGGCGAAGGGAGTCCAATAATCACCATGAGCGAGCCCAAGGATTTCATCGCCGGCATGGATTCAAATGCCCGCAGATCGCCGACGCGGGTTGTCTTTGTTACGCGGAGAACCTCGGCGCAGGTCAAGGTTACAGACGAGGATCAGGTCCAGACGTATCCCGAAGTCCTCTTCCGCGCCATCGTCGCCATCGAGGTGCTTGCGATTGCACTCGTGACCATGGCCTTGTTGTTTAACGCGCCGCTTGAGGGCATTGCCGATCCCTCGCACACGCCCAATCCGGCCAAGGCGCCCTGGTACTTCCTCGGCTTGCAGGAAATGCTGCACTACTTCCCGCCGATGGTCGCGGGAGTGCTGGCGCCCGGGCTGGTGGTGATGGCGCTGATTGTGATCCCGTATTTCAACATTAACATCGAGGCCGAAGGCTTGTTCTTGAAAGATCGCAAGCGCCGCGTCCTTATCTTCTATGTGGCAGCGGCCGCGCTCTGCGTGTTCCTGTTGTTTTTTGATGTGTACGTGGCGCTGGTGCCGACCTTGATCGTCGCCGGATTCATGGCGCTGGCGGCGCAAAGTTCTCCCCAGTCCGATTCGGCCTTCCGGCGTGGTTTGGCCGCAAAGCCACTTTCCTTCTGGATCATGACCTGGTTCCTTTTCGAACTTACGGTGCTCACCGCAGTCGGTACTTTCTTTCGCGGCCCAGGTTGGTCCTGGGTGTTGCCCTGGAGGAGCTAACGTGCAGCCATCGAAAAATGGGTTATTTTCCCTGTGGCAGACGTTGTTCGGTCATCCGGTTCGCGCCTTTGGCGTGGTCAGTCTGCTGTTGTTGATCTCGCTGGCCATCGCTCCCGCCAAGAATCATTTCAGCGAATGGCGTCATTACCAGAAACAGTATGTAGCGTTGGTGGCGAGCCGGGGAGATGCGGTCAGCTTGCAGCGCCACTTTCACGAGCACGATGGCATCCAGCAGATCTGGCTACCGCAACTGGGAGTGGTGGATCGCTGCACCACCTGCCACGTTGGATTGAAAGAAGCCAGCCTGGCCGATGTCGGCGCGCAGCCGTTTCGCCGGCATCCGGTGATTCCGCATACGCTCGATCAATACGGCTGCGTGATGTGCCACCGTGGACAAGGCCCGGCGACCACCGTCGAAGAAGCCCACAGCAGTACGCTGGCGTGGGAACAGCCGGTTTTGCCCGCGCGTTACGTCCAATCGTCTTGCGGACAATGCCATCGCGCTCCTATGACCGGCACACCGCAACTCAACCTGGGACGCAATCTGCTGTCGCGTTATGGATGTGTGCACTGCCACACCGTTAAATTGCCGGACGGAAGCGCGATGAAGCCGACCGATGATCCACCCTCGCTCGAGCACGTCGCTGACAAGACCACCCGCGAATGGATCTATGCATGGTTGAAGGATCCTCAAGCCTACGCCGTCACCGCAACCATGCCGAATTTCAAGCTGAGCGATCCCGACGCGCGCGATATCTCGGCTTTCCTGATTTCCAGCAGCACGCCGATTCCGGGAGACACTGCGCCGGTCGCGAAGAATGAGAAGGCGCCCGATCCGACGGCCGCAGCCAGTTTGTATGGCGAGTCGTTCTGCGCTTCCTGCCACGCCGTGCAGAACGCCGCTGGAAATGTTGTCGGCGGCGATGTCGGTCCGGAACTCACACGGGTCGGTAACAAAGTGAAACCAGAATGGTTGCAGGCATGGTTGCACAACCCGCGCGTGTACGATCCCGGAACGGCGATGCCACACTATCGCTTTACCGATCCGCAACTGTCCCTATTGAATGGCTTCCTCGAAAACAAAACGGATTCGGATTTCCTCGCCAATGTTCATCTCGACCCCGCGACCCCTGAGCAGATTGCGCACGGCAAGCGTCTGGTCACCGAAAACGGCTGCGCTTCCTGCCACGAGATCAACGGCATCAAGAAGCCGGATAACTTCGCTCCGGAGTTGACGCGCATCGGAAGCAAGCCGCTGACGCAGATTATTTTCCTACCCGGAATGACGCACGCTCTACCGGACTACATAGCCGCCAAGATCCGGCAGCCGCGCTCGTTTGGAGCGGCGCTAAGGATGCCGCAATTCAGCCTGGCGCCGGCGCAAGTCGATGCCTTGACCACCGCGCTGCTTGCCTTCACGGACCGGGCACAGGACTTGCCAAGGGCATTGACTGTTCCGTCGAAACCGCCTTCGAACTACCAGCCCGCGGGAAAGGCCGGACAACTCATGTCGGATTTGGCTTGCTTCAGTTGCCACGCCATCAACGGTCGCGGAGGCGACATGGCTCCCGACCTGACCTGGGAGGGCAGTGCAGTGCAGCGGACGTGGCTTCAGGCATTCCTGAAAAACCCGGGAACACTGTGCCCGGCGCTGATTCGCCGCATGCCGCGGTTCAACCTCTCCGATGACGACGCAAAAGAACTCAGCGACTACATCATGACGGTTTATCAAACGGCGGCCTTCGACCGCGACGCGATGCCTTCCAGCGGCTATCCGCCGGTGCAAGTGGAGCAGGGGAAGCAGCTTTTCTATTCCAAATATGCCTGCCAGGGCTGCCACATCGTCGATACCAAGGTCGACAAGGGCTACGTCGGTCCGACGCTGACGCAAGTTGGATCGCGGCTGAACGCAGCCTGGATTTACCACTGGCTCAAGGATCCGCAGAGTATGCGCTCCGGCACCATCGAACCCAACCGCAACATGAGCGACGAAGATGCTCGCACGCTGACCGCATTTCTGATGACACAAAAGGGCTCCAGCCGGCAGGAGGCGAAGAAATGAAACGACAGTGGCAGACACTCTTCTGGCCGACATTCTTCGTGGTCTCCCTCACACTCATCATTGGAGGCTGCACCAGAAAACCAGGAGCAGTCGCAGCCTTAAAGCCCACAGGGTTCGGTGCTGCGCTGGTTGAGTCGAGCGGAGGCAAACAGATCGGTCCGACCGGCATGGTCCTCGCTCAGCCGGTGGTCGTGCAGGTCAACGATGAGCAGGGAACTGCCGTTACCGGAGCGCTGGTGGAACTCAGCGGACCCGCGGGCGTCAGTTTTGACCCGGCAAGCGGCCTCACCGATTCCAGCGGACAATTCACTACGAACGTCGCTCTCGGCGGCATGGCCGGCCGCTATCAACTCACCGCGCGCACCCTTGCGAAGACGCAGAAACCGGTCGAACTCAAGATCGAAGAAATTGCGCTGGGATACCAGCAGCAGCTCGGATTTCAGCTCGACAACAAATACTGCGCGCGCTGCCATAATCCCGAGTCTTCGCCGGAACGCGTTTCCAATTACGATAATCTCGATGTCAAGCCGCACCCGTTCGCCGAAGGTGACACGCTGAATAAGATGAGCGATGCCGATTTGGCATCCATCATCAGCCACGGTGGACCCGCGCTGAACAAATCCGCACTCATGCCTCCCTACGGCTATACTCTCAGCAAGAGTGAGATCGACGCGCTGATTGCTTACATTCGCCTGATCTCCGATCCTCCTTATCATGCTGCGGGAATGGTGTATGCACAAAAGTAGGGCCGGCCGGTTCGGCCCCGTTTTGTTTCGTGTAGGGCTGTTCGTTTTCAACGTAGTGGTGGCCAGCACGTCGTTGGCGCAGGTTGTTTCGCCGGTGGAAATCAAGGACGCCGGCCTGCGCGTCCTGCAGCAGCAATACATGGACGAACTGGGCCGGGCGGGCGAGAACATACTGTCCAATCGTTTCGACTATCCTTTTTATCTCAGTCGAAAACTCGATCTTGACCAGGCGCAGCAACAGATCGCGGATCAGTCCTCCATTCGCTTCGACTTCTATAAAGGCAAGACTGTGCTCGCGATTACGGGCAACTACTATGCCGCGTACTCCGCGCAAAAGATGACTCCCGGCCGCCGCGCCCGAAGCACTTTTCTCAACGTGGTCATGCCGATCCTGAAAGCCGTGGTGCCGCCATTTCAGAACAACGATCATGTGCAGGGCTTCGCCATCGAGATTTCGCACCACATCATGGGAAAGGTGATGGGCGTTTCCATGGAGCGCCCGGAAAACCTGATGGTGTTTTTGCCGCGGAGCGGCGCCATCAAACTGCTTTTCGCCAAGGATGAAACCGCACAACAAGCAGCGTTGCTGCAGGGCGAGGTATTTCTCAACGCGCAGCCCATCTCAATCTGGCTCAACGACGCGGTTCCCCCGCCGCCAGCGGATGAGCATGCCGATAATCGCACGGAGGACCGCGCCGACGATCGCGCTGGCGACCAAGCGGATGACGCCGCCGGCAACGCCCCGTCGGACTCAGCGCAAACCGTGGCCGCGAAGGCTCCGAGCTTGCCGAGTCCAGCGAAACCAATCGAACCGCCAGCGCCGCCTCCCCGCGACACCTCGGCGGAGGCGCTGGCCGCCGTGCAACTCTCCAACCAGCCGGTGCTCGATCGCATCGTCAAAGAGCAGGATGCGCAGGCCCACTTTGTCGCCTACGCGCCGCCCAAGTTCGTTGCTTTCCGTCAGGGAATTTACCTGGAGTTGTCGCTGAATTCCGCGTTGCCCGCGTCTGCTTCAGGATCGCGCTACAAACTGGCAGCCACGGCGTTCGACGAACACATTGCTCATCTCATCCGTCCGCTGCTGGCTTATTTCAAGGATGCGCAGGATTTTGACGGGCTCGGACTGAGCACGAATATCCACCTGGCCGGTAAGTCAGCGCCTGGCGCAGGCGAGGCTGTGGAATTTTTCTTCCCGCTTTCCTCGCTGCGCTGCTACGAGAAATACGATTGCACCGGCCAGCAACTGCTGGACACGGGAACCGTGCTCATCAATGGCGAGCGGGTCTCGCTCGATCTGCAGATCGCCGAGGGAAGCTCCAGCCACTGAACCGGGTTCGTTCAGCTGGGTTCGCTCAGAAAGAAAGAGAGAAGGTGGAACCCTAGCTTCACCCGCGTGCATCGGTAAACCGGCCCGCTGAATTTCAGTCGCGGGTTTCCAGGCTAAACCACACGGGCTCCCCTTCAAAAAGCAACGGCACTTCCATGCGGCTGCCAATGGCGAGGGAATGCGTGGTGTAATTGTCCCCGCTGATCACGGTCGGGACTGAAAGCATGCAATTATCTCCAAGGCCGTTGATCTTGGCTTTGAAGTTGCCCGCCACCATGTTGCAGATCTCACCGACAGCATCGTTCTGCTGCTCGGCAGCCTCGTTGTCCGCAAGTCCCAGCATTAGCGAAGCGATCTTCTTGGCTGAAGATGCGCTACAGCGAATGGTCAGAATTCCGCACAGTTCACCGGCCAGCCCAACCATTCCGGTAACCTCTGCGATTTCGGGAACCTCGCCGGCCAAGGGAGGTGTTAGTGGAGAACCGACCATCAAGGAAAATACTTCCTTGGCGGCCTCATTCATAATTGGCCGCCAGCGTTCCAGCGCGGCGTAACTGCCAGATTCTTCCGACGGCAAACCCATGATTAGCTCCGTAATACTGGGACCACGTGTTCCTTCACTTGATCCGCAGTGAATGGTTTTCGAATGTAACCTTTAGCGCCCAGGGACAGCGCTTCGACAACATGCTTTTCGCCGCCTTCCGTGGTGATCATGACCACGGGAATGCCCTTGGCCTTCTCCAGCCCTTGTATGGTCCGGACCAGTTCCAAGCCATCCATGACCGGCATATTGATGTCGCTGAGAATCAGATCGAAATCGTTGTCATTGAGCAAGGCCAGTGCCTCGACCCCGTTGGAAGCCTCGCAAACCTGGGTCAGATCCAAGCCAGCTTGCCGCAGGCAGCGTTCGACGATTTTGCGCATGACTGACGAGTCGTCCACAATCAGCGCTTTAATACCAGCCATTCTTTCCTCCTCGGGGTGGTCATTGCTAGTTCCCGTAGCAGCAAGTAGACCGAGCCCCGCACCAAAGTAGGCGCAAAACACTATCGGCACAAGCTTACGCAAACTTGAGCCTTGAACTGTTGCCTGGCAGGCTTGGGCCTGGAATATGAGACCCAAGTTAGACGGGCACAACGACTTACGAGACGGCATTGACTCCGGTTGACCGCTATTTTGTCGCGGCCATAAGCGCGCCCGGGACCTCAGTAACGCGAATTCCGTAGTTTCCATCGACCACAACCACTTCTCCTTTTGCGATCAGCTTGTCCCCCAGGAAAAGTTCCGCCGGTTCGTCCACTCTCCGGTCCAGTTCAATGATCGAACCAGAATTCAGATCAATAATCTCGGACAGGGTCAATGAGCGCTGCCCGAATCGGAGCGAGAGGTTCAAGTCGATTCCCATCAGCCGGTCCAGCCCTCGTTCGCTGTCCCGAGCTAGATCCGGTGCAGCAACCTTCTGGACTTCCTTGGCGAGGGTGCTTGCGTTCGACTCCAGGCTGGCGACTAATTCCGTGCTCAGCTGAAGTTCCAAAGCGGGGGTGCTGGAGGCATCGGTAGCCAGCAAAGCAAGCGTAACGCCGCCTGAGCTGGGGAGTTCCCTGGTACTGACATCCAGCTTCACTTCCCCAAACTGGCCTTTCATTGCAGTCGCCGCAACGCCTGCTACCTGCCGTAACAGTTCTTCCACCGCCTCTTTATGGTCCGAGCTCAGAGCTTGAGCCGGGTCCGGCGACTCCCCGAGAAAACGCTGCGCCAGCAGCAGGACGTCGGCGGCTTGGACCCGGATGGCGGCATCTCCCCGAAGCCCGCTCGAAACTGACACAACAAAGCACACCCGCGAATTGTCGGCGGCCGGGCCGGGGCTCTCGGGGTCTTTCAGTGCAACCGTGTATGACGATGCCAGAGCTTGGGAGAACACCTCGGCCATCGCCGACCGTATGGAGTCGACAAAAACGTCCGCTCTGCTTTCCGAATCGATCATGATCTCTTAGAACGGCCTTTCTTCCACAGCGATCGGGACCGGTTCGCCCACCCGAACCGCGCGCTGCTTTCCTTGACGGACGGCTGAGCCTTGAAACACTTCCCGCCCCGCGACCAGCAGAGACGCGGATTTTCGCACCGGAACTCCCAGATTGCAGAGCATTCCCGGTGCCAGCCCCAACAGAGACTGGATAGGGAGCTTGATCTGTATAACCTCAAGCGCCACCGGGAACGCACATCGCGACATCTTGTCTTTGAGCTTCTGCTGCGAACGTTTCGTGGTGCGAGCCCCAGCCGATGAGGGACCGTCAGACGACAATTTGCGAAGAAAAGGCGCGCCCACCGCAACCGGAAGCACCAAGCTCAACGTGCCCTGCGTTTCCGCCAGCTTGACCTCGAAACTCAAGCACAGAATTCTCTCCGAAGGCGCCAGAAAATGGGATATCTCGCTCGTCGGCACCCGTCGCCGCAATTCAAACTTGGTCCCGAACCCTGCCCAGGATTTATCCAGTTCATGGCAGATGATTCGGGCGACAGCTTCCATCAGCTGGTCTTCGATCTCGGTTACTTCTCTCGTCATGGGCTCGCAATGCCCAGTTCCGCCCAGAAGAACATCGACCAGGGGAGATACGATGGCGTGGTCGATCTGCATGGCCACCGCCGCTTCCATCGGCGTAACGTGAAGCGGAACCATATAGGTGATGGCCGGTACTCGTTCCAGGAATTCAAAGTAGGTGAGAGGTTCGGCCGATACCAGCTTGATTTCGAAAGGCACGCGGAGGTAGAGCCCGAGCGACTGCGCCAGACTGCTGGCAAAAGCTTCGTGGAGCAGATTGATGGTGCGAACCTGGTCCGCCCTTAGTTGGGTGACCTGCTTGAAAGTGTAGGGCTCAATCGACCGATGCTCCGTTTTGGGGCTGGAAGCGCCATCTCTGCCCTGAGCTGCCCGCACCATGGCGTCGATCTGTTCCTGGCTAAGAACTTTCTCCACTGTTTCAGTCCCGCTTTCACGATCGAGAATTAAGAACGCATGAGTAACCCGGCAACATTTGCCTAGTTAAAATGCACGATGCCTGCCAGATGGGTGGTTTGGCGGACGATGCCAAGGTGACTTTGGTTTCTAAGCATCCCGCGAACTTGCAGAAAAGGCGGCGGTTTGGCTAGGCTTGCCCGACGCTATCCGAGCGAGACGATCAGACCGCCAACGCAGATGAGAGCTCCGCCAATCAGAATGGGGAGCGTGGGGATCTGGCCAAATCTGACTCGGGCCACGATCTGCGCCAGCAGGAAAAAGAGCACAACGTAAACGCCCAGCAGTTTGCCGAACTCCCAGCGCGGGGCGTTGACGACCAGTCCATAGGCGGCGAGCGAGAGCGCACCGCCCACAAAGGCGAGGGTCCGGCTCATCCCGGACGCGCGATAGAGCGCCGACTGAAAGCAGGAGTCGCCATACGCTTCCAGAAACGCGGCGATCGCCAGAAGAAAGAGCGCACCGCTGCGGTGCGCGACCAGGTGATTGAGCAGATCTTTCATAGGCCGTGAGCGTTCCGTCATCCTAACACCAACGTTGGCGGTATTCGGTCCTTTCCATTTCTAGCTACCATAAAGAAAATCGATTGGACGCTCGGCTGCTACCGCATTAGCCTTAGCGGTTAGGCCAAGGTCAACGCCAACGCGCGCTCCTGGCAGTTTGCTGAAGAACTCGCTTTTGGTCTTGCTTTTGGGTGGCGCAGCGCCGGGGCCCCCAGCACGCCCGGTTTTGGCGTGATGGGGTGGAGCGGTTTACCGCTGCGATAAACGTATTTTCAGTGCCGGCTTTACAGTTTGCTAAAAAACTCTGGATTCCTGCACGAACGGGAAGGGCACGAGTTCCACTCGTGCCACATGTGCCGCTAAATCAATAGCGGCTTTGAGCCGCTGAGGGAGTGCCGCGCCGAGAAAACACTTTTTCAGCAAACTGCTTAGCCGCTGAGGGCGCGACGCGGCAGGATGATGATTCTAGCGCGGTAGAGTTCAAGGTGTAGTTCGAGATATAGTTCGAGGGGACAGAAGGCTATGAAACTCGCCGGTCTCTTATTGCTGGTTGCGGGATGGGCGATTGTGGTTGCTGCCGTTGCCTTGCTGCCCTCGGCCGCGGCGCGCGCCGGATTCGCGCTGGCTGGCATGGCGGTGGAATTGTTCGGGCTCGCCCTCGCGGTTCGTTCTCACCTGGTTCTGCCGGTGGAAGGAGAGTGACGCCCTTGGTGGCTCCTTCTTCGGTGCCTTTCTACGAAATTTCCGCGGTGCTCTGCTTGTTCCTCATCCTGGTGGTGCCGCTGGCCGGCGCGGGTTTGGCGCTCATCAATTCTGGCTTGGGGAGATCGCGGAGCGCAGCTCATGCCATGGTTGCGGCGCTCTCGGTAACGGCGGTAGCTGCGCTGGCATATGTGATTGTCGGGTTCGCCTGGCAAGGCTTCGCTGGACGTCCAGAACATGTGCTCGTGGTCGCGGGCAAGTCTTGGGGATGGATTGCGGCCGAGCCGTTCTTTCTGCGCGGGTTGCGGCTGGATCTTTCTCCGGCGGCGCTGGTGGTCTTGCTGCAGATATTCAGCGTGGGATTGGCAGGAATGATCCCGCTGAGTTCGGGCGCGGACCGCTGGCGGCTGGGCGCGATCTGCGCTTCGACGGCGCTGCTTGCGGGGTGGACTTATCCGCTGTTTGCGCACTGGGTTTGGGGCGGAGGATGGCTGGCGCAACTTGGCGCCAATTGCGGCTTGGGACGAGGCTTTGTGGATGGCGGAGGCTCGAGCACAATTCAGGTTGTCGGCGGGGTCACGGCGCTTTCGATCGCATGGATTCTGGGACCGCGTCGCGGAAAATTTTCGGCGGAGGGAATGCCAGCCGCGCTTCCTGGACATAATGTGGTGCTGGTCCTTCTGGGGTGCATGTTTGCCTGGATCGGATGGATGGCGCTGAATTCCGCCGGGTCCATGCTGTTTCTCGGCGTCGAGCCGGGGCGCGTTGTGTTGATTGCAGTCAATACCACGTTGTGCGCGGCTTCTTCTGGATTAGCGGCGGTGGTGGTGACGCGAGTCCGGTTTGGGCGTCCCGACGCTTCGCTGAGCGCCAATGGATGGGTCGCAGGACTGGTCGCGAGCAGCGCGGCGGCAGCGTTCTTAAAGCCAGCGGCTGCCATGATCGTCGGCGGGGTGGCGGGGATCCTGGTGGTCATGGCTGCGGATTTTCTGGAGTTTCATCTTGCCGTCGACGACCCGGGTGGCGCGGTTTCGGTCCATGCGGTCGGCGGCCTATGGGGAGTGCTGGCGGTTGCTCTGCTGACCAATGCGGGTCCTGACGGCCAGTGGCTGGCGCAGCTGGTGGGAATCGCGACCCTGCTCGGCCTTGTGCTGCCGCTCACCTATGGATTGAACTGGTTGCTGGATCGCCTCTACCGGCAGCGAGTGGAGCGCGAAGGCGAATTGCAGGGGATGGATTTGTTCGAGCTGGGCGCGGGCGCGTATCCGGAGTTTGACATCCACGGGGACGACCTTCTGCAGCGGTGAGGTTCTCAGAACTGCCGGTTGCCCCACTCACCGCTCACTTTGCCATGAGCGGGATTCCGCCGCAAGCAGCTTGGTCTTTGCTCCAGCCATCACATTGCTCGCCTGCGCTCCTGTTCCTCCCGCAGCTCCTTCATCGCCGGCAGCAACAGATCGGGATCATCCTGCATACCGCCGGGGCCAATCACTCCCAAATGGGCGGTCTAGCCTCTTGACAGCAGGTAGAAGAGGACTTTTTTCGCCCACGGGGTTCGGCGATCTCTACAGTTGCGGAAGTCGGCCAATTCTGCGAGTAATAACACCTGTTCACAAGTCACGGAAACCCAACTGACCAGCGTGCCATAATACCGACCGGTCGTCTTATGGTTTCTCAAAGTGCGCTGCGGATCACAGCTACTCGTTTCATCGGAGCTCTCCTGCTCCTCCACCTTCTGGTGAGGCCTGCCTCGGGGCAGGCCCAGTATGAGTCACCGGGGGAGGCAACAATGAACGAGACAATGGGGAGGACAGTGCGAATGAACGAACTCCACTCGTACGAACTCCACAGTGGCGAGGAACTGGTGATGATTACCGTGTTCTCGGAGAACGGCAAGGCCCACCTGGATCGGCAGGCGGTCTTGAAGATTACCAACCAGTCCACTCACGACGTTGTCTGGAAAACCACCGACGATCAATCGGTGGCCGGACTCGGCCTGCCTTTCGGCAATTACGAAATCGAGATAAGCGCTGTCGGATATTTGAGCGAGCGAAAGGAATTCCTGACCGCTACACGACAAGATACGGTTCGGCTCGAGGTCGCACTGCATCGTGATCCAGAGGCGGTCGACCTGAGCATCACAGAGGCCGCAATGCCCTCCAAGGCGCGCAAAGACGCCAGGCATGGCGTTTCCGCTCTCAAGGCGGGGAATCTCGAGGACGCGCGCAAGAAATTGCAGGCGGCTCACATGCTGGCGCCGTCGAATTCGGATCTGAATTATCTGTTGGGATATGTGTTCTATCAGCAAAACGACCTTGGCCGGGCAAGGATCTATCTGGAGAATGCCTCCAATCTCAATCCCCGTCACGTGCAGGCGTTGACGTTACTGGGTCGCATGGGGCTCTTGCAAGAGGACTATTCCGGGGCAGCGGCAACTCTGGAAAGAGCGGTGGACGCCGAGCCCGAGTATTGGATGGCGCACAGCTTATTAGCGGATGCTTACCTGAAACAGACGAAGTATGAGGGAGCACGGCAACAGGCAGAGTTGGCCATCACCCGGGGAAAAGCTGGGGCCAGCACGGCGAATCTGGTGCTGGGGGAAGCCCTGGTGAATCTGGGGAAGAAGGAAGAGGGCATCCAGGCACTCAAAACCTTCGTGCAGGATTCACCCAAGAACCCTGTCGCTCCCAAAGTGCGCGATCTGATCGCCACGCTCGAGCGAGTGGACACCGATCCGGTCCGTGATGCCGATACTAAGGGTAAGAGCGCGACGCCTTCGTCCGGCGTCGACTTTCTGCGCGCCACTACTGAACCGGGGCTCTCGGTCAAGGCGTGGCGGCCCGCGGGAATCGACGAAATCATGCCGCCGGTCGCTGCTGGCGTTAGCTGTCCGTATGAGAATGTGATGGAGATGTCAGGCGGGCGCGTGAAAGAACTGGCAGACAACGTCTCGCGAATTGCGGCGGACGAGCACGTGCTCCACAAGCAGGTGGATGAGATGGGATATCCCGCTGCGACGGGAACTCGAGACTACGACTATGAGGCTTCTGTTTCGGAGGAGCAGCCAGGGTTTGTTGCGATCGGCGAATTCCGGTCTGAGCGCGGTGCGAGCGATAACACTCCCAACGAGATCGGCGACACCAGTGGGTTTGCCGGCTTGGCTCTGGTGTTTCACCCCACCCGGCTGGAAGATTTCGAGATGACCTGCGAAGGGCTGGGACAGTGGCATGATCAGGCAGCGTGGCTGGTTCACTTTAAGGAACGCGAAGGCCGGCCCCCATTCCACCTTTTCTTTGTCGGTGGCCAGAGCTTTCCGGTGCGGTTGAAAGGCCGCGCTTGGATTGCGGCGGATAACTTTCAGATTGTGCGGATCGAATCGGAACTGGTACGTCCGGTTCCGGAGATCCAGTTAATGAGCGAGCAACAAGTCGTAGAGTACGGCCCAGTCGCGTTTCCAAAAAAGAATTTGGAGTTGTGGCTTCCGAAGAGCGCAGAAATCTATCTCGACTATCACAAGCACCGCTATTATCGCAAACACAGCTACGATCATTACATGCTGTTTTCAGTGGATTCGGAGGAGAAGAGGAAAGAACCCAAAGCCCAGTAGACCCGGCACACTGTATGGGACGCGGGGTGAACAGGGAAGTCTTGGCGGCGTTGCTAACGGCGTTCGGCGTTGTCTCCCGGCAAACTGCTTGCTAGCTGTGGCGGGCCACGTAAAGCAGCAGTCCGAAGATCACGATGGGAATGAGTGCGATCAGCAGGTAGAACAGGATCTTCTTTGCCCACGGCGTTCGGCGATCTTTCCAGTTGCGGAATTCGGGGCGGTCGGTGACTCCGACTTTATCGGGATGCTCGAGATCGCGGGCGAAGTCACGGGCGGTGGCGTAGCGGTTCTTGGGCTCGCGTTCGAGGGCGCGGTAGATGATCTCCTGCAATTGCGGGGTGATGGCGGGATCGACTTCGCGCGGCGGAACGGGGTTGTTCAGCAGGCGGTCGTTCATAATAAGAAAGGGATTGGCGCCGGAAAAGGGCACTTTGCCGGTTAACATTTCGTAGAACATCACGCCCAGCGCGTAGAGATCGCTGCGGGCATCGCCGCGCTGTCCTTTAACCTGCTCGGGAGAAATGTAGTCGGGCGTGCCCATGGTTGGCGAGAGCTTGGCGAAGGTTAGGCGGCGCGCTCCGGCGCTGCCGGCGATGCCGAAATCGATCAGCTTGATGTTGTCGTGGTCGTCGACCATGACGTTTTCGGGCTTCATGTCGCGATGAACCACGCCGTGGGAGTGGATATAGTCGAGTGCGTCCAGAATGCGCAGGGTGATGTGGACGGCGCGCTCCGGCGGCAGTTTCGGCTGTTCGCCGAGAATCTTCCGCAGCAGCTGGCCGTCGACCCACTCCATGACCATGTAGACCTGGCTGCGGTCGTCGTCGGAGAAAACCTTCATCACGCCGGGATGGTCCATCAGCTTGCCGATTTCTTCCTCGCGGCGGAAGCGGTCAAACAGGGCGGGATCGCCTTCGACTTCGGGATGTGGGATCTTGATGGCAACCGGTCGGCCGGTGTTGAGATCGGTGGCGCGGAAGATGGAGGCCATGCCGCTGCGGGCAACCAGGGCTTCAATGCGGTAGTGGTCCAGTTGGTCGCCGGCGTGGATAGTCATCGTGAGCGCATCGGTTTCATAGATGATGGGCAAGCGGCTGAACCCCTATCGAGCTGATGTGCCGCTATCATTTCAGAACTTTCGTAAAAAATGCGTAAGGACTGTCTCTGACGCAATCTGACACTTAGCGTAGCTTATACGGGCGGCCGCGGTACATTCCCATGCGTTCTATGCCGCGGACGCGAATTAACTGCAAACTGATGTTGTCGCTGCCGTCCTGTTCATTAGCGCGGTTGACGAGTTCCTGTGCGGCGTCGGCTAAATCGCGGTGGCGGCGGGTGGCCTCGGCCATCTCGGCGGCGGTGATCGCACCGTGCAATCCGTCGGAGCAGAGCAGCAGTACGTCGCCAGCCAGCAGCTGGACCTCATCGACTTCGACATTTACGAAAAGGTTCATTCCTAGTGATCGGCTCAGGACGTGGCGCTGGGACGACTCGGCGGCCTCTTCGGCGGAGAGCAGGCCGAGGCGCTGCTGGTCGGCGGCGATGGTGTGATCGCGCGTGACGGGCTTGGCATCGCCGCTGCGTATCAGATAGCAACGCGAATCGCCGATGTGAGCCACCGTGGCGCGATCGAATCGTAACGCTGCGACGACGATGGTCGAAGCCATGCCCGAGCCGGAGCGTCCGGAGAGGGCTTCAGATTCGCAGACGCGAGCGTTGGCGGATTGCACGATCTGGGTGACCACGTCCTTATGGGGAGCTCCCTCTTTCGCGCGGCGGAATCCGGCGAGCGCTTCCTGGATGGCGGCGCGCGATGCGACTTCTCCCTGGCGCTGGCCGCCGACGCCATCGGCTAGCGCGAACAGCCATCCATGCGAACGGGCTTGCGCGGGGGAGCCGGGAACGACGTGGCCAAGATAATCCTCATTGCGCGTGCGCACACGGCCGGGGTCGGAGAGTTCGGAAAATTCAACGTCTAACATGCTTAGTTGCGGTGAACAGCGGCGGGATTCCCTTCGACGCTATTCGGTTTCGGAATGAGGATATCTTATCGAAAGATTGGATGCGAAGGACCATTTCGGAATCGATTCTTCCCGACGTGCGGATGCCCGGCAACCTTTGCGGCTGCCAGGCGTCGCACGACTACCAGCAAGAATCTGCTTCAGATCACTTTCAGATCAATGCGGTGGTCACACGATCTTTAATCAGGGTTGTGCGGCCAGCGCTCTTGCTGATGCGGAAGAAGTAAATTCCGCCGTAGATGCCCCAGACGAGTGCGATCCCCAGCGCCAGAAGCGGTTCCATCTTGGTGCCGTACCCCATGAAAGGGCCGACGACATAGAAAATCATGCAGGCCAGGTTGGCGAGCAATCCGAAGACGGGAATCAGCAGATGGCGGACAACCTTAAACTTCGGATGGTTGTGATAGCAGACGATGCAGGTCAGGCAACTCAGCATGTACAACAAGAACGTGCCGAAGTTCGACGCCAACGTCGTGGTCAGGAAGGTGTTGGGCAACGCCGCCATTTTGTCATGCGTGGTGTATCCGAAACTCGACCAGAAGCCGTGCGGCAAGGCCTGAATGGCCGAGTCGGAGGGGGCGGCGCCGTCGCCAAAGAACACCGCCACGGTAATGCAGCCGATGACGGCTGAAATCGCCGCCAGTGTCCAGATGGCACGATGTGGGGTGAGATTCTTGCCGTGCAACATACCGAAGTGTTCCGGGACCTCCTGATCCCGGCCCATGGCGTAGGTCACGCGCGCCCCGGTGTTGATACAGGACAGCGTCGTGCCGATGAGCGCCAGAAATACGGTGGCGGCTTCGACCAGCATGAAGATGCGTCCATGGCCGGCGCCGAACAGCGCGTCGCCGACGATGGTCATCATGTCGCCGATGGGCGCGGCTGAAGCTCCGGCAAAGCTCATGGGATAGCCGCTATTGAGAAAGTAATTGGCGGCAAAATACTCGAACATATAACAGAAGCAGCCCTGCACGAGCAGCGAGACTATGACCGCGATTGGGACGTCGCGTTTGGCGTTCCTGGCCTCGCCTCCCATCGAGGTAACAGACTCAAAGCCGACGAGAATAAGGATCGCAATAGTGGCCTGCACGAACATCCAGCCGAAATTGTGCATGCTTACGACCGAGCGTGCCGTGGGGTGAGAGACGAAGGCGCCGCTGGAATCCTTCTCCGGATAACTGATGCGATAGGGCACGGGTTTGCCGGCTGCATCCACGGCGCACTGCGGCGTTCCGTCGGAGGCGCGCACGATGGTGTCGGTGCTTTGCCCATTCACCAGGGTCTTCGTGGTGGCAAATTCACAATTAAATGCGGCACTGGTTTGCGCATCGAACTGGAAGGCCACGCTGCCAGGGGGATGGTTCACACGGTAGCCAAGCGCGACCACCGCGAACACAATCAAGGCGCTGATCTGGATCACGTTGATCCCGATATTCACCGAGGTCGAACCGGTGATGCCGCGGTGCGCGATATAGGACACGGCAAACGCGAACACGATAGCAACTGCCATCATGAACATGGGGCCGGGATTGGAAGCGCTCATGAAATTCGGCCATAGCGTTCCGACTAAGTAGCCGGAGATGACTCCGATGACGCCGACCATCACGCCGGGATAGATCCAGTAGTAAAGATGCGAGCCCCATCCGACGATGAACTTGGCCAGCCGGGCATAAGGCCAAGCCTTATCGTGATTGAGGAAGGATTGCTCGGCAAAGTAATAAGAACTGCCGGTTCCGGGATAGAGCTTCGCCATCTCGGCGTAACAGACGGCGGTGGCAAGGCACAACAACGTAGCAAACACGATGCCCATCCACATGGAGGGTGCGGTTGCTCCCGCAGCTGCCTGCCCAGCGAAGGTTAGCCATAGAAATGCTCCCGGCGCGATGAGCGCCATGGCGTTCATCGTCAACCCGGTCAGGCCTACCGTCTGTTTCATTTCCGTTGCGTTCTCAGCCATTTTGTTCTCCTAGGTTTGTCGTGATCGAAAACATTTTCGTGTCGCGCGCGGCGCCTCTCTACTTGGCTTCGCGGGTGTCGAAGGTGTAGACCAGGCCCGCGGTCATCGTATTCTGATCCATCACCGGGGTACTGCCTTTCAGGAAATTGGGCTGGCTCGACATATCGCGGCGGAATTCGAATCGGCTGATAATGTGGCCCGCGATGACCCGCTCCAGCGTAGTGGTGAACTCGTTGATGTGGGTCGGGACAAGGGTACCAATCGTGAACCCGTCGTGGTCGTCATAGTATTCGTAGCGGGTCGCGAAGGCAGATTTGCCGTTGAAGGCATATTTGACGTAGCCCGCAACTCCCGTCCAGTACACCGGGGCCAATAGGAGGGTCTCACCCTCAGTATAGGTAACGATGTGGTCGCCCCGTCCGTAGTCGCCGTTCAACATGAACGATAGCTTGCCGTTGGGCGAATAGGTGATGACCGTGTCGCTAAGCTGGCGCCAGAAGGCGTTGTTCGCCTCCTCAGGCCCGGCCATGTAGGTTTGTGCAACTCCAAATTTCTTATTGGGATTCCAGGCAAAACTCATGCCATACGTTTTGCCGGTGTTGTTGTCGAGCACGTTATTCCAGCCATTCACAAAGAAACCAGTCAACGAGTACTTATCGTTGAAAGCGTATTTTGCCCGCATGCCGAAGTGGAAGTACGGAATCGCATAGGTGAAAAGCAGACTGCGGGAGTAGTTCCAATTGTCCTTGGTCTCGATGACTTCGGCGCCGTTTGGCGTGACGAATTTGCCGACGTCAACCTGCAATCCCTTGCCGACCGGCGCGAGATAGGAGAAATAGGCTTCCTTCAGGTACTGGTCGAAATTTAAGCCGGCTTTGGGTTCAGAAGCGTTGACTACATTCATCGCCTGGCCGAAGCCAAGCGCGACGTGATAGCCGGTGCGGCTGTTCGATGCGTCGGGAGCTTTGTCGACGACCAACTCCACCATGTTCAGGCCGAACTGGTTGGTCGCCCCGTCGAAGAAGCGCAGGCCGTTGGCCTGGTTTGCGGGATTATTGAAGTTCTGGCCGTAATACAAGTCCACGAATCCGCTCAGGGAGGTCGGGCCCAATAATCCCGCCAGCGACGGCGGAGCAGGCAGCGTACCGGGCGTCGCCGGTGCGGCGGCGGAGGCGCTACTTACGAGGTCGCTCCGCGGCACAGCCGTTGCGGCTACTGTGGCCGTTGCCGGTGGGGTTTGCAGGGCGGTGACTTCCGCGCGGAGTTCTTTGACTTCCCGCTCCAGTTCTTCCATGTGGTGCAGGATCGCTTCGTTCGTGGGCGGTGTGCTGGCCTGTTCCTGGGCTAGGCCAGCAGGCACCAGCAAAAGACTTGTAAGTATGACTACGGCTCCGATAGGGGAGCGATTTCTCATAGAGTTTCCTCTTTCGCTCCTGGTACGTGCCACAGATCGTTATGAGGTCGCTGCCAGAAAGACGACCTTAGCGGTCGAGCTAGTGCTCGTCCAACGCATAGTTTGAGTCGGCTGTATCGAAGTTTCTTTTGAGAAATGAAATTTATGAGACCGATAAACGCGGACGCACAGCCAAGCGAAGTTGGGAACATCCAAGAATCAAGATGGCGAGGATTCATATTTTGCCTGCTTGCCTATTGGCGCGGTTGCTTCCCGCGAGGTACCCTGTTTTCCGGTACTTATGCAATCAATCCATAGGGGCTTGCCCTGCCCACAAGGAGATCCATGTCGACAGAACTGAGAAATTTTCTCGCCATCCCGTACGACGAACTCGAACAATTGAATCTGAACGCCAAAGAACAGCGAAAGAACCGCGTTGCCCTGCACAAGATTCAGGAAGAGCGGCTGAAGTACCTGACCGATGAGACGCGCATCAAGGCGCTGACGGTGCTGTTCAGCGATCTGGAAGGGCGCCTGCACATGCTGGACTACGACAAGAAATTCCTGTTGAAGAGCTGGGACAACCTGACCTTCGATGGCTCGTCGATTCGCGGCTTTACCGCGCAGCGGGAGAGCGATTTGCGGCTGGGCATCGACTGGAGCGCTTTCTACTGGGGGCCGGCGGATATATTTGGTCCAGGCAAAGTGCTGGTGTTCGGCGATGTTATTGACAAGGGCGGAGAACCGTATGCGGCCGATATCCGCGGTGTCTTGAAGACTTTCGCTGCTGGGTTGCACGAGAAGAAGGGCTACACACTTAACGCAGCGAACGAGATTGAGGGTTTCATCTTCCAGGGAAAAGACGCCGAGCGGAATTATTACCAGACCGGCAAGTTCGAATACGTGAATACTGGCGGATATTACCACTCGCTGCCGGGCGATCCGCTGCGCACGTTCATCGATACCAGCGCGGAAGTGCAGCGGGCGATGGGCTTCCAGAATGAGAAGGATCATCCTGAGGTTGCGCCCTCGCAGTTTGAAATTAACTACAGCTATGGCGAAGTGGTGGCGGCGGCCGATCAAATCCAACTGTATAAGCTGATTTGCCGGCAGGTGGCGACGCATATGGGGTTGACCGCTTCGTTTCTTCCCAAGCCGGTGGTGGGCGTGAACGGCAGCGGTATGCACACCAATGTTTCGATCAGCAAGAGCGGGAAGAATCTGTTTTGGGATGCCAAGGGCGAAGAAAAGCTGAGTAAGTTCGGGTGGGAATTTCTTGACCGCATTCTGACGCACGGGAATGATATCTGCCTGATGCTGAATGCCAGCGTGAATGCCTTCCGGCGACTGGATCCGCACTTTGAGGCGCCGAACCAGATCAAGGCCTCGCCGGTTGATCGCGGTTCGATGATTCGCATCCCGATCGGCAACGAGAAGAGTATGCGGGTCGAAGTGCGTTCAGTGAGTCCCGACGCCAATCCTTACATGGTGATGTATTCGATCTTCAAGACGGGGTTGGACGGAGAAACATCGAAGATCAAGAACCTGCGCCAGGCGGAGCGCTATTTGCCCGACAACATCTATGACGCGATCGACAACTTCCGCAAGGCAAACTGGACGTCGGAGATTCTGGGGGAAGACGTTAAGGGCCGGTATGCCGATCTAAAGCAAGCGTCGGCTGATCGCTGTCCGCGGTTGCTGGGCACGTTCGTCAAGCCGCAGGAAGTGCAGTATCACCACGACGTGTACAACCAGTTCCTGTGGAATCTCTTTTAGAAAGTGCTTACGTTATGGCTGAACTTGATCATGCTGCGATGCTAGCGGTGGCGCTGGCGGAAGCCCGCAAGGGACTTGCCGAAGGCGGGATTCCGATCGGAGCCGCGATCTTTGATGCCGGGGGAAGACTCATTGGGTCTGGCCACAATCGTCGGGTGCAGAACGGCGATCCTTCGGTGCATGGCGAGACCGATGCCTTCCGCAATGCGGGACGGCAGCGCAGCTATCGCAACCTGATTATGGTTACTACGCTGGCGCCGTGCTGGTATTGCAGCGGGCTGGTACGGCAGTTTGGATTCGGCACGGTGATCGTCGGAGAAAGCCGCAATTTTCAGGGCGGTGTGGAATGGCTCCGGTCGCTTGGAGTGCGGGTCATTGATCTCGACTCTTCGGAATGCGCTTCGTTATTGAGCGAGTACATCCGTCGCAATCCCGAGGTGTGGAACGAAGACATCGGAGAAGAATGACGGCTGGGGTGTAGGGACGGGCGGCCTCGCCTGTCCCTACACCCCAGCAAATTCGGACGGTCACTCTAACTAGAACAGCACCCGCAGGGTCATCTGGATCTGACGGGGCGCGCCGATGGTTTTATTGACGATGCCCAGGCCGGAGGGACAGTTGTAGAAACCGCTGACTGGGTTCGCAGTGCCGCAACCAGTGGGCAGAGGTGTGGTCCCTGCAGTCGGGTAATTGTTGTAGAACTGGTTCTGGGAAACGTCGTCGATGGGGATGTCAAAGCTGGTGGTGTTGGTCAGGTTGAAAATATCGAAAGTGTATTTCAAGGAATAGCGCTCGGTGAGCTGAGTCAGCTTGACAAAGGAAATCTGGGCGGCTTTCTGCCAGGATTGCCGGAAGATATTGCGTTGGCCGTTGGTGAAATTGGTTTCGAAAGTATCGCCGGCGGGAATCGCGCCATTGAGATCCCCTGGGTTTAGCAAGGGAAGTGTGAAGCAGGAAGATTTGAGGGCGGTGTCGCCATTTCCAAAAGCGCCCGTAGACCCAGTGACGGCATTCTTTGCCGTGCAGCCGGGAGCGAGCGGCACGACCGGATTGGTGATGCCGTCGAAGACGCTGTAGTAGATGCTGCCCACTGCTCCGGTGTAGTCGATGACGCTGTAGGGCTGGCCGCTTTGGATCACAGTGCTGCCTTCAAGGGACCAGCCATCCGCCACTTTGCCTTTCAGCGAAGACACAGGGAAAAACTTAGGCAACTCGTAGACATAGCTGACATTGAAAACGTGGGTGCGGTCAAAATCGGACGATCCGTAAGCCGAGCGCAGGTTCAGCGGGTTGTTGCCGTTGAAGAATAAGCCCATGCCGCTCTGCTCATCGGTGGAATGAGAATAGGTGTAGGAGAAGCCGAGTTGCAGTCCGTGGCTCATGCGCTTTTCGATGTGCGCCTGGAGTGCGTTGTAGGCCGAGACGCCAGCGGCGGTGTAGCGCTCCGATTCCGCCGAATAACCGATATAGGGGACGCGCAGGTCCACGTTGCCGCCTTCGAAGTTGGCGAGGAATGGCTGGTTATTCGGCAGGTTAATTCCGCCCACGGTATAGCCGTATGTGTATTGCTGCGGGTATTGGGAATTGGGATGGCTGGGGTTGGATGGACTGGCGATTACGGGCTGGTTGAAGGGGATGGGAATCACTTCGTGGCGGCCGAGGTTGCCCACGTATCCGATCTCGATAGCCAGATCGTTGCGCGGTTGCCATTGAATGTCGAGCGTGTCGTTGATGGTGTAGGGCAGCTTGTTGGCGCGGTTATAGGTGGCGAAGGAGAAGAGCTGTTGGCCATTGATAATGCCGGCTTCGTTGGGCAGATATTGATCGATGCTTGCTGGATTGCCGCTGGGAGCAGGTCCGAGCGTAGATCCCCAGGGATTGGTAAAGGGATCGTTGGAAAC